>DASYDZ010000040.1:0-81537 GCA_036499305.1 Candidatus Didemnitutus sp.
TTCCTGCTCCTCCGGCTTTTCCTCGGGCTCCGCACGTTTCTGGGCGGACTCCAGAAATTCGAGGCGCAGGGCCACTACAGCCGGGCCAATTACGCGGCCAACATGGGCCGCATGGCGGACTACATCACCACGAACTCGTTCCTGAAGCTCTGGATGACGCGTGATTTCGCCTTTTCACTCGGTTACCTGATGATCGTGCTCGGCGGAATGCTCCTGCTGGGCATCAAGTCCCGCCTCGCGCTCATTCTTTCCGGGCTGCTTTACGTCGGCCTGGCCTTCGGCCTGATGGTGGTGCAGGAGGACGACGGCATTGCCTGGCTCGGCGTCTACATCGGCTTGTTCGCGGCCGCGCTGGTCCTCGTCCGTCACGACCGTTTTGCGCTCTGGCGCGACCGCATCTCCTGACCCGGGGACGCTCCCAACGCCATGGCCGCTTCATCCGCTCCCGGGGTCACCCGCCGCGATTTTCTCACCACCGGGGCCAAGCTCGGCGCCGCATTGCTGGCCGCCCCCTATATCCTGCGCGGTGCGCCGGCCGGGGGCGGCGGCGACACGATCAATGTCGGGCTCATCGGCTGCGGTGAAGAAGGGCGGGTGCTCCTGAACGCCGCGCTCAAGATTCCCGACATCCGCTTTCGCGCCGTCTGCGACATCTGGCCGTACAACCGGCGTTACGGCGAGCGCCTCCTCCAGAAGTTCGGCCACGATCCCAAGCCGTTTGAGGATTACCGCGAGATGCTGTCCGCGATGTCCAATCTCGACGCGGTGATCGTGGCGACCCCGGATTTCATGCACTCCGAGCACACGTGCGCCGCCCTGAAGGCCGGCCACCACGTGTATTGCGAGAAGCTGATGTCGAACACCGTCGAGGGCGCGCGCGCCATGGTCCGGGCGTCGCACGAAACGGGGAAGCTGCTCCAGATCGGACACCAGCGGCGCAGCAACCCGCGCTACATCCACGCCCGCGATCGCATCATCCGCGAGGCGCATCTGCTCGGCCGCATCACCAACGCCACCGCGGAGTGGAATCGCGCCGTCACCGAGGACCTCGGGTTTCCCCTCCACCAGGAGCTTTCACCCGAGGTGCTGCACAAGTACGGCTACGAGAACATGCACCAGTTTCGCAACTGGCGCTGGTTCAAACGCTATTCCGGCGGCGTGATCTCCGACCTCGGGGCGCATCAGATCGACGTCTTCAACTGGATGCTCGGCGTCAACCCGATCAGCGTCATGGCCGGCGGCGGCATCGACTACTACACGACGCACGAGTGGTACGACAACGTCTTCGCGATCTACGAGTATCCGACGAAGGAGCAGATCGTCCGCTCCACCTACCAGGTCCTCACGACGACCAGCGCGGGCGGCGGCTACCACGAATATTTCATGGGCGACGAGGGCGCGCTCAAGATGTCGGAAAACCCGGCCTTCACGAAACTCTACCGCGAGGCCCGCGCGCCCGACTGGCAGCCGTGGGTGGACAAGGGCTACATCGCCCGACCCGGCTCCGGCGAGGGCGCGCTCACCGCGCCGAAGCCCTGGGACAAGCCGCGTCCGCACCTGCAGATCGGGGCGAAGACGACCGGAGGGGTCGTTGACGTCCGCGAGACCGCGCCGTTGTCGGCGTGGGACATTCCCGTCACGCTCGACCAGCCCATCCACCAGCCGCATCTCGAGAATTTTTTCAACTCGATCCGGGGCAAGGACAAGTTGAACTGCCCCGGCGAATCCGCCCTCGCGACCGCCGCCACCGTGCTGCGGGTCAACGAGGCGGTCGCCGCCCGGCAGATGCTGGCGTTTGCCCCGGGCGATTTCACGATTTGATTGTCATTCCCATGCTCCGACTCCCCGCTCTGTTTCTCGCCCTGGCCGCGGTCGCGCGCCTCGCCGCCGCCGATCTGGTGCCGCTCAAGCTCACGCTGCCCAAGCCGCTTTTTGTGGGCACCCCGCGCCCGATCCAGGTGGCCAATCTCGAGCCCGGCGACACCCGGCATCCGCCGCTGATGGTGCCTGCCGACGCCGTCCTGCTTTCCCTCAACAAACCCGTCACGGGCAGCGACTCCCTGCCGGTCATCGGCGAGCTGTCCTACGTGACCGACGGCGAAAAGTCCGGCGTCGAGGGCACGTACGTCGAAATGGGGCCGGGTGTGCAGTGGGTGCAGATCGACCTCGGCGCGCCCGCGCAACTCGCGGCCATCGCGGTGTGGCATTTCCATTCGCAGGCCCGCGTCTATCACGCGGTCGTGATCCAGGTGTCGAACGATCCGGCGTTCAAGAAGGACGTGACGACGCTGTTCAACAACGACGACGCCAACGCCGACGGTCTCGGCAAGGGCACGGATTTCGCCTACATCGAGACTTTTCAGGGCCGGGTGATCGACGCCAAGGGCACCAACGCCCGGTACGTCCGCCTCTACAGCGACGGCAACACGTCGGACGAGCTCAACCACTACACCGAGGTCGAGGTTTACGGCGTGCCGGTGAAGTGATGCCGGCCGCGCGCCGGTCGCGCCCTCCATGCCCATTCCGCCCCGCTGGCTGCCTTTGGCCCTGCTGGTCCTCGTGGCGGCCTGGTGGCGGATGCATGATCTTGCGGCGCGGCCGATGCACGCCGACGAGGCGAACCAGGCGGTGAAGACCGGCGGGCTGCTCGAAACGGGTCGCTACGCCTACGATCCTTCCGACCACCACGGCCCGGTGCTCTATTACGCGACGCTGCCCGTCGCCTGGGTCCGCGGACAACGCACGCTCGCCGCTCTGGACGAAACGACGCTTCGCCTCGTGCCCGCAATTGCCGGGACAATTGCCGTGCTGCTCCTCGCGTGGCTGGCATCTCCGCTCGGCGCGTGGCCCGCGCTTGCCGCCGCCGCGTTCCTGGCGGTGTCTCCACCGTCGGTTTACTATAGCCGTGATTTCATCCAGGAGACGCTGCTGGTGGCGTTCACGCTGGCGCTTTTTCTTGCGGCACGGCGTTTTTGGCGGACCCGGGAGCTGCGTTGGGCCGCGCTGGCCGGGGCTTTTTACGGCCTGATGCAGGCGACCAAGGAAACCGCGCCACTGTTCGCGCTGGCCGGGTTGATCGGGGCGGCGACGATCATTCCGGGTCAGCGATCGGCTCGGGACACCCACTGGCCGCGGGCAATTTCCATCTTCGTTGCCTGTGCCCTGGTGGTTGCCGCGGTGTTTTATTCGTCCTTTGGCACCCATTGGACCGGGCTGGTCGATGCCATCACGGTGTACGGCCGCGCGGCCGGGCGGCTCGCCGCCGGCGCCACCGGGCACGAAAAACCCTGGTGGTACTATCTGCGGCTTTTCGGCTGGCAGGAGAACGGCGGGCTGGTGTTCGAGCAGTTGGGATTCTCGGCGCTCGCGCTGGCGGGACTTGTATTGGCGCTGCGGAAAAATGATCCGCTGCTTCGCTGGGCCGCGGTGGAGACGACCATCCTGTTCGTCGCATTTTCGATCACGCCATACAAGACGCCGTGGCAGGCCATCGGGTTCGTCCCGGGACTGGCCCTGCTGGCCGCGGGCGCCGTCGGATCACTCGACCGTTTTCCCCGCGGACGATTTGTCGGTGCGACGGTCGCTGCCGTGGTGGCCGTGTTTCTCGGGTTTCAGTCGGCTCGGGTCACCGGTCGGAATGCGGCGGACGAACGCAATCCGTACGCTTACGTTCACAGCGCGCCGGATGTGTTGAAGTTTCGCGCCCTGGCGCAGGCGGCGTTGCTGGCCCATCCCGACCGGCCGATCCGGGTGATCAGCGAGGAATACTGGCCGCTGCCCTGGTATTTCCGCGGACTTGGGAACGTGGGCTACTGGACTGCGCTCCCGGAGGACTGCGACGGCGCGCTGGTGATTGCCTCCGCGGGCCTCGCGCCGGACGTGCGCGCACACCTGCACGGCGGTTATACCGAGTCTTTTCTCGGCCTGCGTCCGGGCTTCGTCTGCGTGGTCTTCACGCCGCGGTCATGAGCGTGCGCCATTCCCTCGTGATTCCGGTCTATAATGAGGCTGACAACCTGACGGACGTGATCGAGGCGGCCGACCGCGTGCTTGCGCCGCGCGCGGGAGGCCACGAAATCATCATCGCCGACGACGGCAGCACCGACGGCACCGCCGACATTGTCTCCCGCCTGACCGCCCGCATTCCGCGCTGTCGCCGGCTGGCCCTGGCGCATCACGGACAGGCCTCCGCCCTTCTGACCGGTTTGCGCAATGCGCAAGGATCGCTGTTGCTGACGATGGACGGCGACGGCCAGAATGACCCGGCGGATTTCCCCGTGCTGATCGAGGCGGTGGAGGCGGGGCGATTCGACCTGGCCTGCGGCCGGCGCGTCCGCCGCCACGATCCCTGGCTGCGCCGCACGATGTCGGCCCTCGCCAACGGGGTGCGACGCAGGATCCTCGGCGATGGCGTGCACGACGCGGGCTGCCAGCTGCGCGTGATGCGCCGCGAGGTGGTCGGCGCGCTCCGCGAGACCGAGCTCCTGCAGGCGTTCATTCCGGCGCTGGCCGCGGCCGCCGGTTTTCGCGTGGGGGAGTTTCCCGTCCGGCATCACCCGCGAACCCGCGGACGCTCGAACTACGGCCTGGGCAATCTCTGGTGGCGGCCGGCGCGGGCGATGTTGCGCCTGCGGGGTCAATTGACGAAAAAGTCGCCATGAATCGAGCGGTGTTCCGCCACGAGGCCATGGCGACGCATTGGGAGATCGTGATCGCCGGCCGTGATCCCGAATACGCGCGCCAGGCCGCGGCCGCCGCCTGGAGGGAAGTCGATCGCCTGGAGTCGGAGCTCAGTCGTTTCGTCGAATATAGCGATGTCGCGCGCGCCAACCGGCTGGCTCTCGGCGAGGCGGCGGCGATCGGCGACGACGCGCTGCAATGCCTCGCGCTCGCGGCGGGTCTGGCCGAGGCAACGGGTCACGCCTTCGATGCCGCCTTCGGGACCGAGTCCGACCCCGCGTCCGAGCCGGGTTCACCTCCATTTTTGCTCGATCCGGAAAACCATCGGATCGTCTCCCGCGCCCGACGATTGCAAATCGACCTCGGGGCGATCGGAAAGGGTTATGCGTTGGACCGCGTGGGCGAGGTGCTCCGCGAATGGGAGATCACCACCGCCTGCTGCCACGGTGGCGGCAGCACGGTGCTCGCCCTGGATCCGCCGCCGGGCGAGACGGGCTGGCCGGTCGGAGTTGGCGAAGGAGAGTCTCATCGTGAAATCCGGCTGAGCCGCGCGGCACTGAGCGCCTCGGGAATTGCCGCCCAGGGCCGCCACCTCATCGACCCGCGCACGCGCCGGCCCGCGACCCGTGCGACCCGCGTGTGGGCGCGCGCCGACACGGCGGCCGTTTCCGACGCGATTTCGACCGCCTTCTTCGTCATGGCGGATGCGGAGGTCGGAAATTTCGTCGCCGCCAACGCCGGAATTGCCGCGGCCCTCACCACGGGAAACGACCTCATGATTTTCGGTTCCCTCGGTCCGGCCCTGTCGGATACGCCTTGAGCATTTCCAGGCTTCGTCGTCTTCATTATCAGGTAAAGATTGCATCAGTTCGGCGGACCGCCGCGTCCTCGCCGCCAGGTTCACGAAACACCCATGAAAAAACTCGCTGTCCTCGCCGCCTCCCTGTTGGTCCTGCGCGTTGCCGTCCCGGCGGAGACCGCGCCGGCGTACGATTATCCGTTCCGCAATCCGCAGCTTTCCGAGAACCAGCGGATCGACGACGTGATCGGCCGCCTCACGCTCGACGAGAAACTGGGGGTGGTGGGCTTTGTGCAGGGCGTGCCCCGTCTCAAATTGACCTTCACGGCCATCGCCGAGGGCTACCACGGCCTCGCGCAGGGCGGACCGAGCAACTGGGGCCGGTTCAATCCGACGGCGACCACGCAGTTTCCGCAGGCCTACGGACTCGCGGCCACCTGGGATCCGGCGCTTCTCGCCCGCGCGTCGGCCGAGGAGGCCATCGAGGCGCGGTATCTTTTCCAGAGCGAGAAATATCACCGGTCCGCCCTCGTCGTGATGTCGCCGAACACCGATCTGGCGCGCGACCCGCGCTGGGGCCGCACCGAAGAGGTCTACGGCGAGGATCCGTTTCTCACCGGCACAATGGCGACGGCCTTCGTGCATGGCCTGCAGGGCGATGACCCGAAGCACCTCAAGGTCGGCAGTCTGCTGAAGCATTTCCTCGCGAACAGCAACGAGGACGGCCGCTTCCACTCGTCGTCCAATTTCGACGAACGTCTGTGGCGCGAATACTACGCCAAGCCGTTCGAGATGGCCATCCGTGACGGCCACGCCAACGCGATGATGGCCTCCTACAATGCCGTCAACGGCGTGCCGCAGCACGTGAACCCCGTCCTGCGCAACATCGTGATGAACGAGTGGGGACTCGACGGCATCATCTGCACCGACGGCGGCGGGATGACGAACCTCGTCACGGAGCACAAGATGTTCCCCGATCTTCCGGCGGCCGCGGCGGCCTGTCTCAAGGCCGGCATCAATCTCTACCTCGATGTCTCGAAGGAACCGCTCCAGGAGGCGATGAAGCGCGGCCTGATCATGGAGAAGGATCTCGACCAGGCAATTCGCGGCCGCTTCCGGATGTGGATCCGCCTCGGCCTGCTCGATCCGGCCGGCAGCAGCCCCTACGAAAAGATCGGACGCGCGGCTGGCGGCGTCGAGCCGTGGAACGATCCTGCAACCCACGATCTCGTCCGCCAGGTGACGCGCGAATCGATCGTGCTCCTCAGGAACGAAGGCAGCCTCCTGCCCATCGACCCCAGGAAGATCAAGTCGGTCGCCGTGATCGGTCCGCGCGCCAACTCCGTGCTGCTCGACTGGTATTCGGGCACGCCGCCGTACCGCGTGGGACCCCGCGAAGGCATCGAGAACTATGCCCACCCGGGGTTCATGGCGCCCGAGAGATTCGACGTGAACTGGGTCGCCGACATGAGTGACGTGGCGGTCGAGTGCGCCCGCAAGCGCGATATCGCCATTGTCTGCATCGGCAACCATCCGGAGGGAAATGCCGGCTGGGAGATCGTGACCTCTCCCAGCGACGGCAAGGAGGCGGTCGACCGCAAGGAGATCAACCTTCCTGCGGAGCAGGAGGAATTTGTCCGCAAGGTCATGGCCGCCAATCCGCGCACCATCGTCGTGCTCGTCGCCAATTTTCCCTTCGCGATGCCGTGGACCGCCGCGCATGCCCCCGCCATCCTGCAGATCACGCACGCGAGCCAGGAGCAGGGCACCGCGCTGGCCGACGTTATCTTCGGCGACTACAACCCCGGCGGGAAGACGGTCCAGACCTGGCCGGCGTCGCTCGACCAGCTTCCGCCGATGATGGACTTCGATATCCGGCATGGGCGCACGTACATGTACTCGACCCAGGAGCCGCAGTATCCATTCGGCTATGGACTCAGCTACACCACATTCACGCTCTCGAACCTGCGCGCGGCCGACCATGTTGCGCGTGACGGTTCGGTCGACGTTGCCGTGGACGTGACCAACACCGGCACCCGTGCCGGCGACGAAGTGGTGCAGCTCTACGTGCGATATCCGGAGTCGAAGGTCGATCGTCCGCACAAGCAGCTCCGCGGCTTCCAGCGACTCGCGGTTTCGCCGGGACAAACCCGCACGGCGACGCTGAAGCTGCGCGCCGCCGATCTCGCCTACTGGAATGTGGCCGCACACGGCTGGACCGTCGAACCCGGTCACGTCGAACTGCTGGTGGGCTCATCATCCCGCGACGCCGACCTCCCGCTGCATCACACGCTCGCGGTGGAACCGTGAGGCGGAGGCAGGCATCACCGCAACTGTGGGAGCGGCTTTACGCCGTGATCAACCGGGCCCTGCGGACCCGGCTACATGCGGATCAACCGAGCCTGCGGACCCGGCCCCATGCGGATCGTTGTAGCCGAGGGCGACAGACCTCGGAAACGGCGGCATCGCGCTGCCGGCTGGCGAACAATCGCGTGGGAGCGGCTTTACGCCGCGATCGACCGGGCCCTGCGGACCCGGCTACACGCGGATCGTTGTAGCCGAGGGCGACAGACCTCGGAAATGGCGGCATCGCGCTGCCGGCTGGCGAACAATCGCTGTGGGAGCGGCTTTACGCCGCGATCGACCGGGCCCTGCGGACCCGGCTACATGCGGAGCGCGCGTCCGAATTCTTTCTCTCGGCGGCCTCAGCGGCCTCCGGTGAAAACGACTTCAAATCAGGACACGGCCCGGCTCCCGGGTCGCTTGACTCATCCCGGGTGCAGGAGCACTTTGCGCCTTCGCGCCATTTCATGAGGAATGACGCCGATTTACCCCATGACTTCCCTGCGTCGTTCGCGTGACTTGATCGCGCGCCTGCCCGGCCGGAACGGCATCGCTGTTTTCGGCCTGTGTTTGCTGGCACTGCCCGCGTCCCTCACCGCCGCCGCGGACGAGCGACCGGTGGTCAATGTCACCGGTGGCGCGATCGAAGGCCGCGATTTGCCCGACGGACACGGCGCCGTCTTCAAGGGTGTTCCCTTTGCCGCGCCGCCGGTCGGAGCGCTGCGCTGGCGCGAGCCGATGCCGGTGGAGCCGTGGAAAGGCATGCGTGATGCCGGGACTTCCGGGCCGCCGGCGATGCAGGCGTCTTTCGGCTGGAACTCCGCCATGGCCGCGGCCAGCCGCGAGGACTGCCTTTATCTCGACGTCTGGACGCCCTCGACTGGCGCCGGCAAGCGGCCCGTGATGGTGTGGATCCACGGCGGCGGCAATGTCGGCGGCGCGGGCGGTTTCGATTTTCTCTACGACGGCACCAGGCTGATCAGCCATGATGTCGTTCTCGTGGTGGTCGAATATCGCCTCGGCATCTTCGGCTTCCTCGCGCACCCGGCGCTCACGCGTGAGTCGTCGCATCATGCCTCCGGCAACTACGGTTTGCTCGACCAGCTCGCCGCGTTGCGTTGGGTGAAGGACAACATTGCGGAGTTCGGCGGCGATCCGGGTAATGTGACGGTGTTTGGGCAGTCGGCCGGTTCGACGGACATTCTCCACCTGCTCGCGTCGCCGCTTTCCCGCGGTCTGTTTCAGCGGGCGATTGCCGAGAGCGGATCGCTGCCGCCTGCCGGAGCGACGCCCACGCTCGCCCGCGCGGAGCAGGAGGGTGAAGGGGCGGTGGCCAAATTGGGTGCGCCGGCGGACGACCCCCTTGCATTTCTGCGCCAAGTGCCGGCTTCAGAGGTACTCGCCAAGGCCGATCCGGTCGCGACGCCAAACGTCGACGACTGGGTCCTGACGCAATCGCCGGTGACGACGTTCGCCGACGGGCACGAGTCGCCGGTGCCTCTGATCATTGGCGGCTGCGCGATCGAGTTCCCGCTCGATGGCAACGCGGACAATTGGCGCAAGATTGTCCGACGCTCATTCGGTGACCTGGCGCCCGACATCCTCTCGCTTTATCAAATTGACGGTGTCCGCACCGGCCTGCCTGAGGATCCCGTCGAAGGAGGGACGGCGGCGCAGATTGGAACGGATTTCTTTCGCGCTGGCTCCATCATCGAGGGGGAGTGGCACGCGTCCTCCGGTCACCCCACCTGGGAATACCAGTTCGACCGTGCGATCCCGCCCCGGCCGCACGTCGGCCATTCGAGCGATCTGCCTTATGTCTTCGGCAACCTGCTGGAAAAGGGGAGTCAGGGCGGCGCGTTCACGGACGTCGATCGCCAGGTCTCGGACCTCGTGCAGGCTTACTGGACGAATTTCGCCCGCAACGGTGATCCCAACGGCCCGGGCCTCCCGCCGTGGCCGCCGTTCGATGCCGGAAAGCGGCGTTTCGCCGAATTCGGCCCCGCTGGGGTCCTGACGATTGGCGACCACCAGCGTGGGGTCTTTTTGCCGATTTATCGACGCTGGCTGGTTAATGATGTAAAGTGACTGCCTGAAGCAACATAGGGGATTGTTACATTTTGCATTTTGCCCGACTTGGAGTCGGTCATGACTTGCCGAAGGCGGGCGAAGGATTTTGCTAGGGACACCCCCTGCCATGGACGAAAAAGCCCAGCGCGAACAAAACAAACTGATCCGCCGCGTTCACAAGGAGATCATCGACGAGTACGACGAGGAACTCGAGATGGAGCGCGAGGATTGGGTGAAGCACGATCCGTCGAAACCGGCCCAGCCGTCGCAGGACGAAGGTTCGCGCGAATCACGCCAGTTATATTTCCGCGAGCTGTTCCGGCTCCAGGCCGAGCTGGTGAAGATGCACGACTGGATCGTGCACTCCGGCCATCGCATGGTGATCCTCTTCGAGGGGCGCGATGCCGCCGGCAAGGGAGGCGTGATCAAGCGCATCACCCAGCACCTGAATCCGCGGGTCGCCCGCGTTGTCGCGCTCCCGGCGCCGTCGAGCCGTGAAAAGACGCAGTGGTATTTCCAGCGCTACGTCGAGCACCTGCCCGCCGCCGGCGAAATGGTGCTTTTCGACCGGAGCTGGTACAACCGCGCCGGCGTGGAGCGCGTCATGGGCTTTTGCTCCGACGCGGAGTACGAGGAGTTTTTCCGCTCGGTGCCCGAATTCGAGAAAATGCTCGTGCGCTCCGGCGTCCAGATCGTGAAGTACTGGTTCTCCATACCTGACGAGGAACAGGAGTTCCGGTTCCGCTGCCGCATCAACGACCCGCTCAAGCAATGGAAGCTGAGCCCGATGGACCTCGAATCCCGCAAGCGCTGGGAGCTCTACACCAAGGCGAAGGAGGTCATGTTCGAGCGCACGCACATTCCCGAGGCCCGGTGGTGGGTCGTGCAGGGCAAGGACAAGAAGACGGCCCGCCTCAACTGCATCCAACATCTGCTTTCGCTGGTGAAATACTCGGAGGTCGAGCACGAGCACATTGTGCTGCCGCCGCGCATCCACCATCCCAACTACCATCGCGAGCCCGTCCCGCCGGGGATGATCGTGCCCGAGATATACTAGCAGAGAGTGACAAGTGACGAGTGACTGTTCCCGATCGGGAACTAAGATGGCGTCGCGTGTCGGCCTTCGGGCCCCTCTTCATGGAGGGGCGACGTTTGGCAATGGGTCCGGCGCACGTCATGCGTCACCCTCACGCGCCCGTTTCCATTCATTTCTGTCGACCCTATCGCCCGGTCACGCTGATATCTCCGTCCTGCACCGGCCATGAGCGAGTCCACCCCAGCGATCCGAGTCGGTGTCATCGGCGGCGGCCTGATGGGCCGCGAGGTCGCCAGCGCATTCGGGCGCTGGTTCGCGCTCGCGGATTTCGGCGTGCGGCCCGAACTCGTGGCGGTCTGCGACAGCCAGCCGGCGGCGCTCGACTGGTTTCGCCAAGTGCCGACCGTCCGGCATTTTTTCACCGACCACCGCGAACTGCTGGCGCGACCGGACGTCGACGTCGTCTACGTTGCGGTGCCGCATCATCTCCACGAGGCGATCTACCTCGACGTGCTGCAGGCCGGGAAGGATCTTCTCGCCGAGAAACCTTTTGGCCTCGATCTCGCCGCAGCTCGCCGGATCCGCGATGCCGACCGCCGCCTTGGGCGGTTCGTGCGCGTGTCCTCGGAATTTCCGTTCTACCCGGGCGCCCAGCGGGCCTGGCGCGCGGCGGCGGGCGGAAAGCTCGGGCGCATCCTCGAGGTTCGGAGCGCATTCCTGCACTCGAGCGACCTCGATCCCGACAAGCCCTCGAATTGGAAGCGCCAGTCGGCGACCTGCGGCGAAATCGGCGTGATGGGAGACCTGGGCATGCACGTGACGCATCTGCCGCTGCGGCTCGGCTGGAAGCCCGAAACGGTCCACGCCGTCCTGCAGAAAGGTTATCCCGACCGGCCCGATGGACGCGGCGGACGGATCGCCTGCGACACCTGGGACAACGCCCGCGTGAACGCCACGACCACCATCGGCGGCCAGGTGGTGCCGCTTGTTTTCGAGATGAAGCGCCTCGCGCCGGGCGAGACAAATACCTGGATCTTCGAGGTGCTGGGGACCGAGGGTGGTGTCCGTTACTCGACCCGGGAACCGAAGTCTTTCTGGAGCTTCAGCCGCACGCCGGAGCAGGCGTGGTCGCGGACGGATTTGGGTTTCGCAATGCCGTTCGCCGCGATCACCGGCGGTGTTTTCGAACCCGGTTTTCCTGATATCCTGATGCAGATGTGGGCGGCATTCCTTGCCGAAAGAGCGGGCCTTCTGGGCGGCAGGCTCGGATGCGTTACGCCCGACGAGGCGGTGCATCAGCATGAAATCTGGGCGGCGGCCCTGCAATCGCAACGCGGGCAGTGCGTCGTCGTGCTCTGAGGGCCTTGGCTGCAAGAGAACGCAAAGTGACCCGGGAGATGTCGCAATCCGCTTCACGAAGGGCGATTTCGGCGCCAATACATTTCTCCGCTGCAACGAGATCGTTGTTTTTGCGCATGTCGTGCCCTTTGGCGGCGCACTCCGGTGACTCGAAAAATTGGAACGCCTGATGTCGGACTCAAACGCACGTTCCGGGGTGATCGCGGGGGGCAACTGGATTGTCGACCAGGTGAAGATGATCGATGCCTGGCCCAAACAGGATGCCCTGGCGACGATCCGCGACCAGTTTCGCGCCAACGGCGGCGCGCCCTACAACGTGCTCAAGGATCTCGCGATCCTGGGCGCCGGATATCCACGCGAGGCGGTTGGCTTGGTCGGCGACGACGATTTTGGCCGCTGGATCCGCGAGGATTGCCGCGCGTATGGCGTCGACACCGCGCAGTTGCGCACCACGGCGAAGGCGCCGACGAGTTTCACCGACGTGATGACCGTGGCCGGCACGGGACGGCGCACGTTTTTTCACCAGCGGGGCGCCAACGCATTGCTGGCCCCGGAACACTTCGATTTTTCGCGCACCCGTGCCCGGTTTTTCCACCTCGGTTATCTGATGCTGCTCGACACCCTCGATGCCCCGGGCGCCGACGGCCGCCCGCAGGCGTGCGCCGTGCTGGAGGCGGCCGCGCGCGCCGGCCTGACGACCTCGGTCGACCTCGTCAGCGCGGAGATCGGAAGCTTCGCGAACGTCGTCCTGCCGGTCCTTCCGCTCGTCGATTACCTTTTCCTCAACGAATACGAGGCGTCACGCGTGACCGGGCTGCGATTGCGCGGTGAAAAACTCGACGGCGCGCAGGTCCGCGAGGCCGCGCAGATCCTGCGCCGCGGTGGCGTGCGGCAGGTGGTCTTCATCCATTTTCCCGAGGGCGCCTGCTGTTGCGACGGCGAGGGCACGCTCTTCTGGCAGCCGAGCGTCGACGTCCCCGTGGCGGACATTCGTGGCGCGGCCGGGGCGGGCGATGCCTTTGCCGCCGGTGTTCTTCACGCATTGCACGAGGGCCGCCCGGTCGCGGATGCGCTCCTGCTCGGCGTCGCGGTGGCCGCGAGTTCGCTCGCCGATCCGACCTGTTCCGGTGGTATCGTCGAGGAACGCCAATGCCTCGAGCGCGCGCAGCGCGCGGGGTTTCGTTCCGAATCCTGAGCCGGACTCATGCAGTTGAGCCGAGGTGGAACCGGACCTCCGGGCCGGTTTTCCTCTGAAAGTCTCGCGAACCCGCCCGGAGGTCGGGTTCCACCATTCAGTATGCGTCCCGTCATTCGAAAGGGCGGGTCCAACTGCATGAGTGCGGCTGAGGATTACAGGAGATCGCAAAGATCGCGGAGGAGAACAATCTTACAGGATTGCGGAGAAAACAGAGCGCTCCGGCAGGGTGGGCGTCGGTTTCCATACCGACGCTTGCTCATGCGTTTGGGAATACGCACTCCGACTCGAGGCCGCGGGCAATCGCGGCGTAAAGCCGCTCCTACAACGGCCATCAGCCGGTAAATCCGTCCGCAGTCCCATGGTCCGTCGTCCTTTGTCTCTGGTCCCTTGCCCTCTATCTCCTGATTCCCACAAACATCCCGCGCTGGTGTTCGTGATAGTGATCCGACGTCATGCTCGTGCCGATCTGAGGGCCGAGCGGATCGAAGTCCTCGGCCACGAAATCGAATCCGGCGTCATGGATCGCCTGCACCAGGTGCTCGCGGCGAATCCAGAAGGAGCGGCGATTGTCCCAGGACGACCAGCGCGCATCCTCGCGGTGCGCGAACTCCTCGTCCCGGGCGAACTCCGTGTACCACTGTCCTTCGAGGCCTTCATGCGTGGTGAGGCGCGACAGGCGATACGGGCTGCTCCCGCAGCGAAACATCCGCGCCCATCGACGACGAAGCCCTGGCGTCAGCGGCAAACGCGCGGCGCTGTGACCGACGGAGAAATGCGTCTGGATGATCACGACGCGGCGGGTGATCCGTCCGAGCATTTCGAGGAAGCGGCGCGGGTGATCGAGGTGATAGAGCAGGCCGCAGCAGAACACGGCGTCGAACTCCCCGTGGGCCGCGATGTTCAAGACATCGTCCTCGCGGAACTTCAGATTCGGCAGGTTCGTCCGCGCCCGCACGTATTCGCAGGCGGCCAGATTCGACGCCCGGACGTCGACGCCGAGCGTTTGAAACCCGAGACGGGCGAATTCGACCGCATAGCCGCCTTCGAGGCAGCCGAGATCGGCGAGCCGCAGGGCGGACTTGTCACCCGGAAAAACCGAGTCGAGCACGCGGCGCGCCGCCAGGAACCACGGATAGGATTCCATCGTGACCGGCTCGTCGGGCTTTGTGCACGTGCCGTCATCGAGCCGGATATTGTGCGCGGTGAACACGACGGACATCGCAGGCGAAATGAAGCGACGGCTGGCGTGTGGCGAGTGCCAAGTAGCGACGAGGTGAAATGACCCTGATGCAGCCGGTGGAGCGCGATGTCCCGATCGGGGCCACGCCCGGATCGCGGCGTAAAGCCGCTCCCACAGCGGGTGATTAATGGCCCGTTGTCCATGGTCCCGCGATCATTCGGGCCCGCCTTTCAGCTCTTCAGTCCTTCAGCCCTTTTTCCCGCCGCCACCACCGCCACTACTGTGCCCGCCACCGCCACCACCGGAGCTTCCTCCGCTGGAATGGCTGCCGCCCGAGCTGCCGCCACTGCTGTGGCTTCCGCCGCCGCCGCCACCGCCGCTGGGGCGGGGCGTGCTGGGAATTGAAGGCGGCCGGCTCGAACCACCACCTCCGCCACTCGGGTGCGACGGAGGAGTCGGATGACTTCCGCCGGAACCTCCGGAATGCGGAGGAGGGGGATTGTGGTTGCCGCCCGCGCTGCCGGGCTGACCACCATGATCGTTACCACCGGGATGGCTGCCTTGATTGCCCGGGCCGCCATGGTCGTTGCCGCCGGGTCCCGGACCATGATTGTCGCCACCGGGACCGTCGTGATGGTCGTTGTCGTGGCCGTCACGATCGTAGGGCGGACGGACGTGAGAGGAACCTCGCAGGTCGACGCCGACAATGGCGCCGCCGTCGTAGCCGTCCTCGTAGACATCCAGGGATTGGTCGGGTCCGTATCCGCCTCCCGCGTATCTTGATTCCGACACGCAGCCCGTGAAACCGAGAACGCCGGCAGCCAGGACCAAGCCGGCAAAAGATCGGAAAAGGATGGTTTTCACGGCTTCGCCTCCTTGGACGCCGTCGCGGTCGCCGGTGCGTCGAGTTGAACCAGACCGATGTCCGCCCCGTCGGGATCGCCGATCACCGCCCGCCAATAGGTGGTCGGTTCATCGGTCGGCGCCACGACCACGCGGCCACCGAGCGCCTTCACGCGCGCCACGGTTTCGCGCACGTTGGCCACGCGGACGAACAGCAGCCAGATCGCATGCACCTTGGCCTTGTCGGACAGGGGAATCACGCTCGCGCGGGAGTAGCCGCCGCTCGTCAGGATGTAGTCATCCGGCCGCGGCGTGCGGGTGTCCGGCATGAATCCATAACCGGCGAGGTCACGATAAAATTTTCCCGCGTCCACGGGATTGCGCGCAAAGAGCTCGGACCAGGTCCAGTCGCCCGGTTCCGGCAGGTATTCGCCGGGATCGCCCGTGCTCGAGTGCATCAGTCCCAGGATGGCCCCTTCCGAATCGGCGAAAATGGCCTGCGTCCCCCGGTTCGGAACGTTTTTGGCCTTCGAAATGACCCGGCCGCCACCGGCCGTCGCGCGGGCGAGCGCCTGGCCGACGTCGGGTACCGAGATGTATCCGACCCAGCGCCCATGGGCCTGGTCGCCCATCCGCCTGGGGCGATGCGTGATGCCGGCCACCGGTCGCCCGGCGTTCGACAACACGATATACGGCTTTGGGCCGGACGGGGTCGTCCGCTCAACCGTTTCCGCGGTCCACCCGAGCAGGCTCGTGTAGAACTTGGCGGCGGAGTCCGCGTTGTCGGTGAGCAAGTCGCCCCAGACGAACTTTCCGGGGTGCGATTCCTGGTTTGGCGGGTCGTTGAGCGGCGGGAGGTCGGCCGCCCGGGAGATTCCCAGTGACAGGAGTCCGAGGGTAATGAGGGTGCCGATACGGGAGTAAAGGTGCATATGGGTTGTAAGCCAAGACGCTGGCGGCGACGGATACGTCACCTTACATCGACGAAAAAATTTCGCCAGACATGAAACGGAGACCGTCCGGGAAGCGTCGATGCGGCTGCGCGGGCCGGCGGCCTGCAGTTGCGGGTTGTACTCTGAATCCACTCTGTCAGCATGGGAATCATGGCCGACGAAGAACTGACTGAGAAACCGCTGTCGACCGGCCAGTGGTTCCTGACGCTGTTCATCCTGGCACTGCCTTTGGTCGGACTGGTGATGTACTTTGTCTGGGCGCTCGGGGAGGGAAACCGCGGTCGGCGCAATTTTTGTCGGGCGACGCTGCTGTGGTTTCTCGTTCTGTTCGGAATCGGCTGCATCGGCGTGATCCTGTTCCTCGTGCTTGGCGGCACCCTGGCCGCGCTCCTCCACGCCGCCCACTGAGCGGCCGGGACGACAGGACGACGGCCCACGGACCATCAAACGCCGAGGCAACGGCAGACAATCTTTCTCCGCCATGGATTCGATGTCTGCGGGCATCGCGCCGGTCCGTTGTCGCTCGGTTATCTCCCGCGGCCGATTGTCCCTGCCGGCCTTCTCGCTCCGCGCGCTACCCGCTACTCGCTACTGACGCCATCACTTGTCACTTGTCACTCGTCACCGATCCGGAAAAAGTCGGCCGGTTCGGGCGTGTAGCTCAATGGTTAGAGCAGGGGACTCATAATCCCTTGGTTCTGGGTTCGAGCCCCAGCGCGCCCATTCCTGCGCCGAACGAGGGAGTTCCGGGCTATTATCGGGCACGGACCAATCCTGTCCGTCCACCAGCTTTCGTGAGTCCGATCGCCCGGCCGAGCGGCAGATCGAAGACGCTGAAGCCGTGGATATCGCCGATGCACATTTGAACCGCGATGGCCGCCGGTGGAACGAGCCAGCGGTTGAAGTCTGGAGGAGCCACCGCTTTTCCTCGATCGAGAAAGGAAGGCACAGGGAGAGGTAGGATGTATGGGGGAAGCATGGGATGGCGCCCGGATCAGGGTGCGGTCGCGGCATGCTCCGCGCGCAGGCGCGCGAGAGCCGCCTCCGGATCGGCCGTCGGGCGCACGGTGATGACGACGTACTTGGAGGTCGGCGTATTGCTGACGTCCGCCACGCTGTCGATCGGCACCAGGACATTGGTCTCCGGAAAATAGGTGGCGGTGCAGCCGCGCGGAATCCGGTAGGGAGCCACCATGAAGCATGGGGCTGTGCGCTCCACGCCGTTGAAGTGACTGGTCAGATCGACGAGCTGCCCCTGGACGAGTCCATGGTCCGCCAGGTCCTGTTCGTTCATGAAAATGACGCGGCGCCCGTTGAAGATGCCGCGATACCGGTCATCCAGGCCATAGATCGTCGTGTTGAACTGATCGTGCGAGCGAATCGTCATCATGACGAACTGTCCCGGCAGCAGGGTGTTCCGCGGAATCGCGTGCACCGTAAAATTCGCGCGCTTCGTCGACGTATCGAACTTCCGCTGGTCGCGCGGCGCATTCGGAAGATAAAACGGTCCCTGTTTGATGCGTTCGTTATAGGAATCGAAGCCGGGCACGACCCTCTCGATATGATCGCGGATCCGATCGTAGTTGCCCGCGAGCCCGGCCCAGTCGACCGGCCTCCGTGGACCGAGCGTTGCCACCGCCAGCCCGGCCACGATGGCGGGCTCGCTCAGCAGATGTTCCGACGCCGGTGTCAGGCGGCCCCGCGAGGAGTTGATGATGCCCATGCTGTCCTCGACCGTCACGAACTGCTCGCCGCCTTCCTGCCGGTCGGTTTCGGAGCGCCCCAGACACGGCAGGATCAGGCCGGTGCCGCCGGTGACCAGGTGGGAGCGGTTCAGCTTGGTCGACACGTGGGCCGTCAGCGTGCAGCGACGCAACGCCGCGGCGGTCAACCCGGTGTCCGGCGTGGCCGAGAGAAAATTCCCGCCCATCGCGAAGAACACCCTCACGTCGCCGCCGTGCATCGCCTTGATCGTCTCGACCACATCGCGGCCGTGTTCCCGCGGCGGGGCAAAGGAGAACTCGGCGGCAAGCTTGTCGAGAAAGGCGTCGGAGGGCTTCTCGAAGATTCCCATCGTGCGGTCGCCCTGGACATTGCTGTGACCGCGCACCGGGCATGGACCGGCGCCGGGCCGGCCGATATGGCCGCCGAGCAGGAGGAAATTGAGGATCTCCTGGATGGTGGCCACCGCGTCCTTGTGCTGCGTCAGGCCCATGGCCCAGCAGACGATGATGGCCTTGGCGGATCGCGCGATCTCCGACGCCGCCCGGATCTGTTCCCGCCTCAGGCCGCTGGCGGCCGTGATGTCGTCCCAGGAAACCGTCCGCAAGTGGGCGATCAGTTCCGCGTAGCCGTGGGTATGCTGCTCGATGAACGCACGGTCGAAAACCTGGCCGGGACTTTTTTCCTCCGCCTCCAGCAATTCCTTCATGAGGCCCTGGAAGACCGCCATGTCACCGTTGATGCGGACGGGCAGCCAGAGATCGGAGATGGCGGTGCCCTGGCCGAACAGCAGTTCCGGGATCTTCAACGGGTTCTTGAGATCCTGCGGATTCTTGAAGCGCTGCAGGCCGACTTCCGGGAGCGGATTGATGCTGACGATCTTGCAGCCCCGGCGCTTCGCGATCTGCAGGGAGGTGAGCATGCGCGGGTGATTGGTCCCCGGATTCTGCCCGACGATGAAGATCGCGTCCGCCTTTTCGAAGTCGGCGAGCGTGACGCAGCCCTTGCCGATGCCGATCACGGGAGTGAGCGCCGAGCCGCTCGACTCATGGCACATGTTGGAGCAGTCCGGCAGGTTGTTGGTGCCGAAAGCCCGCGCGAAAAGCTGGTAGAGAAACGCCGCTTCATTGCTCGTGCGTCCGGAGGTGTAGAACGAGGCGGCATCGGGCGAGGGCAGCGCCTTCAGCTCGGCGGCGACCAGCGCGAAGGCCCCGGACCACGAGATCGGCTCGTAATGCGTCGCGCCGGGTCGGAGGACCATCGGTTCGGTCAGCCGCCCCTGCTGGCCGAGCCAGAAATCGGACCGGGCCGCCAATTCCGCGACGCCGTGTTGCCGGAAAAATTCCGGCGTGATGCGCTTCAGCGTGGCCTCGTCGGCCACCGCCTTGGCGCCGTTCTCGCAAAACTCCGCGACATGGCGGTCGTCATCCGGACTCGGCCAGGCGCAACTCTGGCAGTCGAAACCGGACTTCTGGTTGATGCTGAGCAGGGTTTTCGCCGTGCGGACGAAACCCATCTCCCGGACGCCGATTGCCATCGATTTCTGGACGGCGGGAATTCCGCCGGCCGCGCGGCTGGCCTTGCCGCGGCGGGTGCCTTCGAGCTCGACCGGAGGCTGGGCTGACGGAAGGTCGGGCATGGGAATCGGGTGGGCGAATGAACGCTCGGGACTCGTGGTCAGGGACAGACAACCGCGCAACCGATGGTGCGGAGACGCTGGGCGCCCGCGTATACGTTGAGCCGTCCGTCACGCACGAAACCGAGAAGGGTCGCCCCGAATTGCCGGGCCAGCTCGACCGCGAGGCTGGAAGGCGCGCCGACGGCGGCGAGGACCGGCACTCCGGCCATCAGCGTTTTTTGCACGAGTTCGAAACTGGCGCGTCCGCTCACCAGCAGGACGCAGCCCGACAACGGCGTGCGGCCGGCGAGAAATTGCGCGCCGAGCACCTTGTCGACCGCATTGTGGCGGCCGACATCCTCGTGCACTCCCAGCAAGGCTCCGGTGGCATCGAACAGACCCGCGGCGTGCAGGCCGCCGGTTTGATCGAAAACGGTTTGGGCTTCCCGCAGGACCTGGGGCAGTCGCAGGACGGTGGGCAGATCGAGCACGGGCTCGGCGGGGGCCAGCGCGATGCGGCCGGTGACGTGGAGGGCGTCGAGGGAAGTCTTGCCACAGACGCCGCAGCTCGAGGTGGTGTAGAAATGGCGTTCCATCGTGCGCAGATCGACTTCGACGCCATCGTGCAGCGTGACGCGAATCGTGTGGCCGTTGGCGGCGCGGCCGTCGACCGTTGGGGCGGGACCGATCTCGCGGATCTGGCTCCGGTCCCGAAGTATTCCCTCGGTGAAGAGAAATCCGGCGGCCAGCTCGGCATCGTGGCCCGGAGTACGCATCGTGATGGACACGCTCTTCATCACCCGCAGACCGCCGCGTTTTTCAAACCCAAGCTGGATTTCAAGCGGCTCCTCGGTGGCCACGGCGTCAGCGCGGGCCGTCATGCCTTCCGCGGTCACCCGGAGAACATTGCAGGCGGTCGAACGGCCAAACCCAGTCGGGTCACCAGGAGAGCGCATGGGATGCAAGGCGCGGAGGCTCCGTTGGGGGAGCGGAGACCTTCGCTGGTTTCAGAATGTGCGGAATCCCTCCCGATGTCAAAACCCCCGATGTTACGTTCGCCACGGAAGGTGGGAGCGGCTTCGACTTCCTGGCCCGTGCTGTAGGAGCGGCTTTACGCCGCGATGATGCGACCGGAGATTTGCCCACGAAAGGCACGAAGCGGCGCGAGGAGCGGATCGACCCGTTTTGCCCCACGGAACGCACGGAAAAGTTGACCCCTCGCCATCCTCACCGAAGCCGGATCGACGGGGATTTCGATTCCTGCCGGGATTGGATCATTTCGTGTTATTTGCGTCTTTCGCGGGCAGAACATCGCGGCGTAAAGCCGCTCCCCCAGGTTGTCTCCGTATCTTCGGGGCAATTCCCGGGCTTGAGGATTTTGCGCGTTCGGCTAAATTGAATCATGGCCGAAATTTTGCGGCTCTTCATTTCGCCCGGGCATAATTATTTTGGGCATCACGGGCGCGAACCCGACCAGCACCCCATTCTTGATGTGGAGGAGATCGATTGTGTGGCCCGCTGCGGAATCAAGGGGGATCGCTTCTTCAGCTACAAACCGGACTACATCGGGCAGGTGACTTTTTTCGCCGACGAAAACTATCAGGAGCTTTGCGAACGGATGAACGTCCGCTCGAAATCGCCGGCGGTGTTTCGCCGCAACATTCTCACGCGGGGGCTCGATCTTGGCGACCTGATGGATCGGGAATTTGAAATCCAGGGGGTTCGATTTCGCGGACGTGGGGAAGCAAAGCCCTGCTACTGGATGAACCAGGCTTTTGCGCCCGGTGCGCAGGAGGCTTTGCAGGGCCGCGGCGGTTTGCGCGCAGAGGTGCTGTCAGATGGGTGGGTGCGGCGGACGGCGTTGGTGGGGGCGCGATCGGCCCAAGCCGCCGATGGCTGACAGGCTGAAGGGCGGGTTGAGTGATGAGGGTTGAGGGAACCAATTCAATCCGGGCGGAGGTCCCCCGGCTCATTCCAATTGCTCACGCGATGGCGCTCGGATTGTGAGAGTCGCAACGTGGTCATCTGCCCGCGTCGCACCAGTTCCCCGATCAAATCCTGCAACGCGAGCTGCCGCCGGTGCAGCCGGCGTTCCACCACCGCGAGCGCAGCCCGGGGATAGATTGCGGCGAGTGGCTCATATCCATCCGGTCCCGCTTTCACGGCTCCGACGCCGGGACGGCAGTGCGCCCGCAGCTTCCGGAACCAAGCCGAATTGATCCGTGGCATGTCCACCGCCAACACGGCAATCCATTGGCATTCCGCGGACGACATTAACGCCGCCTGCAGTCCGCTCATCGGCCCCGCATCGGGATGACGGTCGCGGATTTCGCAGCGCCGATCGCCAAAGCCTCTCTGGTGGGCCCGCAAGGCCAGCCGAACGGGGCGGGCGCCTGCGTGTTCGAGGACGCGCAGTTGCCGCAGCCAAAGCGGTTGCCCGCGCCAAAGCAGGCGCGCCTTGTCGCGCCCCATGCGCCGTGACCGTCCGCCCACCAGCACGACTCCGGCCAGATCCGATTTCAGCATGACGCGACTATCGCGGAGAAATTTGGTTTTGCCGCAAGAGGGAACGGCGGGAGCGGGCGTGCGACGGCACGGAACGGTGATCGGCTGTTTCACCGTGGGAGTTTGGAGCAGGCCCCCTCGAGGCGAAGTCGGCCGCCCACCGTCGCAGTGCGGTGATCGGTTCCGCCATCTCCATTTTCTCTGTTCCCCTCGGTGAAACCCTGTAGATTGGACACATGAGAGCGCGGATTGCACTGGCGTTGATTTTCGCGCTGCCTCTGGCGGCCTCGGGAGCGACCGAGCCTTTCGTGCTGGGCGCCGACATCACCTATCTCGACTCACCGACGTCGTTGCGACGGGGCAGTTTTCCGCCATTTCAGGAGAACGGGCAGCCGAGCGATGAACTGACCATTCTGCGGCGGCACGGCTGGAACGCCTTTCGGGTGCGGATCTTCGTCTCGCCGGTGCACGACGCCCCGAACAACACGCTCGAGGCGGCAATTCCTCTGGCAAAGAAAATCAAGGAGAGCGGCGCGACGCTTCTGCTCTGCCTGCATTTCTCCGACACCTGGGCCGATCCGCAACGGCAGAACATACCTGCGGCCTGGCGCGGCCTCGATCTCGCGGGGCTCGAGCAGGCCTGGGAGCAGCACGCATTCACGGTGGTGAAGACGCTGAAGGACGCCGGCGCGATGCCCGACTGGGTGCAGATCGGCAACGAAATCACGCGCGGCACGCAATGGCCGGTGGCGCAGTTGCAGTTTCCGGGCTCGAAGGACTACCCGCCGCCCGCCGGATACGACGAGGCCGTCCAGTGGGACCACCTCACGCGCCTGCTGAAGGCCGGCGTTCGGGGAGTGAAGGCGGCGGCGGGCGACGCGCCGGTGCGCATCGCGATCCACATCGACAAGGGAGCGAGCTGGCGGGTGACGAAATGGTTCTTCGATCACATCGAGGCGGCGCACGTGCCGTACGACATCATTGCGCAGAGTTTTTATCCGCCCTGGGCTCACGGCACGCTCGCGCAACTGAAGGAAAACATGGAGGAGTCGGCCAAGCGTTACCACAAGGACTTTCTTGTCGTGGAGACCGGCTACGAAAACAGCCACGTGAAGGACAACCCGTACATGCTCTGGCCGCAGACGCCGGAAGGGCGGCGGCTTTTTCTCGCGGACCTGATTCGCACGGTGAAGTCGGAACCCCGCGGCATCGGCGTGATGTATTGGGAGCCGGAATGGGACCTGTGGAACAAGGATGGGACACCGGGGCCGGGGGTGTTTGTGATGGAGGGCGGGAAGAGGTAAGGGATAAGCGATAAGGTTTAAGGTGTGAGCGATAAGGTTTAAGGGGTAGGGTTTAAGGCGGTGAGGTGCAGGGGATGAGCGGTAGGCGGTGAGGAGGGGGCGGTAAGCCGTAAGCGCCCGATGGCGGCCTGAAATCCCGGGTGGAGCGACTTGTCCCCAAGACGCTTGAACGCGTTGTTGTAGCCGGGCCCGCTGGGCCCGGGCTTTCCAACCCGAAGCCAATCCAATGACCGGGCCCAGCGGGCCCGGCTACAAGAGAGAGACAAGATGCATGCACCGCCCTCCATCCTTGAGCCTTCGCAAGGGCCAGATAGGATGCCCTCAACCCCTCCCCCCATGAATCGACGCTCCTTCATTTCCTCGCTGGCCGTGGCCGGCGCCGTGCTGGCCACCCGCGGGCCGTTGTTTGCCGCTGATGCCAAGGCGCGCCCTCGGGTGGGCGTGATTGGTTGCGGTTGGTTCGGCGGCGTCAATCTGGAGATCTTTTTGCGGCACGTCGGGGTCGATGTGATCTCGCTTTGCGACGTGAATTCCCACGCGTTGCAGAAGACGCTCGAGTTGGTGGCGAAATACCAGCCGGCGGTGCCGAAGACCTACGTCGACTACCGCGAGATGCTGGCGGGCGCGCCGCTCGACATCGTGATCGTCGCCACGCCGGACCACTGGCATGCGCTGCCGGCGATCGCGGCCATGGAGGCGGGAGCGGACCTGTTTCTCGAGAAGCCGATCGGCGTCGACGTGCTCGAGGGTGAGGCGATGGTCGCGGCCGCACGCAAACACGGACGCGTCGTGCAGGTGCACACGCAGCGCCGCAGCAATCCGCTCTACCAGGAGGCGCGCGAACGGTACATCGCGAGCGGGCGCCTCGGCCGGATCGCCCTCGTCGAGACGTACAGCTATCTCGGTTCGGAAGGCTGGTCGGCGGGCCCGCTCGCGGACGCACCCGTGCCGGCTCATCTCAACTACGATTTCTGGACGGGACCTGCACCGCTGCTGCCGTATAAGTCCATCATGGAGGAGCGGGGCTGGCGCGCGTTCATGGAGTTCGGCAACGGACCGATCGGCAATCTCGGGGTGCACATGGTCGACAAGGTGCGCATGCTGCTTGCGCTCGGCTGGCCGGAAAAGATCTCGTCGACCGGCGGCATCTACGTGGCGAAGAAATCGTTTTCCAACCTCTCCGACACGCAGCGCACCGTGCTGCATTATCCCGATCTCGACCTGAGCTGGGAGCATCGCATGTGGGGCGGCTCGCCGATTCCGAAGCGCCACTGGAGCGACCAGTGGGGCGCGCGCCTGATCGGCGAGGGCGGCACGCTCAACCTGACGATGTTAGAGTATGCGTTCACCCCGGCCGAAGGCGGTGCGCGCGAGGGCCGACACATGCTTTCCAAGACGGGCGACCTCGAGAACGTCGATTTCAGCGGTTCCGACCCCTACGACATGGTCGAACGCCTGCACGTGCTCGACTTCATGAAGGCGCGCGCGAGCCGGTCGCGTCCGATCTCGGACATCGAGGAAGGGCACATCTCCAGTGCGGTCTGCGAACTCGGCAATGTATCGTTGCGGCTTGGGCGACCCGTTGCCTACGACCCGAAAACCCGCACCGTGCCCGGCGATCCGGAGGCCACGCGGCTGCTGGCGCGGACGTATCGCGCGCCATGGAAGCGGCCGGTGGTCGTGTAGGGCGGCATCTCCGAATGCCGCCATTTCGATCGGCATGCAGGCGCGCGTATTTTCGCATCAGATACGCGTGGCGGATGTGGCGGGATATGGAAATCCCGCCCTACACCTTGCGCAGCAGCGTCAATCGGCCGATCGGGAGCCATTCCGCCACGAGGATGTCGCCGGAATGGAGAAAAATTGCCGCGTGGGGCGTGATGAACTTTCCCGGCGTGAAATCGGAACGCGCCTGCCCGCGGCGGGAACCCACTTTGCCATTGATCGCCTGGCCGTCGCCGAGCTGCGCGACGACCTTGTAGTCGCGGTCGAGCAGGCACACCTGGCTGTCGAGATCCGGGCAAACCATCAGGTCGCCACGGATGTCGAAATGGCACGGCATGCGGAGGCGGGTGTCATCCTTGATCGTGCGCAGGTGCCTGCCGTCGAGCGTGAACGTCTGCAGCCGGCGGTTGCCGCGATCGGCGACGACGAGGACCGGCTCGGCGCCCCGCGGATCGACCCACTGGCCATGCGGGTTGTCGAGTTCGCCATCGCCGTGTCCGGGCGTCGCGATCTCCCCGATGAATTTTCCCGACGCGGAAAACTTGAGCAGGTGGTTCGAGCCGTAGCCGTCGCCGACGAAGAAGTCGCCGTTGGGGGCAAAGGCGACGTTGGTCGGGACGAAATCGATCGGCTTGGCGCCGTACGCCGGGTCTTCGCGCGGGTAGCCATGTTCCCACACCACGCGCCCGTCGAGCGTGGTTTTGACCACTTTGCTGCGGTTGATGTCGCAATGGTAGAGAATCTCGTCCGCGCCGTCGCGGCGCAGGTTGAGCCCGTGGGCGCCCCCGCGGAACTCCTCGCCGAATGCGCGGACGAACTTTCCGGCCGCGTCGAACACGACGATGGCCTCGCCCCGCATGCTCGCGCGATTGACGGTGTGCGCGACGTAGATGAAGCCGCTGGCATCCTGACAAAGGCCATGGGTGTCGCCCCAGACCATGCCCTCGGGCGGCAGAAGCCAGTCGTGGACGCACTCGTAGGTCTGGTCGCCGGAACCGGTGACGGGGAGCGCCGAACCGGACTTGTCCGTGGCGCGAAGGAGGGTGGGGGGCAGGGTGGCCATGGCGGAAAGGGTGAGGCACTGACCGAGAAAAGTCCGGCGGGTGGAGGGTTTCATTCGCGGTGGGTCCGATAACCCGGAGCTTGGTCCGGCTTGGTTGGTGGTACGAGCGGCTTTATGCCGCGATCGAACGGGAAATCGCGGGGTAAACCTGTCCCTGCAGCTAACGAGGGATTTGGTTGCATGGGCGGTCGTGATCAAAAGCCCCGGGGCTCGCTCCGCGGATCTTCACGGCGACGATTTTTTCCCGGCAATTTTTTCAGCGGGTTTGGTCACGGGGCGGAGGGCATCGCCGATGTCCCCCTCGAATCTCTCGGCCTCGATCTGGCGTCCCAACTCGGCCTGTTCGGATTTCAGGCGATCGATGCGGCGCTCGTCGACCAGTTGATCGCCCAGCGATTTCACGGCGTCGGGTGTGGCCGCGGTTTGCCAGAGATAGAGCGCACGGAGGCGCGGCAGCGCCCGCAATGCGGCCACACCCAGATCGGTGATCCTCGTGCCGCGCAGATTCAGATATTGCAGACGTTTCAGCCCGGTGACGCTCGCGAGTCCGGCATCGGACACTGCGGTCCCATCGAGATGCAGGCGCAGGAGCTGGTGCATCGTGGCGACCGGCGCCAGACCGGGATCGGTGACTCCCGTGGCCCCGAGATCGAGCCACTGGATTGACGCCGCGATCGGTCCGAGTCGCGCGAGTTCGGCATCGCCGAAAGACTTTCCGGTCGGGCGGGCATTGACCTCGAGCCAGGGACCGTCGGGAGTCAGCGGGCGGATAAGGATGCCGAGCGCGCGACTGAGTTCGGCGGCGGCCTGGAGCGTGGCCCCGCGGTCGGGCACGGCGCCGTCGCGATTGCCGCCGAGGCGGGTGGCGAGGACATCCTCGATGGCCGGAGGAAGATCGAGGGCGGCAACGCGGTTCTGCCGCGGTGCGCCGCTGGCGATCCACCAGTCGAGAAGTCCGAGATCGTCGGCTGAAAGCTGCGCCTTGGCGCGGGGCGGCATGTGCTCCTTGGCCTCGACCGGAAGATCGATGCGCTGGGCGAGGAGACTGCCCGCGGGATCGTTGGGCTTGAGCGCGGGGCCGTGCTTGCCTCCCTTCAACATCGCTTCCCAGGAATCGAGCCGAAGACTGCCGCGGTTGTGCGTCGGCCCGTGGCAGCTCTCGCACCGGTCCTGCAGGATCGGGTGGACGACATTCTCAAAGATCGTGGCGGTTTGAAACGTGACCGGTGCCGGCTTCTTCACGGCCGCGATTTTGGGCGGCGGCGGCGGGACGCCAAAAAGCCGCGCGAGCGACGGCGGCAGCGCGGACACGAGATAGTCGCTGCCATGGGTCAGTTTGCCCCCAAAATGTGCGGCGAGAGTCAGGAGAACGAGGAATGAAGCCAGCCCGAGGCCATAGGCGGCGCCTCCGCGGCGAAGCAACAACAGCAGCATGGCGGCGGCTGCGGTGGCGAAGCCGAGCCATTGATGCGTGGCAACGGCGGCATCGTCATAGCTGCCGTGGCGCGCCAGCAGCCAGCCGAAGGTCGCCGACGCCACCGCGCTGGCCGCGCCGAGGGCGAGCACCAGCGCACGCTGTCCCGGCGACAGTACCGGCAGCCACGAGGCATTCCGCCGGCGTCCGATCGCCCCGATAATCTCGAGCACTCCGAGCAGGAGGAAAATGCCGATCGGCAAATGGACGATGACCGGATGCAGGTGACCGAAGAATTCGCCGAAGTCGTGCACGGAGGCGGAAGTTGGATCAGGCGAACAGGCCGCGAGCGACCTGGCCGTGAACGTCGGTTAGCCGGAAATCGCGGCCCTGGAAGCGATAGATCAGTTTTTCGTGATCGATGCCGAAAGCGGCGAGCATCGTGGCATGCAGATCGTGCACGTGCATGTCCTGTCCATCCTCAAGATAGCGGTAGCCCAGTTCGTCGGTGGAGCCCCACGAAAATCCGCCGCGGATGCCGCCGCCGGCCATCCACATCGAGAACGCGTTGATATGGTGATCGCGACCCGACCCCTGGCCCATCGGCGTGCGGCCGAACTCGCCGCCCCACAGCACGAGGGTGTCGTCGAGCATGCCGCGCTGCTTCAAGTCCTTGATCAAGGCGGCACTGGCCTGGTCGACGCGCCGGCAGACGTCGGGTAGATCGGTGTCGAGGTTGCCATGCTGATCCCAGCCGCGGTGATAAAGCTGGATGAAGCGCACACCCCGCTCGGCGAGGCGGCGCGCGAGCAGGCAGTTGGAGGCGAAGGATCCGTCACCCGGCTCCTTCACGCCGTACATTTCGCGGATCGAGGCCGGTTCCTGCGCGAGATCGGCGAGGTCGGGCACGCTCGTCTGCATCTTGAAGGCGAGTTCGTATTGCGCGACCTGGGTCCGGATTTCCGGATCGAGCGTCTCCTCCTCGTGGAAGCCGTTGAGTCGCGCGATCTCGTCGATCACCTGCCGCTGCGTGCTCTGGCAGACGCCGTCGGGGTTGCCGACGTAGTGCACCGGCAGGCCGTGGCTCTGGAACTGGACGCCCTGGAAACGGCTGGGCAAAAACCCGGCGGACCACTGGCGCGCCGAGACCGGCTGTTCGCCGCCGGACGGGCCGCGCGACATCAGCACGACGAACCCCGGCAGGTTTTCGGTCTCGGCGCCGAGGCCGTAGAGCATCCATGAGCCCATGCTCGGCCGGCCCTTGATGATGGAGCCGGCGTTCATGAAGGCGTGGGCCGGGTCGTGGTTGATCTGCTCGGTGTGCAGCGAGCGGATGACGCAGATGTCGTCGGCGATCTGCTGCGTGTACGGGAGCAGGTCCGAGATCGTCTGGCCCGACAGGCCGCAGCGGCTGAAGCCGAAGGACGAGCCCCGTGCGAGCAGCTTCGTGTTCTGGAGCTGCGCGAGCTGCTGTCCGTTGGTGAACGAGGCCGGAAACGGCTGGCCGTGGATGCGGTTGAGCTCGGTCTTGGGATCGAAGAGGTCGATGTGCGACGGACCACCGGCCATGTAAAGATGGATGACACGCTTGGCACGCGGACGAAAATTCGGCGACGACAGGATGCCCGTCCATGGATCGGAGGCGGCCTTCCCGGCGGTGGCGAGCAGCCGCGGGTTGATCAGTGAGCCCAACGCCAGCGCGCCGAGGGCCTGCGCGGACTTGCCGAGAAACGTGCGACGCGACCATTCGAGCTGGTGGCGACGGGCGACGGCGGGATCGAAGGGGGATTGCATCGGGACGAACCGAAAGGACTATTTACCGGAGGAAACGGAGTGAACGGAGTAGAGAAGGATCATGGCGATCGACCGGAGCCTGAATTTACAGAAGATCGCGGAGATCGCGGAGCGGAGAGGAATCACGAGGATCGAGGCGAGATGAAGAAAGTGCGACGGAACACCTCCATCTTACAGGAGGAGGAAACGGAGTGAACGGGGCAGAGAGGAAAAAATTGCGGGTGAATTGCTCAGTTATCTCAGTTGGCCCCGGTAAATTTGTTTCCGGCAGGTCTCAGTAGCGGACGATGGTTTCGTTGAGGTTGATCATGACGCGGGTGACTTCGGTCCATGCCGCGAGCTGAACGGGGTCGAGGCCGGCGGGCAGCGGGTGAATCCCGATCGCGAGGAGCTTTTTGGCGTCGTCGGGATGGGCGGAGTACCAGGCCAGTTGTTGGTGGTGAAACGCGACCAGGGACTCGCGTTCCCGACGGGACGGAGCCCGGGACAACAGACGCGTGAAGGCGTCGTCGAGTGCGGGCGCGACGTGGCTTGCTTCGGCGGTGAGGGCATGTTCGGCCAGGGCGCGCGCGGCCTCGACGAACGTCGGGTCGTTGAGCAGGGTGAGCGCCTGTTGCGGCGTGCTCGAAAGAATCCGCGCGGCGGTGCATTCCTCGCGCGACGGCGCGTCGAAGTTGGCGAGCATCGGGTGCAGGAAGGTCCGCTGCCAGTGCATGTACACGCCGCGGCGGAACTGGCGTTCGTCCTTGTCCGCAATGTATTCGCGGTCGGGAAACTGCAGCGCGGCATAGTAGCCCTCGGGCTGGTACGGATGGATGCTCGGGCCGCCGAGTTCGAGGTCGATCAGGCCGGCGGCCGCGAGGGCATTGTCCCGCACGAACTCGGCTTCGAGGCGGCGCGGCGACTGCCGGGCCAGCAGGCGGTTGTTGGGATCGATTTCAGCCAGATCGGGGCGATATTGCGACGAGCGCCGGTAGGCATCGGACGTGACGATGAGCTTCACCATCGCCTTCACGTCCCACCCGCGGTCCATGAAGTCGACGGCGAGCCAGTCGAGCAGCTCCGGATTGACGGGATACTCGCCCTGCGTCCCAAGATCGTCGACCATCGCCGACAGGCCCGTGCCGAAAAACTGTTTCCAGAGCCGGTTGACAAAGGTGCGGGCGGTGAGCGGATTCGCGCGCGACACGAGCCAGTTCGCGAGATCGAGGCGCGACTGGCGCGGCAGGGAGGTCGTGACGTGGATGCCCGTCAGAAACTCCGGCGCGGCGGGCGCGACGATCTCGCCGGAGTCGTCCTGCCTGTTGCCCCGGGCCAGCACGCGCGTGGTGGCCGGCTTGGTTGCGACCGTGACCGTGCAGAAGGCGCGGCCTTCGCGGCACGCCGCGATCCCGCGGATGTCGGACAACATCGCGGCAAAATCCGCGGGCCGCCCCGCGGCGGTGCCGGCGAACCAGGCGCCGGCGATCGTGTCGAGCGCTGCGCCAGCGGGTTCGGGCGCATTGACCGCGCTCGCGACCTCGGGCGCGGTCAGACCCGTCGGAAGCACACCGATCGGCGAGACGGAAAGGCGAACCCGCCCCGCGTTCTCGGTGGTGACCTTTGCGACGAGATGATCGCCGGCGGAGAGCACGGTCGGTTGCTTGAGAATGAGGACGAGTGACTGGGGCTGCTTCACGAGACCGGGGGCCGATTTCCAATCCGACGTGAACGACGTCTGCAGCGCGCCGTTGGCATAGGTCCAGGTCAACTGCTCCGGATAGCCATCGGCGAACGCCACCGGCGCCGGCTTGTCGGCTCCCGGTGACTGGACCGACAATTCAACGCTGATCACAAAGCTGTCATCCGTGTTGCTCGTGACCCGTCCGCCGAAGGTGCCGTCGGGGAGAACCTCAAGGCGAACGGCGGCAATCGGGCCGGCGGGAGCGGCGAGCGTCAGCTCGGCGCCATCGCCCGACTTGTACTGGTGATAGTCCTTCACCGGCCCGAGGCGCACGGAGTTGTCGGGCTGGGCTGCGACGGGGCTGTCCTTGATTTCCTTGGCCGACACAATCGCGAGTGGACGCCAGCCGCGCGGGTCGGCGGCGAGGATTGGCGCGATCGTTCGCGCCCAGGCAAGTGCCTCGGCCTTCATCTTCGGGTTCCGCGTGATCGCATCCACGACCGGGGCAAGGTGGGCCCGGGCGGCGGCCGTCAGGCGTTTCTCGCGCGCCTGAAGGTACGGGCTGTCGACCTCGATCTCCGGCGGGAACGGCGTGTCATTGGTGAAATCCTTGAGCTCGGGTTCCGGTGTATAGTCGTAGTTCTGATAGACCCCGTACTGCTTGATGTCGGCGAAGTACGCCTCGAGGGAGTAGAAGTCGCGGCTCTTGAAGGGATCGTATTTGTGGTCGTGGCATTCGCAGCACGCCATGGTCGAGCCGAGCCAGGTGGACGCGATGGTGCGGACGCGGTCGGCGGCGTACTTGGCGAGGTATTCCTTCGGCTGCGCGCCGCCCTCGCGCGTGACCATGTTGAGGCGGTTGAAGGCGGTGGCGACGCGCTGGCGGTCGGTAGCGCCCGGGAGGAGATCGCCGGCGAGCTGTTCGCGCGTGAACTGGTCGAACGGCAGATTCGCGTTGAAGGAATCGATGACGTAGTCCCGGTACGGAAAATTGTTGTAGAGCTGGTCGCCGTGAAACCCGACCGTGTCGGCGAAGCGCGCCAGATCGAGCCAGCCCACGGCCATGCGTTCGCCATAGTGCGGCGAGGCGAGGAGCCGATCGACGAGGCGCTCGTATGATCCCGGCGCGGAGTCAGCGAGGAACGCGTCGACCTCGGCCGGCGTGGGCGGCAGTCCCGTGAGGTCAAGCGTCACGCGGCGCACGAGCGTCCGCGGATCGGCGGCGGGCGACGGCTCGATGTTCCTCGCCTCCAGCTCGCGCAGCAGGAAATGGTCGATGGGATTCGTCGCCGCGTGCCGCGTTGCGGGCAGGGCGGCCTTTTTCGGCGGGATATAGGCCCAATGCGGTTCGTAGATTGCGCCCTGTTCAATCCAGCGCCGGACGACGGCCTTGTCGCGATCGTCCAGCAGGTGCAGGGAGTCGGGCGGCGGCATGACCTGGCCCGGATCGGCGGCGGTGATGCGGCGCCAGATCTCGGACTGCTCCGGATGGCCGGGCACGATCGGGCGGTAGGCGCGGCCGGCCTTGTCGTGGCGCTCGCGGACGGCGTCGTCGGGCAGGTCGAGGCGCAGTCCGGCCTTGTTGGCGCGCTTGTCGGGGCCGTGGCACTTGAAGCACGTGTTGGCCATGACCGGACGCACGTCGCGGTTGAAGCGCACGTCCGCCGGAACGCCTTCGGCCGCGGAAAGCGACCCGGCGGCGAGCGCGGCAAGAAGCATGAAAGCCGGCGGGCGCATGGGGTACGAGGCGACCTGTTTCGCAGTCAAGGAAGCGGCGGCGTCCGCGATTTGTCCAGCCGCATGATGGGAATCGAATCGGGAATCCGGCGGCGGCATTTTGCAGGGAATTCCCCGATGTGGAATAACGGCCGGGCGCTTGCGCCGTCTTCCGATTGCGGTTACGCTCCCGCGCATGAAGGCCGACGTTTTGGAAAGGAAAGCCGACGCCGCCGAGAGCGGCAGCTTTGCGATCGGCGGTGACCTGCGGGTGCACCGTCTTGGATTTGGTGCGATGCGGATCGCGGGTCCCGGGGTCTGGGGTGAACCGCGCGACCCGGCCGGGGTGAAGCGCCTGCTGCGCCGGGTCGTCGATCTCGGGGTGAATCTGATCGACACCGCCGACTCCTACGGCCCGGAGGTGAGCGAGCGGCTCATCGCGGAGACGCTGCATCCATATCCGCAGGGCCTGGTGATCGCGACGAAGGGCGGCCTCACCCGGGCCGGTCCCGAAAAATGGGCACCGGTCGGCCGGCCGGAATACCTGCGGCAATGCGTGGAGATGAGCCTGCGCCGGCTGAAAGTGGAACGCATCGATCTTTATCAACTGCATCGCATCGACCCGAAGGTACCGGCGGCGGAGTCGCTCGGGGCGCTGAAGGAACTCCAGGCAGAGGGGAAAATCCAGCACCTCGGCTTGTCGGAGGTCTCGGTGCCCGAGATTGAGCAGGCGATGAAGACCGTCCGGATCGTGAGCGTGCAGAACCAGTACAACCTTGGTTTCCGCCAGAGCGAAGCGGTGCTGGATTACTGCACGAGGCACCAGCTCGGTTTCATCCCGTGGTTTCCGCTCGCGGCCGGCGAGATGGCGCGCGCCGGCGGCCCGCTCGACCAGGCGGGAAAAAGGCACCACGCGACGGTGGCGCAGCTCGCACTCGCCTGGCTGCTGCACCGCTCGCCGGTGGTGTTGCCGATTCCGGGCACCTCGAGCGTCGCCCATTTCGAGGAAAATCTCGGGGCGGCCGGGCTGAAGCTCTCCGAGGATGAATGGCGCGAGATCGAGACCTGACGGGAACGACAGGCAGACGACCCTATTTTCGGGGGGCGGCGATCTTACGTTGCCCGCGGGATGAATCCGGTCCACGTTCGGAGAAGCCCGGGGCATCCGCGCGCCGCGCGGCCGGTCCCTTCGGATCCGCCTGGCGGGTCCTCCGAACGTCATGAATCAATTCTCCTCGCTCGAACCGGATGTGGCTGCAAATCCCGTGCAACCACCGTCGATCCTGCTGGTGGAGGACGAGCAGAAGACGCTCGAGTCGCTGGCCGAGGGCTTGCGGCTGGAGGAGTGGCGGGTCGCGACGGCGACCACCGGCGACGAAGCCATCGCGATGCTCGCCGAGCAAAGCTTCGACCTGATCATCCTCGACTGGATGCTGCCGGGCCGTGACGGCGTGGAGATTCTCGGGCAGTTGCGGGCTCGCGGGAGCCAGACGCCGGTGCTGATGCTGTCGGCGCGGCGGGCACTCGACGACCGCGTGGCCGGGCTCGAGAGCGGGGCGGACGATTATCTGGCGAAGCCATTCGCGTTCGCCGAGCTGCTGGCCCGGTGCCGGGCCCTGTTGCGCCGGCCGATCCTCGGCACGGGAAACCTGCTGAAGTGCGAGGACCTTCAACTGGACAAGCAGGCCCGCGTGGCCCAGCGCGGCGGCATGAACGTGGCCCTTTCCCCGCGCGAGGTCGACATCCTGGAATACCTGTTGCGGCACCAGGGCCAGATCGTGACGCGCGAGATGCTCGAGCGCGATGTCTGGAAGCAGACCCGGCGTTTCACCTCGCTCGACAACGTCATCGACGTGCAGATGATGCGCCTGCGGCGGAAGATCGAGATGAACGGACGGCCGCCGATGATCCACACCCTGCGCGGGATCGGCTACCGGCTCGGGGGGCGCCAGCGGTGAACGCGTGGTGGAATCGCGGTTCGCTGCGTTTCCGCCTGGCGTTGTGGTACGGCATCGCGGGCACCGTGCTGCTCGCGCTGTTCAGCGCGGCGATCTACGGATTCGTCGCGCGCAAGATGGGGCAGCCTCTCGATCAGTCGTTGCGCCAGGATCTCGCGGTGATCCGGAAGCACCTGACTTTGCATGGCAGCGTGCCGTTGTGGGACGGCAAGCCGTACACGAAGGAGAACGGCTGGGCATGGGAGAGTCCCTGGTTCGAGTTGTGGGACGACCAGGGCAACCTCGTGCAGCGTTTCTGGCCGCTCGAGGAGAGCCGGGTCAAGCAGATGCCCGAGGCGCCGGTGCGCGACCGGGAGACGCTGTCGGTTTTCGACGTGGCCAGCGACTTGAAGCTGCGCGTGCTGTCGCTCCCTTATCCCGGACCGCAGGCCGACGGCCCGGGCTGGACGATCCGCGTGATGCGCATTCATCAGCGCATGAACGATCCGCTGCGGTCGCTGCTCGCGATCATCGCGGCCGCGCTGCCCGGCGTGATCGCGCTGCTCGTGCTCGGCGGCTATGCGGTGACGCGCATCTGGCTGCGGCCGCTGGACGAAATGGTGCGCCAGGCCGAGCACATTTCGGCGGACCGCCTGGCCGAACGGCTGCCGGTTTCCAAAGGAGGCGACGAGATCGGCCGCCTCGCGGCGGTGTTCAACCGCACGCTCGACCGACTCGAGGACTCATTTCGCACGCTCGACCGGTTCGTCGCGGATGCGTCCCACGAACTGCGCACCCCGCTGACGACGCTGCGGAACGTCGGCGAGGTGGCGCTGCGGAAATCGCGCACCGAGGAGGAATACCGCGAGATCATCGGCAGCATGCTCGAAGAGGCGGGGCGCCTGCACCGGCTGATCGAGCGGCTCCTCGAGCTCGCCAGCGTGGAGGGTGGAGGCCAGTTGATGCAGCCGGAGCGCGTGCAGGTGGACGCCTTCGTGGGCTCGTGCCTGAACGACCTGGCCATTCTCGCCGAGCAGAAGAACCAGCAGATCACGCTCGACGCGCAGCATTGCGAGGTTTCGGCCGATCCGGTGCTGCTGCGACAGGCGTTCCAGAATCTCATCGACAACGCGCTCAAGTACAGCGGCACGGGCACGACCATCCGCGTGGCCGTGGCGTCGTCGGCCGGGGAGTGTCGCGTGGCCGTGACCGACGAGGGTCCCGGGATACCCGCGGAGCACCAGACCCGGCTGGCCGAGCGTTTTTTCCGCGTCGACGATGCGCGCGGCCGTGGGCGCGGAGGATTTGGCCTCGGGCTGGCGATCACCAAGGCTTACATGCACGTGCTGGGCGGGCGTCTGGAATTCGAAACGGTGACGCCGCGCGGAAGCCGGTTTACGCTCGTGCTGCCGGGCGTGCCGGCGTGAGGGAAACGCCGCCCCGTCGGGCCGGCCGGGTCGGGGATCCCGTCTTATCCGGCGCTGGATTGCCGGATATCGTCCTCGGCGGGTTTCGAAAGGTCCTCGATATCCGGTGAGTCGACCTGCGGGCCAATGATTCCGTAATGGACCAGGCCGTCGAGCACGCCGTCGGCGAAATCCTTGTCCGATTGAAAGACGTCCACGCCGGCCGTGCCCTCGACGAGTTCACTGACAGCGTTGCCCACGACGATTCCGCGGACTCCCGGCGTGCGAAACATCGACAGGTCGGAATCAGTGTCGCCCGCAACGACGACGGTGGAGAGCGGGATGTCGAGACGCTGGCACAGCCAGGACATCGCCCCGCCCTTGGTGGCCGCGCGGGGAAGGATGTCGAGATCGCGACCGGCCGAGTAGGCGATCTTCACCTTCAGGCCGTGGGCGGCCAGATTGCGGGTGAGGTCGCGCAGTGTGCCCGGAGCGGCGTCGTCCAGGATCCAGCTCGATTTGAATTCATGCTGGAATTCGAACGGCTGCGGTCGGACGTCGGGAAGACGGGCGACCACGGCGCGGACACGGGCCAGATCCCAGCCGTCGGCGAAATGGTTGCGAAATTCACCCAGGACGCGGCCGGCCCCGCTGTCCATGATCTGCGTGCCGGCGCCGCCGATGAAATAGGTGGGATCGGGCAGCAGGCCGTTGCGGGTGAAGCGGACGACGTCGTCGACCAGGCGGCAGCTATTGTAAACCAGCACCGGCCGGCTCTCCTGCGGAATCTGCTGCCAGGCGAGGTGGAAGCGCCGGGAGGCGCCGGGCTGCCCGACCAGTGTTCCATCGAGATCGCAGCAAAGAAGTCGGACCGGTGCGGCGTCCATGATCATTCGGAGGCGGGATCTGGCGCCGAGGCCGGACACGAGCGGGAAAGGAGGCGAGTCATCGACAGGGAAGGACGGTCCGCCGCAAACGGGCACCGGCCAGGGGAGGCGGAATCGCGCCGACGGAGAAACTGGGACCGTTCCGGCATCCGGAGAACGGCGCAACCGCACGCCGCTGACAATTCGGTTAGGATGGCGCCTTACAGGCTTCCGCTTGCATTGGACATCAGGGTGTCTTCCCGCATGTTGATTTCAGCCTCTGGTGCATCCGCGCGCGCGCGCGAAGCGTATCAGCAGACAATCCCAGAGAAGGCCATGAACTCCATCCTCCGCCATTTCATCACCATTGCGATCCTGGCCGGCAGCGTGACGCTGCGCGCCGATCCGGCGCCGACTCCTGCATCCAGGGAACTTACGGTCACTTTTGTCGACAACCTCAGTCGCAGCGAGGTGCAGAACTTCTATTTCGACCGTCTCGACATCGCGCTGCACAAGGCGATCGCGAAGCGCAAATGGCCGGTAACCCTGCATGTGGAACGGTTTGCGGCGGGCACGCCCGCCGCGGAGAACGAGATGCAAATCTTTTTCAAGGGGATCCGCCCCGAGGAGCGGGATGACCTGACCTTTCGCGCCTGGGTCACCTTTTCCGGGCCGGCCGGAAAACAGGACTTTGGCATCATCCGCTATCAATACTATCCGCGTGCCACCGAGAACATGGACGACTCCGTGACGAAAATCATGCGCGCGGCAGTCGACCTCGCGCTCGACAAGATTGAACCCCTGCTTTTCCCGCAGGGGTCGCCGGCGAAATCCTGACGGGAACCGGCGTGGCGGCGACTGACGAGGCGGGACTTCTGGCGCGTGCCGGCCGCGGCGACCGGGCGGCATTCCGGGAATTCCATGATCAGCTCTCCACCCCGCTGCATTCGCTCGCCCTGCGGATGGCCGGAAACGCGTCCGATGCCGAGGACCTGCTGCAGGAAACCTTCGTCAAGATCTGGCGGCACGCGCCGAATTACGATCCACGCAAATCGAAACCCTTCACCTGGGCCGTGACCATCATGCGCCGAACCTGCATCGACCACCAGCGCCACCGGCGGAGCCGTCCCGTCACCGAACCATGGCCGGAAGGGCCGGCCGGCGCCATGGAGCCGGCAGTCGAGGAGACGGTGCGCGGGCAGGCCGAGCGCGCGGAAGCGGTGCAAAACGTCCGTGCCGCACTCGGGCATTTTGCGGAGCCTCGGCGCCAGGCGCTCGAGCTCGCGCTTTTTTCCGGTCTGACTCACATCGAGATCTCGCAGCGGCTGGGCCAGCCGGCGGGAACCGTGAAATCGTGGATCCGACGCGGCCTGCTCAATCTGCGCGAAACCCTGACGGAATCCGGACCATGAACGAATCCATTGACGAAACGGCGATACTTTATCTGCTCGACGAACTCGACGCGCCGGCCCGTGCCGGCTTTGAAGCGAAAGTGCTGGCCGATCCCGCGCTGGCGAAGCGGTTGCGTGAGCTCGAGGACGACTTCGAGGCGAGGATCCGGGAGCTGCCGCAGCGCCCGGCGCCGGCCGGGACATGGTCGCGCATTGAGTCGGCGATCGCTGAATCCGGGGCGGCCCGCGTCGTGTCGTTTCCGCGCCTGGCGTGGGCGGGCTTTGGCATCGCGGCGGCGGTGCTGCTGGGAGTCGGGACGCTCGCGTTCCGGGAGCGACGCCATCCGGTTTCCCCTTCCACGCCGGAACTGCTGGTCGCCGATCTTGGTTCGCGGGGCGGAAGCGTCGAGCTCTCGCGGCTGCCCGGCGGGCAGGACGCCGACGAGCGCTTCCACGAGCTGGCGTCGATGGCGCGGCAGTATTGGGATGAACCGGCGTCGGCCGCGGGCGACCGGGCCTACGCGTTGTTTGATCCCGGAGCACATGAAGGATTCCTGGGCGTGCGGCACCTGCAGCCGCCGGAGGCCGGCCATCGGTATCACCTGTGGGTCGTGGACACGGCGACCAACGAGGTCCATGATGCCGGTGAGCTGCCCGTGGATGGAGCCGAAAGCGGGCTCTACCATTTCACCGTGACGCCGGATCAGGCGCCGGCGCCCGGACGTCTCGATTTCGTCGTCACGGCCGAGAAAAAGGCCTCGGCGCCACAGGCGAAACCGGCCGGCGCGGTCGTGGTCGCAAGCACGGCGGCGAAGGCGTATTGAGCCGCGTTCCGGAACCGGGGCGTTTCCCGCTGGTCAAGCAAGCCGGCGGCCTTATGCAGGAGGTTGCCGCCGCGGCCGCACGACCACATCGAAATGAAGGAAAACTCCGGGCCACCGATGCCACCTCCTCCGGGAGGCACTTGGGAAATGTTTCCCGAGGAAACCGTCAGTCACGGCCCATCGGAGATCGACCTGCGAACCCTGCGCGCCGGCGATCGGATCCTGATCGCGACGAAGAACACAAATTACACCCTCGAGTGGCGAGGGGACGGATCGGTGCTGCTCAGCTCGGACCGATCCGACCGGCCATGGGGACCGGTCGCGGTGAGCGGCTGCATCTTCCGGCGCTCCGGGGCGCTGGCTCGCGGGGTCCTGTTCTGCGGCGGCAAGATGGAATACGATTCCACGGATGGAAAAGTGCGCCACCGCACGACCGCCATCACGGCGCTGACCTGTGAGCGGGCGGAGCCGTTGAGCGCGGAGAACGGATTGCAAAAACGCGAAGGCTAGGGCGGATTCCGTTTTTCGGTCGCCACGAAAGACGCAAGACGGGTTCCGCGGAGGCGTTTTTGCGCCATTTGTGGCCATGACTTTGGCGGGCCACCGGTTTGCCGGCGCGCCCAGCGGTCGCGCCCTACCTGAATCGCAGCGAGGCCGGGAATCCTGTTCGTGGATCCGAACGGCGCGGTGCCGTCTCAACCGCATTGGTCTGGTCATCGGTGCCGCCGTGGACGCTGATCGCCGATGAGGACATCGGCGACCACCACGCCACCACCCGCCGCGTTTCACTTCGCCACGTCTGGCGGCGAGGCGATGGTGTCTCCCGTGACGTACTGGGCCTCGACGAGGATTTTCCGGCGCGGGGCGGTCGGATGCTGCATCCGGTTGACCAGACGGGTCACGGCGGCGGATCCGATCTGCTCGTGGGGGACGCGCATGGAGGTGACGCGTCTCTGTCCCGCGCCCGGGTCGAGACCGTCGAAACCCGTGATGGAACAATCCTCGGGCACACGCAATCCGCGGGCCGGCAGGTCCTGGACGAGCTGATAGGCCTGGTGGTCCGCGGCGCAGACCCAGGCGGTCACCTTGTCGTGCCGGATCTTTTGTGCGACCACGTCCGCCACCTGGGTGGGCGACAGGCGCGGGATGTTCTTGTGGACATTGAGCACCCAGTCCGGGCGGAATTCGAGGCCGAGGCCGAAGAGCGCCTCGATGTAGCCGCTGAAGCGCCGGGCGACCCAATGGCCGCCGATCGGATAGTCCCAGGAGAGGAAGCCGATGCGCCGGTGGCCGGTCTCGGCCAGGCGCTCGACGAGCGCGACGAGCGCGGAGGCGTCATCGGTATCAATGATATCGATACCCGGCTGGCTGTAGCTTTCGAGCACGGCGACGGTGCAAAGGCGCCGCGAGATGATCTCGACGGCCTTTTCCGCGAACGGGTAGATGAGGATGGTGCCGCGCCAGTTGCCGCTGCGCATGTTGCGGAACACGGACTGCCGGTTGGATTCCGGATGAAAATCGGCCGGGGCCTGGTAGCAGACGTCGATTGTCACGCGCTCGGCCTCGGCGCGTTCGCGGATGCCCTTCAGGATGTACGGAAACGTGGCCATCACGACATCGCCGGCGGGCACACCGATGAGGACGCCGATGGTGAGCGAGCGGGAGTTGCGGCCGCGGCGGCCGATGCGGCCGGGGGAGATCTTGTAGCCCAGTTTCTCGGCCATGGCCTGCACCTTGGTGCGGGTTTCGGCGCTGATGGCCGGGTGGTTGGCCAGACTGCGCGAGACGGTGGCGCGGGACAACCCGAGTCGCTGCGCGATGAGTTCCTGGTTGATCGTGGCCATCGGGGATGCTGGTCGCGACCGAGCCGGTCGGCGCGCGGAACCGTTTACGGGAGGCGAGCAACACGCAAGAATTTAAATTGTGCAACAAAATATGCTTTGCGGGCTGTTGTTACAGGATGCCATGTGCGTAACAATTTGTATCATACACAAAATCAAGTGGTTGATAACTTATAAGACAAGCAACGTGCATGCAACAAAACATGCACAACTATGTTGACATTCGTGCACGCAATTTAGTTTTCTTGAGCCATCGCTCGAAACGGTTCGGGCACCAACCTGACAACCTCCATACCCCTGGGTCGTTAGACGGCGCGTTGTTTTCGGACAATCTGCCGCTGATCCGCAACCCGAGGGGCGTATCAACACCATAATACCCCCATGAACCTCAAACTGCGCCCGGCGATCTATGCCGGGCTTATGGCGAGCATCACGGCATTGGGCGCGTGGCCGCTCACCGCGGGTGCGCAAGTAGCCAAGCCGGTCGATCCGGCTCAAACGACGACGAAGGACGACGAGACGGTGCAGCTGTCTCCCTTCACCGTCACCACCGACAAGGACAAGGGCTGGTCGGCGGCCAACGAAGTATCGGGCTCCCGCGTGAACGCGGCGATCAAGGACATTCCCGTTCCGATGCAGGTCATCACGAGCCAGTTCATCAGCGACATCGGGGCCACCGATCTCCGCCAGTCGCTGGGGTATGTGGCCGGCATCTCGACCCGCACCCAGAACGACCTGGAAAACACCGCCGGCACGTTCGGCAGCGCGTACGGCCCGGGCGGCGTGAACAATCCCGAAGGCGTCACGGCGAACATCAATGACGTGCAGATGAAGATCCGTGGCTTCATCACGGACAACACCCTGCGCGACGGTTTTCTCCGCGGCAGCGGAACCGACTCGGTTAACATCGACCGCGCTGAAGTGGTCCTGGGGCCGAACGCGTTGCTCTATGGCATCGGCAACTTCGGCGGCGTCGTCAACTACCTCACCAAAATGCCGCTGGACATCGCCGGCGGCGAAATCACGGCGTCCTATGGCACCGATGATTTTGCGCGCGTCACGCTCGATACCACCGGCCCGATCAGCACGGCGGCCCATCTCGACTATCGCCTGGCCGGCGCCTGGGAGAGCTCCGAGACCAACATCGATTTCCAGAAGAACCGGCACACGTTCATTGCGCCGACCCTGCTCTGGCGGCCGACGCCCACGACGCAGCTCTTGATCGATACGGAGGTCGGCAACTCGACCCAGAACGGCTACAGCTTCCGCGCGCTCCGTGCCGCGCAGGGCAACTCGTCCACGCCGATCAACAACGACCAGCTCGAAGCGGTGTCGTTTTACTGGCCCCCCGGCGCCGATCCGCGCACCTCGAACCTGGGCGGCCCGGACACTTACAACAACCAGCAGGAATCGAACATCGAGATCAAGCTGACCCAGAATCTGCACCGCGAGACGGAGTGGATGCCTTCGGTCGACTTCCTCGCCGGCTATAACCACAATTCCTGGAAGGCGCAGAATCGAAGCGTCAATGGCGAGATCACCGGCCCGATTTCGCTCGGCCAGCCGGGTTACGATCTGTCCCAGACGATCACGACCGTCGGCGCCGTCAACGGCTTGGGCGGCCAGATTGTGGACAACGGCAACCTGCTCTTCGGCACGCTGCCGAACTCGGTCGTCAAGTACGGTTGGAATCTCAACAACCAGGATGTTGTCCGCGACCAGGAACGCGTCGAACTCAACCTGCACAAGGGCCTGTTCGCCGACAAGTGGTACCAGATCGATGAGAGCGTGCTCGCCGGCTACTCGGCGATCAAGAACGACTCGACGAAGGACAATTGGGAGACGGTCAACGGCGCCTACAGCTACAAGAGCCCGAATGACACCACTCCGATCGTCTACGGCAAACAGGGCAATGGCGCGCCGGACCCGGCGATGTACCAGAATGATCTGAACAACATCAATATCGGCTGGGACAGCGCCTACTACCTGAACAGCTACCTCAAGCTCTTCAAGCTCTGGGGCGTCGACGACCGCATCATCCTGATGAACGGCATGCGCGAGGATCGGAACGACAACTGGTCCACGGACACGACGTACAATGGTCCGGGCGACGCGGGCAGCAATTCCACCACGCGCTCGAAGCAGGTCATTGCCCACTCGAACCAGAACGGCATCATGATCAAGGTCACCAAATGGCTGTCGGTTTACGGGCTCCGCTCGCAGGGCTTCCAGCCGAACTTTGGCGGACTTCATGATGCGACGACCGGTGCCCCGGTGGGCGCGAGCACGGCCCGCAGCAATGAAATTGGCGCCAAATTCGATTTCTTTGACGGCAAGCTGTCCGGCACCATCAGCCGCTACTCCGTCACCAAGACCGGCTACAGCGCGGCGCCATGGTTTGCGCCGACGCCGGTCGGCAACATCAAGTTCGATCCGACGAAGCCGATCGTCTACGAGCTTTCGGGCGGCTTCGACGCCCAGGGCGTTGCGGGTGCCACGCAGATCGCGGGTGTGCCTGCGACGACCGCCGGCGCGCCGATCCAGACGGATCCGGTTGTCATTTCCGCATGGAACGCGGCCGTCGCCGCCGGTGCGATCACGCACCTGTCGCCGATCACGAATGCAGCCTTCGCGGCCAACAGCCTGTACGTCAACGCGAGCAATCCCGCGGGCGCCGCCTACCTCAACGCCGGCTTTGCGAGCGTCTTCACGAACGGCGGCAACTGGCCGGGTTGGCTCTATCAGGGCAATTCGAACAACGATCCGAACATCAACAACGCCACGCTCGACGCCGGTGGCTTCGGGAATACATCCCTCGACGCCGCCTATCAGACCGTCGACAAGTCCCGCGGCTGGGACGGATCGCTCACCTATACCCCCAATGACAGTTTCCAGGCGGTCCTGACGTTCTCCCTCGGCGCATCGGTCACGCGCGTCGTTTCGGGTGCCTATCCGAAGTATCCGTACCCGCAGGATCAGTGGGCCGTCTGGTACTTCCCGAACGGCGGCTTCGGTCTCGTCGGCAACACGCTGGCCGAGGCTTACACGAATCCGCAGGACACCTCGACGCACATCAACAGCCTGTACCCGGGTGACGATACGCCGAAGAACTCGGTCAGCCTCCTGTTCAAGTACAAGTTCCCGGAGCAAAGCTCACTCAAGGGACTGTCGTTCGGCGTCGGCGGCAACTGGCACTCGGATGAGGTCATCTTCTCGGGCATCACCCACGGCAGCGGCCAGGCCGAGACCAGCAACGGCCATCTGCTGATCCTGACCTCGCCGTCGCAATACACGATCAACGCCTTCGCGAACTACACCTGGAAATCGCACGGCTTCGACCAGTGGGCCCAGTTCAACGTCGATAACCTTCTCGATGACACGAAGCTCTACGGCCTGATCTACCAGTCGCCGATCACGGCCAAGATTTCGTACGGCATCAAGTTCTGAGCACCGCTCCGATCGCGGAAGACACTTAGGTCTGCGTTAAGCATAGGGGTCAAAGGCGCGCGCCGGCAATTGGGTGCCGGCGCGCGCAACGCGGACCCGGATTTCCTCTTCCGCCGCGCCGATTGCCGGCGCATTCTCCGGGGGAGGCCGCCTCGTGGCGTCCTCCCCAACCCCCGAACCTCCATGACGGTGCCCACCCCCAGCACAAAGCTCTCGTTCCAGGAAAAGCTCGCGTACGGCCTCGGCGACACGGCGTCGAATTTCTACTTCCAGGCCTTCAATATTTTCCTGGCGAACTATTACACCGACATCTTCGGGCTCGGCTCGAGCGACGTCGGCTGGCTTCTGTTCATCGTTCCGATCGTGGTGGCCGTTCTTAACCCCGTTGTCGGACTGCTCGCGGATCGCACCACGACGCGCTGGGGCAAGTTCCGCCCGTACATCCTCTGGGGTGCGATCCCATACGGCATCCTCGGCTGGGTCATGTTCGCCAACCCGGCCCTCTCCGCCCATGGCAAGCTCGTCTTTGCGTACGCCACCTACGCCATCGTCCTCATTGCCTACGTGGTGATCAATACGCCCTATGGTGCGCTGATGGGCGTGATGTCCGCCTCGTCCGAGGACCGCACGTCGCTCTCCTCCTACCGCTTCGCCTGCGCCTTCATCGGCGCGCTTCTCATCGGCTGGCTCGTGCCAAACCTGAAAAAGGTCCTCACGCCGGCCAGCGGCGACGCCGGCGACGGATTCCGCAACACCATGGCGATCTTCGCGGTGCTCTCCGTCGCCCTGTTCATCTACACGTTCGCCAAGACGCGCGAGCGCGTCAGCCCGCCCGCCGGGCAAAAGACTCCGCTCGGCACCGATCTCCGCGACCTCTGCTCCAACACGCCGTGGATCATCCTCTTCTTCGTCGGTTTTCTCAACCTCGCCAACACCGGCCTCCGCAACGGCGCGGGCGTCTACTACTTCAAGTACTGCGTGGGCGACGAACAGGCGCAGGGCACCTTCAACCTGGTCGGCTTCAGCTTTTTCATCCTCGGCGCGCTCTCGACCAAGCTGTTCACGCGGAGATTCTCGCGGCGATCGCTGATGATCCATCTGACCTGCCTCAACGCCCTCGGCATCGGCGCGTGCTATTTCGTCGATCCGCACAACCTGCGCGTCCTTTATGCGCTCAACATTTTCGCCAGCTTCGTCGCGGGTCCGACCCCGGCCATCGTCTGGTCGCTCTATGCGGACACCGCGGACTTCGGTGAATGGAAATTCGGGCGGCGCGCCACCGGGCTGATTTTCTCCGCCACCGTGTTCATCCAGAAGGTCGGCCTCGCCGTCGGCAGCGGCATGATCGGCTGGCTGCTCAGCGCGTATGGGTTTGTTCCCAACGCGGCGCAGAGTCCGGCCGCCCTGCACGGCATCACCCTGATGTTCAGCCTGCTTCCCGGCGTCTTCGCGCTGCTCGCCGGCCTGGCGATCATCTTCTACGGCCTCGACGAACCGAGGGTGAAACAGATCGAACGCGAACTCGCGGAACGGAAATCCGCGTCCGGCCTCGAGGCGGTCCCCGCCTGAAACGCCCGATGAAAACATCCTTCGTTCTTCTTCTTGCCCTCGCCGCCACGCGCGTCGCCGCCGGGCGCGACTGGACCGTCTTCGAGACGGCCCGCGACACCGATCATCGCATGACGCGGGTGTCCCCGGTTTCCGCTCCCGGGTCGGGGGCCGCCACGATCACCTGCGACGCGGCGAAACCGCTGCAGGAGATCGTCGGCTTTGGCGGCGCGCTGACCGAGTCCTCGGCCTGGACGCTGGCGCAGCTTTCACCCCAGCAGCGGGCCGAGGTGCTGGCGCGGTACTTCGATCCGAAGGACGGCATCGGCTACACGCTCGCGCGCACCCACATCAACAGTTGCGACTTTTCGCTGAACATGTGGGCGCTCGACGAGACGCCCGGCGATTACGACCTCCACGACTTCACGCTGGCGCCGATGCGGAGATGGCTGATGCCGCTCCTGCACGAGGCGATCAAGGCCTCCGGCGGACACCTGCGCATCCTTGCCTCGCCCTGGAGCCCGCCGGCCTGGATGAAGACCAACTTCCGCATGGATGATGGCGGTTCGCTCCGCCCCGAGTACGCCGCGGCCTGGGCGCAATACTACGTGAAGTTCGTCCAGGCCATGCAGCGGGAGGAGAAGATCCCGATCTGGGCTCTGACGGTGCAGAACGAACCGCAGGCGCACCAGACTTGGGAGTCGTGCCTTTATTCGCCGGAGCAGGAACGCAATTTCGTCCGCGACCATCTCGGCCCCGCCCTGCAGCGCGCCGGACTCGGTGGCGTCCACCTCCTCGGGCTCGACCACAACCGCGACCTCGAGGACAGCTTTGCCGCGGCCGATTTTGGCGATCCGCAGACCGCGAAATATTTCTGGGGCCTCGCGACCCACTGGTATGTGAGCGACGATTTCGCCGCGGCGTCGCGGGTGCATGAGCGCTTTCCCGACAAGGTCATCCTGTTCACCGAGGGCTGCTGCGAGGGCGGCGCCACGATCGGTTCGTGGGCCCACGGCGAGCACTATGCCACGCAGATCTTGGGCGACCTTGGCAACTGGGTCTCGAATTTCATGGACTGGAACATCGTGCTCGACGAGCGCGGCGGCCCGAACCATGTCGGCAACTTCTGCGACGCACCGGTCATCGTCGACACGACGACGAAGACCGTGACGTACAGCCCGTCCTTTTTCTACCTCGGCCAGTTCTCGCGCTTCATCAAGCCGGGCGCCCACCGCATCGCCTCGCACGGCGGCGCGGCCAGCCTCTCGTCCGTCGCCTGCGTGAACCCCGACGGTTCCATCGTCGTGGTGGTGCTCAACCCGGGCGACGCGGCGATTCCCTTCACCCTCGCGACTGGTGGTGACACCGTTGCCGGCTCCATTCCCGCCCATGCGATTCAAACCTATGTGGGTGCGTCGCGCTGACCCCGGGTCCGTCTTCACGGCCGCGGTCGTTCTCCTCCTTACCATACCCATGATTTCCTCCGCTTCGCAGCCCGTCTGGCAGGACGAGTTCAACCAGCCGGTCGGCAGCGGTCCGGACCCGGCCAAGTGGGTCCAGGATCTCGGGGACAACGGCTGGGGCAACCGCGAGCTGCAAACCTACACGAACACACGCGAGAACTGCTCCGTCGAGGCCGATCCCGAGGCGACCGATGGCCACGCGCTGGTGATCCGCGCAGTCAAGACGGCAACCGGCTACACCTCGGCCCGGTTGAAGACTCACGGACGCTACGCCACGGCCTACGGTCGGGTCGAAGCCCGCCTGAAACTTCCGAAGGGCCAGGGGATCTGGCCCGCATTCTGGATGCTTGGGGACAACATCGAGCAGGTGCCCTGGCCGGATTGCGGCGAGATCGACGTCATGGAGATGATCGGCCACCAGCCGGGCACGCTCTACGGCACGCTGCACGGTCCCGGTTATTACGGGAAGCACGGCATCAGCAAATCGACCGTGCTGCCCGGCGGCGCGGTTTTCGCCGACGCCTATCACGTGTTTGCGATCGACTGGCGGCCGGGCCGCATCGACTGGCTCCTCGACGGCAGGATCTATCACACGGTCACGGCGGGTGAAATTCCCGCCGGCGGTCGCTGGGTGTTCGACGGTGCGCCGTTCTACCTTCTTCTCAATTTCGCCGTGGGCGGGCTCTGGCCCGGCTATCCGGACGAGACATCCCGGTTTCCGCAGGAATTCCGCATCGACTACGTGCGGGTCTACCGGCAACAATGAGGACGAACCCGACCGATGATGCGTCTGCTGCGTTGCCTGTTGCTTTGCCTCGGCCTCGCGGCCCTGTGCGGCCGCGCGTCGGCGGCTGATTGGTGGGCCGGCCTGGGAGTGCACGACCTGAACGGGTCGGCGCTGACCGTGAAAGGCCGCTGGGTGGTGGTGGTCTTTCTTTCGCCCGAGTGCCCGATCGCCAATGCCGAGGTGCCCGAATTGAACGCGATCGCGGAGGCTTACGCCCCCAAGGGCGTGACGCTCGTCGGCGCCTATGCCGATCCCACGCTCCCGTTGGCTTCCTTCCGCCAGCATGCGGCCGACTATCGGCTCCGTTTTGAAACCGCCGACGACCGGACGCACCATCTGACGCGCGCGGCCGGCGCCACCTACACGCCGGAGGTCTGCGTCTTCTCCCGCGCCGGCGGGATCCTCTATCGCGGACGCATCGACGATCGCGCCAGCGAGTACGGAGGCACCAAGCCGCAGGCGACCGAACAGGATTTGCGGGAAGTGCTCGATGCGCTCACCGCGGGACATCCGGCCCCCTTTGCGCAAAAGCCGGGTTTCGGCTGCTCCATTCCCGACCTCGCGCGGCCATGATGCGCCCGGGTTGGTTTTTCGCCCTGGCGGCCACCGCCGTGGCCGCGGAGAACCCGCCGCCCAACTGGGCCCACGACGTCGCGCCGATCATTTACCGCAACTGCATCGAATGCCACCGACCCGGCCAGGTCGCGCCCTTTTCGCTCCTCGAATACCCGCAGGCCGCGAAACGCGCGCGCGATCTCAGCCGCGCGGTGAGGTCGCACTTCATGCCGCCGTGGCTGCCGGACGGACCCGTGGGCGCGTTCCTCGGCGAGCGGCGGCTGTCGGAGACGGACATCGACACCATCGCGCGCTGGGCGGAGGCCCGGGCCCCGGAAGGCGACCCCGCCACGGCGCCGACGCCGCCCGCGGGGCCGGCGGATGGCTGGGTCCTGGGCGCGCCTGATGTGGTCGTGCGGATGAAGCAGCCGTTCACGGTTCCGGCCGGACCGGCCGACACCTACGAGGTTTTTCCCGTGCCGCTGTCCCTCGAGGGCGTGCCCGCGGATGTGCTCGCGCGGGCGCGGATTCCCGAGTCGGACGTGCTCGGGGTCGCCGCCGTGGAGATCCGGGCGGGCAACCGGCGCTCATTTCATCATTCGGATGTGTGGATCGATCTGACCGGCGCGGCGCGGAAGCGGGAGGAGTCCGAGGGTGGGAACGGTTTCGCCAGCTTCGGCACGCCCGGATTTCCGCCGGCGGTCTGGCTGGGCGGCAAGGTGCCCGGCCAGACTCCGCGTTATCTGCCGCCCGGCATCGCGGCCAGCGTCCTGCCGCTCAAGGGCGACGTCGTTTTCCAGATTCATTACCGCGCCACGGGCAAACCGGAGGAGGACCAGTCCGAGATCGGCATCCACCTCATGCGCGAGCCGGTCAAGCGGATCATGGATTCGCTCCTGCTGCGCAGCTTCAACCTCGATATTCCCGCGGGTGAGGCCGCGTTTGTGAAGGAGGACATGATCGAGGTGCCGGCCGACTGCATCCTGATGAACGTGCTTCCGCACATGCATCTGGTCGGGCGCGAGGTCCACGCGCACGTCGTGTTCCCGGACGGCTCGAGCCGGACGTTGATCGACATCAGCCGCTGGGATTTCAAATGGCAGGACCGCTACGCCTATCGCGAGCCGTTCGTGCTGCCGAAGGGAACGAAGATCTTCTGCCGATGGATTTACGACAACAGCCCGGCCAACCGGCGCAACCCGTTCGCACCGCCGCGCCCGATCATCTTCGGCCCGAATGCCACCGACGAGATGTGCGCGCTCGACCTCGGGATCATTCCCATGCACCTCGAGGAGGCGCCGCTCTTCGCGGCGGCCCGCGAGCAGAAGCTGCGCGAGAAGGTCGCCGAGCTGTCGCCCGAGCAGCGCGCCCGGTACGACTGGGACGAGGTGCTCGAAACCGCCCCGCGGAGTCCGTAGCTTTCCATGCGTCCTCCCGTTTTCCTCGCCCTGGCCGTGCTGTCGGCTGCCGCCATCGCCCGCGCCGGCTCCTCCATCTACGCTCTTCGACCGGATGATCCGCAGGCCGCCTACGTCGGATCGGACGCACTGCCGGCCAAAGGGGATGGCGTGGCGGACGACACGGCGGCGCTCCAGGCGGCAATCGACCATGTTCAGGAATCGACACGTCGCGGCGTCGTGTTCATTCCCGAGGGCCGCTATCGCCTGACCCACGAACTGCGGGTCTGGAGCGGCATCCGGCTGGTGGGGTGGGGCGCGCATCGTCCGGTCTTTTGCCTCGGACCCAACACGCCCGGTTTTCAGGAAGGGCCGGATCACTATCTGGTCCATTTTGTCAGCGATCGTCCCACCCGGCCGGGGCAGCCGGTGCGGGACGCGAATCCCGGCACGTTTTATTCGGCGCTGACCAACATCGATCTCGAGATCGCGGACGGGAATCCCGCCGCGGTCGGCGTGCGGTCGCACTTCGCGCAGCATTGTTTCATCGCGCATGTCGACTTCCGCCTGGGGAGCGCCCGCGCCGGCATCGAGGAGGTGGGCAACGAGGCCGAGGACCTCAGCTTCGAGGGCGGCGAGTTCGGCATCACCACGCACAAGCCGTCGCCCAGTTGGCCGTTCCTGCTCATCGATTCCCGCTTTTCGGGCCAGCGTCGCGCGGCGATCGAGACCGAGGAGGGCGGCATGACCCTGATCCGGGATCGGTTCGAGCACACGCCCACGGTCGTTCTCGTGCGCCCCGATCGCGCCGAGGAGCTCTGGATGGAGGATTGCGTTTTCCGGGAGATCACCGGGCCGGCGATCGTGTGCGGCGAGGACCGCAACGCGCGCACGCAGCTCAACCTTCGCAACGTGGCCTGCCACGACGTGCCGGTGCTGGCCCATTTGCACGACACGGCTCGGACGTTTTCCGCACCCGCGGCGGACTATCGTGTCGCGACCTTCGTGCACGGCTTGCAATACGCCGACGTGGATGCGCTGCCCGCGGTTGGGACAACCTGTGAACTCGAACCTGGGGTCTCCGCTCCCGCGGTGCCGTCGGACATCGCGCCGCTTCCTCCGATGACGGAGTGGGCGAACCTGCGGTCGCTGGGCGCAAAGGGCGACGGCGTGGCGGACGACACCGAAGCGTTGCGCGCCGCGATCGCCCGCCGCCGCGTGATCTATCTGCCGAGCGGACGCTACCGGGTCACGGACACCGAGACGCTCCGCCCCGACACGGTGCTCATCGGGTTCAACCCGATCACGACGCAGATCCTGCTGCCCGATTTCACCCCGGCATTCCAGGGCGTCAATGGTCCCACCGGGCGACCGGCCGCGCCCTCCGTTCCGGCGGCGTTTCGCGCGTGGATGATCACACCGCCTTTTCCGGGCAAGGGACCGCCGAAACCGATGCTTGAGGCCCCGATGGGCGGCACGAACATCGTGGCGGGCATCGGGCTCGACTGCGGTGGCGTCAACAACCGGGCCGTGGCGCTGAAATGGATGGCCGGCGCGAAATCACTGGTGAACGACGTGCGTTTTCTCGGCGGGCACGGCACCTACGGCCCCGACGGCCAGTGGCTCGCGATCTACAACGACACCCGCACGGGCGACGCTGATCCGCAGCGCCGGTGGGATTCGCAGTGCTGGAGCCTTTGGGTGACCAATGGCGGCGGCGGGGTGTTCAAGGACATCTGGACGCCGGACAGTTTTGCGGCTGCCGGGGTGTTCGTCTCCGAGACGGCGACACGCGGCCGCATCTACGCGCTCTCGAGCGAACACCACGTGCGCAACGAGGTGAAGCTTCGCGGCGTTTCCCATTGGCGCATCGACGCGCTGCAGACCGAGGAGGAGCGTGGCGAAAGTCCGCATGCCCTGCCGCTGGAGATCCAGGACTGCAGCGACATCGGCGTCGCGAATTTTTTCATCTATCGCGTCGACATTCCGGTCGCCGCACCCTCCGGCATCCGGGTGACGCGATCAACGCAGCTCGAATTCGACGGTCTGCACGTTTACAGTCCCGGCAAGCTCAGCTTCGACAACACGCTCGTGGATGTGACCCGGGGCGTGGAAATCCGCTCGCGCGAGATCGCGCGCCTGCAGGTCGGGGCCGAGGCAAAACCGCGAACGACGATGCGCGCGCCACCGGATCTCGTCGACGGCCCGTTGCGCAAGGTGGCGGGAGGATTCGAGAATATCGAGGGACTCATTTCCGCTCCCAACGGCGACGTCCTGTTTGTCGACCAGGCGGTCAGCCGGATCCACCGCTTTTCGGCGGTTGATGGCTTGACCCTCGAATCCGACGCGGTGCCGCAGCCGGTGGCCCTGGCGATCGACAAGTCCGGGGACGTGGTCGTGGTATCGCGGCATGGCAACGTCTATTCCCTTCCGCCGCGCGGCGGCGAAGCCGGCATCCGCGTGGTGGAACCGGCTTCGGCGGGTTCGGCGCCGGGCGCAACGGCCTGGCTGCCGCTGAACCGGTGGCGTGACGGACATGACTGGCTGGCGGCCAACACGAGGCACGAACCAGGGGAGTACGCTTCTTCCGATGGCACGATCGCGATTCCCGCGCCGGCGAGCTATTCCGGATTGATGCGACCTGGCGGGTTACGCGGCGCCGGCACGATCGATCTCGCGCGGGCCTATGCCCTCGGGCCGGCGAGACCGGGACAGGCGTTCTATGTCAGTGACGAATTTGGCCAGACGACCTGGCGGTTTGACGTCGCCTCGGACGGAACGCTCGGCAATCCCGAACGATTCGCCGAGGAAGGCGAGGCCGGGACGGCGGTGGATGCCGCGGGGAATGTTTACGTCTGCGCCGGCAACGTCTTCGTGTACGACCGCGCCGGGCGCCTGCTGGGCACGATCGAGGTCCCGGAGCGCCCGAGCGCATTGGCTTTCGGGGGCGCCGATCGGCGGACTCTTTACGTCGCCGCGCGGACATCGCTGTATGCGATCCACTGGAGGAATCACGGACGGTAAAGGCGGCGGTGGTGAACCGGCCCGGAGGACCGGTTCCACCTGGCTTGCCGCAGGAATGGTGGAACGCGACGCCCCTGGCGCGGCTGTTCATTGGGACGCAAAGGAATGCGGCTTCTGCATCCTCTTCCGGCCAACCCCTCCGACTGTCCGGCCGTCGGCGCCAGTCTTGGCTTCAAAATTGCGATGGGTTGTGTGTGATTCGTTGCCGCATGCGCGCCCCGCGACTCTTTGCCTATGGAACGCTCCTCCGGGAGTCGGTTCAGCGACGCGTCTTGGGCCGGGCGGTCCCCGCGACTCCCGCGGAGTTGGACGGCTGGCGGGTCGTACCGGCGTTCGTGCGGTCCCGCTATCCTGGCATCGTGGTGGCCGGTGGCCGGCGGACGCGGGGCGGGCTTCTTGCGCTGCGCCCGGGTGAATTGAAAGCGGCGGACGCTTATGAGGAGTCCCCGCGCCTTTACCGTCGCCGCCGGGTCACCGCCCGCGTGGGGCGCATCGGCGTGCGCTGCTGGATCTACGTGCCGTCGGTCACGAGCCGGCCCTGAACCATGGAACCCGGAAACCGACAGCTCCCCGGCGCCGACCGCCGCGTCCAACTGATGGCAACCTGCATCTGCGACGCGTTCTACGACGACGTGGCCCGCGCGACGGTCGAAGTGCTTGAACATCTGGGCTGCACGGTGGATTTTCCCGAAGGACAAACCTGCTGCGGTCAGCCGGCGTTCAACAGCGGCGACTGGCCGTCGTCGCGGCAGGTGGTGCGGCACACGGTGCGCACCTTTGACGGCGATGCGCCCGTGGTCGTGCCGTCGAATTCCTGCGCCGCGATGCTTTTTCACGGCGCGCTGCTGGAGTTCGAGAAGGAGCCCGATCGCGCGACGGTGGCGGCGCTGGGCCGGCGCACGTGGGAACTCACCGACTTCATCGTCAATGGCCTCCAGATCACGGCGTGGCCCGGACGTTTTGAAGGCACGGTGGCGTTTCACCGTTCCTGCCACACGCGAGGCACCCCGGGCGAGGGCTCGGCGCTGACGCTGCTGCAATCCATCGCCGGGTTGAAGATCGTGCCGTTCGGCGAAGCCGAGCAGTGCTGCGGGTTCGGCGGCACGTTCTCGGTCGCATTCCCCCATATCTCGTCGCGGATGGGCAGCCTCAAGCTCGACCACCTGCGCGAGGCAAAACCCGACGTCATTGTCTCCGGTGACATGAGCTGCCTGATGCACCTCGGCGGCCTCGCGGAAAAGGAGGGCCAGCCGATCCGCCGCCTTCACCTCGCGCAGGTCCTGCGCGATGCCCTTCGACAGGGCGGGGCGAAGGCCTGATCCGCGCCATGGCCACGCAACCGATCGACCAGTTCGCCGCCGGGCTCGCCCCGGACACGCAGGCGTCGGTGCACAGCGGCTCGAAGGTCGGCCACGAAAAGCGCACGAAGCTCCTGTTCGACCATTTTCCCGATGCGAACCGCCTCCGGCGCATCGCCGGGGAGATCAAGCAGCACGTGGTCGAGAACCTCGACACCCTGCTCCCGCAGGCGGAAGCGCGTCTCCAGGCGAACGGCGTGAAGGTTCACTGGGCCTCGACGGCCGGCGACGCCTGCCATGCCGTCCTGAAGATCATGGAGGCGAGGAGCGCGAAGCGGATCGTCAAGGCGAAGACCATGGTCAGCGAGGAGATCGAGCTGACGCCCTTTCTCGAACGCCACGGCATCGAGGCGCTCGAGACGGATCTCGGCGAGTTCATTGTCCAGATCGATGGCGATCACCCCTCGCACATCGTCAAGCCGATCATCCACAAGAGCCGGAAGGAGATTGCGCGGAGCTTCGAGCGCGAGGGGCTCGGGGCCTACGACGACGATCCGGAGACGATCACCCGGCGCGCGCGACAGTTCCTGCGCGGCAAATATCTCGCGGCGGACGTGGGCCTGACCGGCGCCAATTTCATCTCGGTCGAAAGCGGTCGGGTCGTGCTGGTGACGAACGAGGGCAATTCGCGTTTCTGCCTGGCGGCACCGCGCTGTCACATCGCGCTGGTGGGAATCGAGAAACTGGTGCCGCGCGATCGTGATCTCGGTTTGCTCCTGAACCTGCTCGCCCGCTCGGCGACGGCGCAGCAGTTGACCGTGTACACCGAGTTCATCTCGGGACCGCGCTCATCATCGCAACCCGACGGCCCGGAGGAGATGCACGTCATCTTCGTCGACAACGGGCGCACGGACGTCCTCGCGTCCGACTGTCGCGATATCCTGCGCTGCATCCGCTGCGGCGCCTGCCTCAACGTGTGTCCGGTCTATCGCCAGGCCGGCGGACACGCCTACCGCAGCGTCTATCCCGGTCCGGTCGGCGCGGTCCTGTCGCCGCTTCTGCTCGGCCGCGATTTTCCCGCCAAGGCCGATCTTCCGAAGGCCTCGTCGCTCTGCGGCGCCTGCAACGAAGTGTGTCCGGTGGACATCCCGATTCCCGACCTGCTTCTGCGCCTGCGCGACAAGGGCAAACGCGAGGGCGCGCCGCTGGCATCGGCGGCGACTCCTCCGATGGGCGCATGGGCCGTCCTGGCCTCGCAACCCCTGGCATGGAGGGCGGCGCTGGCGGCGGGTCGGATCCTGAATGTCCTGCCGGCGGGCCTCGTGCCGGTGCCGGCGTTGCGCGCCTGGGAAAAGGACCGCACGCTGCCGGAGTGGCGCGGCGGTGCATTCCGCCGATGGCTTCGTGACCGGCGCTCAAAATGAGCAGCAATTCCCGCGACGAGATCCTGGGTCGGGTGAAGGCGGCGCTTGCGCCGCTGCCTCGCCGCGCCCGCGCGCCCGCCTGGGAAGCGGAACTCGTGCGCCTGCGGACGCCCGCGGAGACGGATCTCGCGGCGACCTTCGCCGAGCGCCTCCGCGCGGTGAATGGCACGCCCTTGAAATCCGTCGCGGAGCTCGTTGCGCTGCTCGACCGCGAAAGCTGGCATCATGGCTACTGCGACCCGGTCATCTGGCCGAGACTGCGCGCGGCCTTTCCGCCGCAATTCAAGGTGGAGCTCGATTTCGATCGGGCGCGGATCGACGAGTACCAGTTCGGCATCACCCCCGCGACGGCGGCGATCGCGGAGACCGGCACGGTGGTCTTGACCGATCGCGACACCGGGCGGCGCCTCGGCGCCCTGGCGCCCTGGGTCCATGTCGCGGTCGTCCGGCGCGCGCAGATATTGCCCGACATCACGGCGGCGCTTGCGGCCATGCCGGTCGATCCGAATGTCATCTGGTGCACAGGTCCGTCCAAGACGGCCGACGTCGAGGGCATCCTGATCGAGGGCGTGCACGGCCCCGGCCGGCAGATCGCGCTTGTGCTCGACTAGAATCGCCGCGCTCAGCCGGACTCACCCAGTTGAGCCGGGGTGGAACCGGACGTCCGGGCCGGTTCTCCCATGAAAGTCTTGTGAACCCGCCCGGAGGTCGGGTTCCACCATTCAGTACCCGTCTTGTCACTCGCAAGAGCGAATCCAACGGCATGATCCCGCTCAGGTCGGGAAATGCCGCCCGACAATTCCTAAATGCCGCGGCGACGCACGTAGTCGAGGAGGACGGCAGCGATGATGATCGCGCCGGTCACGATTTCCTGCACCGCGTTTTCGAGTCCGAGCTTCGTGCAGCCGTTGGCGACGACGCTCATGATGAGCGCGCCGACGACGGTGCCGGCGATGGTGCCCTGGCCGCCCGAGAGGCTGGCGCCGCCGATCACGACGGCGGCGATCACGTTGAGCTCGTAACCCGACGCGGTCGTGGGGTCGCCGCCGGTCAGATAGGCGAACTGCAGCACCGCCGCGACCCCGCCGGACGCGGCACCGATCACGTAGACCCACAATTTCACGCGTTCGACCGGCACGCCGCACAGGCGCGCGGTCTGTTCGCTGGAACCGACGGCGAACACATGGCGCCCGAAGCGCGTGAAGCGCAGCACCGCGGCGGCCAGCACGGCCAGCGCGAGGAAAAGCCAGACGCCGATGGGCGGGGCGCCGTGGGCGCCGATCTTCATCAGCAGGTTCAGCCACGTGTCGTCGGGATAGATCGGCTGCTCCTGCGAGATGAGCTTCGCGGCGCCGCGCAGCATGCCCATCATGCCGAGCGTGACGACGAAGGGCAGGAGCCGGAGGCGGGTGATCAGCAGTCCGGAAAAGGCGCCGCACAGCGCGGAAGCGGCAATGCCCCCGACCGCCGCGGCGACGGGAGGCCAGCCGTGCTGCAGCAGCACGGCGACCACGACGGTGCCGAGCGCGATGACCGATCCAACCGCGAGATCGATGCCGCCGATGATGATCACGAGCGTCATGCCGAGGGCGGCGATGCCGATCACCGCGGTTTGCTCGAGAACGATCGCCAGATTGTCGATCGAGACGAACGTGCGAAAACGCAGGATGCCGAACAGCAGGCAGACCAGCACGAGGCCGACGACGGGCCCGCCGGCGGCGATCAGATGCAGCCAGTTGCGGCGGCGGGGGGAATGGCGGTCGTCGGGCATGTCAGGCGGCCGTGCCGGTCGCGGCGAGCATGATGGCGTGTTCCGTCCAGTCGGAAACCGGCCGGGCCGGTCCGAGGACGCCGCGGCACATGACGGCGATGCGATCGCAGGTCCCGAGCAGTTCCGGGAGGTAGCTGCTGACCATCAGCACGGCTTTGCCCGCCATCGCCAGCTCATCGACGAGGCGATAAATGTTTTGCTTGGCGCCGATGTCGACACCGCGCGTCGGCTCGTCGAGCAGGAGCACGTCGGCGCCGTTGCGCAGCAGGCGCGCGAGCGCGATCTTCTGCTGGTTGCCGCCGGAAAGCTCGCCCACGCGTTGTTGGGGGCCGGAGCAGCGGACGCCGAGGCGGTCGAGCCAGCCCGCCGCCTCGATCGCAAGGCCGCGCGGATGCACGCGCCAGCCGAGACGGGGCAGCGTGAGATTGTCCGCCAGGCTCAGATCGAGGGCGAGGCCCTCCTCCTTGCGGTCCTCGCTGAGGAATCCTGCGCCCTGTTTCCAGCGCACCGCGGGGCTGGCCGGCCCGGCGTGCACGCCGAGGCGCACGCTTCCGGAACGAACCGCGTCGAGGCCGAAGATCGTGCGGAGAAGTTCACTGCGACCGGCGCCGATCAGGCCGGCGATGCCCAGCACCTCGCCGCGCCGGAGGTCGAACGAGGCCGACACCGGCCGGCGCGCGCCGGCGACGTCCCGGACGGCAAGCACGACGTCGCCCGGCTGGCGGGCCGAGCGCACATAGAGGTCGGAGACCGGGCGGCCAACCATCAGGCGCGCGAGGTCACCCGGGTTGACGCCGGCCGTGAGTCCGGTCGCCACGCTGACTCCGTCGCGCAGGACCGTGTACCGGTCGGTGAGCGCCTGCACCTCCTCCAGAAAATGGGAGATATAAATAATCGAGGTGCCGCGGTCGCGCATGCGGCGCACGAGGCGGAAAAGATTCTCGCCATCGGCGCGGGTGAGGCTGCTGGTGGGCTCATCGAGGACGATGATGCGGCAGCCGAGCGCGACGGCTCGCGCGATCTCGACCAGTTGGAGTTCGGCGACACTCAGGCGGCCCGCCGGCGCCTGCAGCGGGATGTCGGGCCGCCCCAGTTCGTTCAATGCGGCGGCCGCGCGGCGCCGCGCCTCGACGGCATCGAGCAGGCCCCGGCGCATCGGCTCGGCGCCGAGCACGATGTTTTCGGCGACGCTCAGATGGCGGGCGATGGCCAGCTCCTGGTTCACCATGCCAATTCCGGCGGTGCGGGCCTCCTGCGGCGAACGCGGCGCGTAGGACCGGCCATCCAGCTCCATCGCTCCGGCGTCGGCGATCAGCGCGCCGGACAGGATCCTCATCAGCGTGCTTTTCCCGGCGCCGTTCTCGCCGACGAGCGCGTGCACCTCGCCGGGGTTGACGGTCAGGTCGACCCCGTCCAGCGCGACTGTGGCGCCAAAGCGCCGGGCGATGCCCGAGAGGCGGAGGCGGGGCGGAGTGATCCCGGACACGGGAAAACTATTTGCCGAGGACCGCGCGGATCTCCGGGGTGGCCTCGTTTTCGCGGGTGACGAGCACGCAGCCGGTGTCGATCAGCGTCTCAAACTTCTCGTGGCGGAGGCACTTCACCGCCGTGACGACGGCCAGATAGCCCATTTTCGTGGGGTTTTGCGCGACCAGCGCATCAATGTCGCCCTTGTCGAGCGCGGCGAGCAAAGGGGGTGAGGCGTCGAAGCCGACGAACTTCTTTTGCCCGGCCAGCCCCGTTTGGCGGAGGGCGAGCAACATGCCCTGCGTGGTGGACTCGTTGGAGCAGAAGATGCCGTCGGCCTCGCGGATTCGGTCGATCAGGTTCATGGCCGTGTCCTGCGAGGTCGACGTGGTCGCACCACCGTAGCGGTTGCTGACGATCACCTCGATGCCCGGGTTGCGCTGCATGACCTCGAGGAAGCCCGCCTCGCGCTTGAGCGTGCTCGCCGAGCCCTCGGCGTAACGCAGCAGGACCACCTTGCCCTTGCCATGGAGGAGGCGGGCGAGCTCCTCGCCGCCGATGACGCCGCCGCGATGATTATCCGTCGCGACAAAGCTGGCGAAGTCGCGGCCGGGTTCGCCCTTGAGGGCCGAGTCGAAGATGACGACGGGTATATGATGCTCGGCCGCGCTGCGGACCGGGTTGCGCAGGGCGACGTCGTCGAGCGGCGCCAGCGCGATGGCCGAGATGTCGGAGGCGACGAATTCCTGCACGAGGGAGATCTGCTGCGCGCGGTCGTCCTCCTTGAGCGGTCCTTTCCACACGATTTCCACGCCGAGCTCATGGCCTGCCATGAGCGCGCCCGCCTCGACGGATTTCCAGTAGCTGTGCGTGGTGCCTTTGGGAATGACCGCGATGCGTTCGGCCGCGCCCAGCAGCGGCACGAGGAAGAGCATGGCGAGGGGGAGAAGTCGTTTCATGGGGTGGGGTGGGGAAAGAGGATCGGGTGCAGTGTCGTGTGCCGCAAATATCATCCGCAATCGAATCGGCATTTTGTCGGGCCGGCGCTTGCGGCAGCCCTAAGGATTTAGTCGGCGATTGAGACGGCGAGCGATGGATTGATGAAAGTTATCTTCGGGACACCATGCTAAATGGGCTCGAGGCGCACGGGGTTGGTGAGCTGGCCGATCTTCTCGATCTCGATCGTGACGGTGTCGCCGGCCTTGAGCCAGCGCGGGGTGGGCTTGACCGCCATGCCGACGCCGTGGGGGGTGCCGGTCAGGATGACGGTGCCTGGCACCAAGGTGGTGCTCCCGCTCAGGAATTCGATCAAAGCGGGCACATCGAAAATCATGTCGGCCGTGGTCCAGTCCTGCACGCGCTCGCCATTCAGGATGGTCGCGATCTTCAGCGCATTGGGCTGGGTGATCTCGTCGTGGGTCACGAGGCGCGGGCCGAGCGGGGCGAAGGTGTCAAACGTCTTGCCCCGGCACCATTGGCCGCCGCCGAGCCTGATCTGGTGGTCGCGGGCCGACACGTCGTTGGCGCAGGTATAGCCGAGGACGTAGTCGAGGGCCTGGTCGCGGCCCACATTGCGGCACGCGCGGCCGATCACAACCGCGAGCTCGCATTCGTAGTCGGTCTCGTCGCTGCGCAGGTGTTGCGGGATGAGGATCGGGTCGCCGGGGTTCTGGACCGCGTTGATGCCCTTGAAGAACACGATCGGGCGTTCGGGAATCCTGGCGCCGGTTTCCTGCGCATGGCACCGGTAGTTCAGGCCGATGCCGATGATCTGCGCGGGAGCGATGGGCGCCAGAAGCCTGGTCACGTCGGCCTTCTCGGTCGTGGCGCGATGCGACCCGAAGACATCGCCATCGATCCGGAGGACGGAGCCGTCGGCGGACTCATGCCCATAATGGATGTGACCGGTGCGGTCGAGGTAGCGGACAATTTTCATCGGGAAGGTTGGAGGCGGCGCCAGACCTCGCCGTCGGGGTAGGTGTGCGCCGCGAGGCTGGCGGGTTTCATGGCGATGTTGGTGCCGGGCTGGAGCGGGGCGAGATAGCGTCCGCCGCGCACCACGCACGGATCGACAAAATGTTCGTGCAGGTGATCGACGAACTCGGTGACACGCCCCTTCAGCGAACCGCTGACGCAGATGTAGTCAAAGATGGATTCATGCTGCACGTATTCGCACAACCCGACCCCGCCGGCATGCGGGCAGACGGGCACCCCGAACTTGTCCGCGAGCAGCAGCACCGCGACGACCTCGTTGACGCCGGCGAGGCGGCAGGAGTCGATCTGGCAGAACGAAATCGCCCGCGCCTGGAGGAGCTGCTTGAAGATGACGCGGTTTTGCGCGTGCTCGCCGGTGGCGACGCCGATGCCGAGCGGTTCGAGCGCGCGGGCGATCGCGGCATGGCCGAGAACGTCGTCGGGCGAGGTCGGCTCCTCGATCCACAGCGGGCGGGCGAAGGCGAGGGCCTTGACCCAGTCGATCGCGACGCCGACATCCCATCGCTGGTTGGCGTCGATCATCAGCACGCGATCGGGCCCGATGGCTTCGCGGGCCACGCGCGCGCGCCGGATGTCGTCGTCGCGACTGGCGCCGACCTTGATCTTGAAGTGGGTGAAACCCGCCTCGATCGCCTCCCGGCAGAGGCGGCGGATCTTGTCATCGGAATAACCCAGCCAGCCGGCCGAGGTCGTGTAGGCGGGATAGCCGTCGCGCCGCATCTCGGTTTCCCGTTGCGCGCGGGTTGGCACCAGTTTTTCGAGGCGGAGGAGGGCCTCGTCAGGCGTGAGCGCGTCGGTCAGGTAGCGCCAGTCGACCATTTCGACAATCTGCGCCGGCGAAAGGTCGGACAGCAGTTTCCACAGCGGTTTGCCCTCGAGGCGCGCCCAGAGGTCCCACATGGCGTTGACCACGGCGGCGGTCGCGAGATGGACGACGCCTTTTTCCGGCCCGAGCCAGCGATACTGGCTGTCGCCGGTGACATGCTTCCAGAACGCGCCCGGCGCGGCCGCGAAACCGGCAATATCCTGGCCGACGACCAGCGGGCGCAGGGCTTCGATCGCCGCCACGACAAGATCGTTGCCGCGCCCGATCGTGAACGTGAGACCGTGACCCTCGGCGCCGTCGGCGCGATCCGTGGTCAGGACGACGTAGCCGGCGGAATAATCCGGGTCGGGATTCATCGCGTCGGAGCCATCGAGCGACAGCGATGTCGGGAAGCGCACGTCGATGGCGCGGAGGCCGGTGACCTTGCCGGTTAACATCATGGGAAATCCCTCATTTGCCGGCGCTCCAGCCGCCGTCGACCATGAGGCAGCTCCCGGTGACCATGGCGGCTTCGTCGGACGCGAGATAGAGGGCGGCGGCGGCGATCTCGTCGGGCCGCGCCATGCGGCCGGTGAGCTGGGTGGAGGCCATCTCCCGATAGGCCTTGGCGGGGTCGGGATATTCCGCGATCCGACCCTGGACGAACGGCGTTTCGACGCGGCCCGGACAGATCGCGTTGAAGCGGACCCCGGTGTGCGAATGGTCGAGCGCGAGCGCGCGGGTGAGGCCGACCACGGCATGTTTCGAGACGGTGTAGGCGAGGCGGTCGCGCACGCCGACCACGCCACCGATCGAGGCCAGATTGACGACGCTGCCGTGCCCGCGGGCGATCATCGCCGGGACGAAGGCCTTGCAGCAATTGAACGTGCCGCGCACGTTGACCGCGTGCAGGCGGTCGAGATCGTCCGCGGTCGTGGCGAGCAGATTGCCCACGTGGCCGATGCCGGCGTTGTTCACCAGGACATCGAGCGGCGGCACGCGGCCCGCCAACACGCCGACCGCTTCGGCATCCGCCACGTCAATCGCGGCGAAATCGGCGGTGCCTTTTTCCGCGGTGAGCATCGCGACGGTCGCGCGACCCGCGGTGGCATCGCGATCGGCGACCCAGACAAACGCGCCGGCCCGCGCGAAGACCTCGGCGATGGCCCGGCCGATGCCGGAGCCGGCGCCGGTGACGAGGGCGATTTTCTGGTCGAGTTGGAACATGGGTTTCAGGAAAGGCGGTAGGTCCGGGCGGCGTTGTCGCAAAAGATGGCGGAGAGGTCCGCGGCGGACAACGACGATAACAATCCGGTGGCGAGATCGAGCCATTGGCGGTAACCGGCCGCCAGCTTCGCAATCGGCCAGTCGCTGCCGAACAGCAGGCGCGACGGGCCGAACGTTTCCAGCAGCACGGTGACGCAGGGCCGGAGATTCTCCGCCGTCGGCGCGAGCGGCGTGGTCTCGGTGACCAGCCCGGAAAGCTTGCACACGATATTGGGCAGGGCGGCGAGGGCGCGCATCTGCGCGGACCAGGGCTCCAGTTCGCGCCGGCCGATCGCGGGCTTGCCGGCGTGATCGAGCACGAAACGCACCGCGGGGCAGAGGCGCACCAGTTCAAGCACGGAGGGCAACTGATGACTCCGGCAGCAGAGATCGAAAACGTAGCCGCGTTGGCCAACCCTGTGAACTCCGGCCACGAATTCATCGCGCAGGCAGAAACGCGGATCAGGTTCGTCCTGGATGAGATGGCGCACGCCGCGCACCAGGGGCTCGCATTCCAGGAGGTCGAGCGCGGCCGGCAGCGAAGCGGGGATGTCGACGGTCAGATGGGCGACGATGCCGGCGATCCGCGGATGGCGCCGCGCGAGATCAACGACCCACCGCACCTCGTCAAGCCATTGGGTCCGGTCGCATTCGGCCTGCACGAACACGCAGCGCGCAGGCGTGTCCCCGCGGGCCTCCGCCTCGAGTGTGTCCGGGCCGTGGCGCGCCGCGATCGCCGGCAGACCCTCGAGATAATTGTAACGCAGGCGGGCCGGGTCCCAGAAATGCACGTGGGAATCGACGAACGGGACGCGCATGGGATCGGGCGGAAGGATCACGCCGCCGGTCCGGCGGTGGCGGCCCGGTCGAAATGCACGTAGCCGCCATCGACATGGATCAACTGACCGGTCGTGTGCGACGAGCGCGCGGAGGCGAGAAAGACGATGGCATCGGCGATTTCCCGCGGGGTGGTCAGGCGGTGGCCGAGCGGGATGAGATGCCGGATGTGGTCGAGCGCGGCGGCGGGATCGGGGCGCTGCGCCAGCCACTGTTCGTAGAGCGGCGTGTAGACCTCGGCGGGGATCACCGCGTTCACCCGGACGCCATGGCGGGCGAGGTCGAGGGCCCATTCCCGCGTGAGCGCGTGCAGCGCGCCTTTTGCGGCGACATATCCGCTGGTGCCGCCCTGGCCCGTGACGGCGCATTTCGTGCCGACGTTGACCACCGCGCCGCGCGCGGCGATGAGGGCGTCAAGAGCCGCCTGCAGCACCACAACGCACTGCACCAGGTTGCGCTCCAGCGAGGCGCGGAAATCGGCGATCGGGGCGCGCAGGCCGACGCCGTCGTTGACGCCGGCGTTGTTGACAACGACGTCGAGATGCCCGTGCGACTGCAGGATGCGACCGATCGTCGCCCGCACAGCCGTTTCATCGGTCAGCTCGCAGGCGTGCGCTTCGACGCGCCGGCCGGCGCGGACCAGTTCATCGGCAAGTTGCCGGGCCTGGTCGGAATGGCGGTCGAGGACGGCGACCACGGAGCCCTCCGCCGCGAAGGAGCGGACGGTGGCTTCGCCGATTCCCCGGGCTCCGCCGGTCACGACAACGACCTTGTTTTCGAGCTCCAGGTTCACGCGGGGGAAGGGGTGCTGGGCAGGGAAAAGCACGGCGTGGCGTCCGGCAAGCCAATCCGGGGTCGCTTGGGCGCGCTTCCTTCTTGGCGCGGGCCGGCAATTTTCGCATGATTCCGGCGTGCTCAGCATTGCGGTTCTTGCCGACACCCATGACCGGGTTCCACCGGACCTGCCGCGTCGGATGGCGGCCGCCGACGAAATCTGGCATCTGGGCGATGTCTGCGCGCCGGAGACGCTCTGGCCGTTTGAGCAGCTCGGCAAGCCGGTGCATGTGGTGCTCGGCAACAACGAGGACCACATGGCGTGGCCGACGTCGCTGCTCCTCGAACGGGAGGGGCGGACGTTTTTCCTCATGCACATTCCCCCGCCGCGCGCGCCCTCGGGCGTGGACGTGGTGCTGCACGGGCACACGCATGTGCCGCGCGACGAGACGGACGAGCGTGGCGTGCGCTGGCTCAACCCGGGATGCATCGCGCGGCCGAACCGCGGTGCGCCGGCGAGTTTCGCCTGGCTGACGCTCGAGCGGGGCCAGCCAATCGGCTGGAAGATCGTACCACTCTAAGCCGGAACGATGCCTTGGGTGGGCGTCGGTTTCCATACCGGCGCTTCCGTCGCCGATGAGGACATCAGCGACCACCGTTGATTGCGCGGTGACTCGAAAAACGCGCGATCATGTCCAGTCACACGGCGCCCCGATGCCGGCGCTCAGATTCGAATCCCGAGCGAAACCTTTCGCTCAGTTCGAGCTGGTCCGCTGCCAGCGGAAACGGCCGACTTTGACCGCGTTCGGCTCGGAAGCGGCCACGATGCCAAAGGAGGTGACGAGGCAGGCGGCCTGGTCGCGCCGGCCAGCCTTCGCCTGTTCACCGTCGATGCGCGGCGGGTTGATGGGCTTGCCATCCTTGCCGATCGACTTGAGTGAAACGTGGCCGTCGGGAGTGATCTCGAGGATGGCATCGCCCGGCTTCTTGCCGGTGCCGGTGGTGTAGATTCCGGCGACGGCGCTGAACAGTGATTCCTTTTCGGGGGACGTGTTGATGACAACCACGTTTCCGGGCAGATCGCTGAGGCGCCGGTGCGGCATGCCGTACCACAATCCCACGGCGATCAGAACGACACCCAGCAGCAGCAGGCCGACGATCTCGAATCCGGTCCGCAGCGCGCTGCGCCGACGGGGGCGGTTCGGGACGGCGCTCCACGAGCCGGGCGTGCCCGAAGCGGAAGCGTTCGATTGGCGAAACGGGGGAAGATTGGCGAGACCCTTTGGCGAGTCGACGGTCCAGTAGTCGTCGATCGACGACGTGCTCTCGTGCACGCGAAGCAGCCCGCGGTTGGCGACGATGCGCCAGCCCTTTTCGCCGCGATAGACCAAGAGGGCGGGTTCCAGCTTCGGATTGGCGGAGATGTCGACTTTCTGGAGCTTGCCCGCCAGGGCGAAAACATCCTCCAGCGACTGCGAACCGAGATCGAGTTTGTCCGTCGGCGAGCCCGCCGCCGAAAGGTCCGGCTTGAGCTGCAAAAGCGTGACTCGATAAGGGCCGCTCATGGTTCGATGATGAACACCAGGTCGTTGGTCGAGCTGAGCTGGACGTTTCCGGTGCTCGTATTGCCGTCATCGTATGTCTGGTCGACGGCCTCCAGGAGTTCGACGTCGTCCGTCAAGTGCGACGCGCCGGAGGAGACGACGGAAACGGAAGCGGTGATGTGGAAGCCCGCGTTCGTGGAATCATAGTCCCATTTGTAGTAGCCTCCGATGGGCGACGGACGGCTGAACGCCGAGGGAAGCGAGTCGGCGATCTCGGGCGGAGCGACGCCGGCGGCGGCGGTGGCCGGCCACGAACCATGCTGGGTGCTGTAGGTCTGGAAGGCCGTCGCAAACACCCGGACATCATTGCTTACGGCAGCGGCCTTGGAGCGAATGGTGACATGCCGGTAGGCCGGCAGGGCCATTGCGATCAGCAAGCCCAGAAGGGTCACCACCACCGCGATCTCCACCAGCGTAAACGCTCGATGGGAGCGATGCGGGTGGGATGGTGGCGGCAGTTCCGTCATGCAGTCCGCCACGTTAGGCCAGCGTGACGGTGTGGCAAGCGCTTCCTTGGGCGGATGCGGAAAATGGCAGCCGGAAGCGGTTTTCGTGGAATCCGGTGCTCCCGATCGACATGGCTCGGCCGGGGCACGGGAATTCGTTGGATTTTCGGCCGGGTCGACGCTACTTCCTCCCGCGTGGAAAGGGACGATGGCAAAACGGCGGCATTGGGTGTGTCCGCAGTGGTCTACATTCGGAGCCGGCAGGCGCGGCATTACCGCCTGACCCTGCGCCACGACGGCACGGCGGTGGCCACGATTCCCGCGCGCGGCAGCGAACGCGAAGCGGTGCGATTCGTGGAACAGCATCGCACCTGGCTGGAGCGGGCGCGGGCCCGCCAGGCCCGCCGGCCCGCCCTCGCCCTCGTGTGGCGGATCGGAACCCGCGTCCTTTGGCGCGGTGAACTGACCGAAATCCGACCTGCGGTCGGGGGGCGGCGGCCCCGGATCTGCCTGGCAGCCGATGTCTTCAGCCTGCCGTCGCTTGACGGCGATTTGCGCCCGGGACTCGAGGCGCAATTCCTTCGCCGGGCGCGGGTCGAATTGCCGGCGCGGACCTGGGAACTGGCGGCCGAGACCCGGGCGCCCGTGAAACAGGTGACGGTGCGCAACCAGCGCACGAGATGGGGCTCATGTTCCGCCCGCGGCACGGTTTCGTTGAACTGGCGCCTGGTTCAGACCCCGGATCACGTGCGGGACTATATCATTTTCCACGAGCTCGCTCACCTGAGGGAGATGAACCATTCGGAGAGATTCTGGGCGCGCGTTGGCGAGACGTGCCCTGGCTGGCGGGAAGCGGAGCGCTGGCTCAAGGCGCACGGCAGCTTGCTCGCGCGTTGAAGGTGTAACGGGTAGGCGGCGGCCTCTCAATGGCCGCCTGCGTGGTCGAAATATGGCCATTCGACAGGCTCAGGGCTGGCAATCCCGTCCTGCCTCGCAAGCGCGAATCCATCAGCGTCCCGCGCCGGACTTTCAAACCGGCGGGCGGGATTCGAAGGTGCGGCGGATTTCGCTGGCGAGCGTCTCGACTTCGAACGGTTTCTGCACGAAGCCGGCGAGTCCCTGGCCCATGAAGCGGTCGAGCATGTCGACGCGGTTGAATCCGCTCATCAGCAGCACGCGGACCTGCGGGCGAAGCAGGCGCATCCGCCGGAACGTCTCCTCGCCATCCATCCGCGGCATCGTCTGGTCGAGCAGCACCACCGCGTAATCCTCGGCGGCCGACTCGAACAATACGAGCGCCTCCTGGCCGTCGGCGGCGATGTCGACGGCGAAGCCGAGTTTCTCGAGCAACCGCGCCGCCACCTTGCGCACGGCCTCCTCATCATCGACCACGAGCACGCGGCCGGAGCCGTGCCAGATGCCGGCCGGGGCGGCCCGCACGGCCAGCGGGTCGGCTGCGCCGGCGACGGCGGGCAGCAGCACGCGAAAGGTGGTTCCCTGGCCGCGTTCGCTGAAGACGCGGATGGCGCCCTTGTGTCCGCGCACGATCCCGAGCACCGCGGCGAGCCCCAATCCGCGGCCGGTGAACTTGGTGGTGAAGAACGGCTCGAATATGCGCTGGAGGACGGTTGGTTCCATGCCGACGCCGTTGTCGCTCACCTCCATGTACGCATAGGTGCCGGGTGTGAGCGTGCCGCTGAAGTCGGTGCCGGCCAGATACGCCTCGTCCGCCTGGATCACGCCGGTGGCCAGGGAAATGGCGCCCGGCCGCTCATCGAGGGCCTCGGAGGCATTGATCACGAGATTCATCACCACCTGGCGGATCTGCGTGGGATCGGCCTGCACGGACGGAAGCGGACGCGCGAGATTGAAGCGCAGCGTCGCCCGTTTGCTCACGGAGATCTGCAGCAACTGGGTCGTTTCCTCGAGGAGGGCGTTGAGGTCAACCTTCTGGATGACAAACGTGCCTTTCCCGGAGTACGCGAGCATCTGCTTGCACAGCTCGGCGGCGCGCATGGCGGCGCGTTCGATCTGTTCGAGATAGTCGTGGCCCTCCGGCCCGGACGGACGTTCCATGCGCGCGAGCCCGGCGTTGCCGAGGATGCCGGTCAGGAGGTTGTTGAAATCGTGGGCGATGCCGCCGGCCAGCACGCCCAGGCTCTCGAGCTTCTGGGTCTCGAGCAGCTTTTTTTCGATCTGCTGGCGCGCCTGCTCGACGTTCTTCAGTTCCGTGATGTCGACCGAGACGCCGAGCACCGCGGGTTCGAGCTCGGTGCCGAAACGCAGCGGGATCTTGACGGTCGTCAGATGCCGCACGCGACCCTGGGAGTCGGTGATGGTCTCCTCCGCGATCGTGACCGGGCGGCCCGAGCGCAGGACCTCCGCGTCCACGGCCTGGAACTGGCGGACGTCGTCGGTATCGGAATTGAAGTCGGCGTCGGTCTTGCCGACGAGCTTGGCGATGGTCGTGCCGTAGACCTCGGCGGTGGCCTGGTTGGCGAGGATGAACTGGCCGCGGCGGTTCTTCGCAAAAATGAAATGCGGCACCAGATCGATGATCTGCCGGAGAAGCTGGCGCTCGAGCTGGAGGGCCTCCGAGGCCCGGCGCCGCTCGCTGATGTCGCTCATGCGGCCGATCATGCGGGTGTTGCGCCCGGAGGCGTCGCGCAGCACCACGCCGCGTTCCTCGACAGCCCGGTAGGTGCCGTCGCGATGCCGCAGGCGGTATTCGGCGGAGCAGGGTTCGCCGGTGACCAGGCTGCGTTCGAGGCGGCCGACGGCCTGTCCGCGATCATCCGGGTGCAGCAGCTCGCGCCACCCGGACACGCCCTGCGCGTTGATCTCCTCAAGTTCGAATCCGGTGATCGCGGCGATGGCCGAGCGGCCGTACCAGGTCACCTGCTGGTTCACGACGTCGTAGTCGTACACCATCTGGCCGGTTTGCTCGATGACCGTGCGGTAACGATGCTCGCTTTGCTCCAGCGAGTCCTGGGTTTCCTTCCGGGCGGCGACCATTTCGTTGAAGGCCCGGGCGGTATCGACGACTTCGCGGGGGCCGGTTTCGGGGACGGTGGCGTGGGAAAGGCCGGACGCCTGGGCGCGAGCCGCCGCCGCCAGTGCGGTGATCGGGCGGGAGAGGGTGCGGGCAAACTGATACAGCAGGCCGAGCAGCACCGCGAACACCACGGCTCCAAACCACAACGCATTCCACCGGTGGTGCCGGGCGTCGCCAAACACCACGGCGGTGGGCTCCGACACCGCCGCGATCCAGGTCGTCCCGCGGATGGGCCCGCTGTCGTAAACGCGCATTTCGCCCGTGAAACTCGGCAGTTCGCCCGAACCTCCGCCCGGTTCCCCGGCGGCCGACCGGACGGACGTGAAGGATGAATAGATCCGGCCGAGGTATTTCTCCGCCTCGAACGAGCGCAGGACAAGGGCGCCATTGGCATCGAGCACGCTGACGATCACGCGCGAATCCGTCGGATCGTAGGCCAGGAGCCGCGAGAGCTCGAGCAGGTTGAGCGGCACGACGAGTGTCCCCACGCGGGTGCCGTCGCGCCTCTTCACCGGTTGGGAGAGAATGGCGCTGGGCCGGCCCGTGACCGCGCCCCGAAAGAGCGGGCTGACGTAGAAGTCCGGCGCCTGCAGCGCGGCGTCGAACGGCGAAAACTTCGCGAGCGACAAATTCGGGTCGGCGGGCCGGAGGGAGGCGGCTCCGATCACGCGGCCGGCGGGGTCGAGCAGGGCGAGGTTGGAAAAATTCGGATTGGTTTGGGCAAAATTCCGGAGCTCGCGCTCGACTTCCTCGGAATGCGGGTCCTGGAACGGTTCGGTGCGGGACAGGCGCTCGAGCCGGCCGCGGGTCGCCTCGATATAGGCGTGCACCTCCTGCTCGGCGAACTGGCGAATGCGGCGCAGATTCTGGCGCTCGCTGAGCAGGTCGCCCTCGAATTGCTCATAGATGCCCCAGCTCACGAACAGCACCAATGGGGTTATGAGCACGGCGGCCCAGAGCAGGAGCTGGCGAAATATGGTCGGACGAACCATCATCGGGGGCTCGTCTCCCGCAGGCAGAAACGGTCCCCTTTGGCCTTGGCTTGGCTGCCAAGGCGCAGCGCCAGGAATTGTCCTCGGCGTGACACTGGACGAAGGGAGGTTGCGGCCCGCAGCCCTTTTAGTGCACCGCGACGAGTTCCACGTCAAACACTAGTGTCATATGCGGAGGAACCGGGCCGGGCGGCAGGTTTCCCTCCGCGAGCCAGGGCGGGACGACGAGGGTCCTTTTTTCCCCTTGGTGCATCGTCCCCACGGCCTCGTCGAGCGCCTTGATCACGGCTCGGGTGCCCACCCGGAAATGCAACGGATTATCAAGCCCATGGCTGGTGGCGAAAACGGTCCCATCGGCGAGGCCGCGGGCTTCATAAGCGACGGTCACCTCGGCGCCCACCGACGGCGGTTCGCCGCTGCCGGGCGCGGTGACGACATAGCGCAGGCCGGACGACGTGATGACCGCATGCGCATAGCGGGTGGCGATCAATTCCTGTTCGTCTGACTTCAGGCGCTGCTCCTCCATCATCGCGCGGGTGTACTTGTTGGCGGGAGGGCCCGGATTGGCGCGCCGAAAGATGCCCGTCCGCGCCTGGAACGCGATGAACACCAGCACCAGGCCAAGAATCACGAGGATGCCGTAAGTGCGCACAGACATCCATGTTGCGGGCGAATCCGTCGTCCGCAACCGCGTTGCGGCCTCGGGACGGGAGTATTCGGGCCGGTAATCCTGCCGCGGAAACCCGCTCATGCCCCGAAGCGGGCCGCCTTTTGCCTTCGCTCAGGACATGGACAGGAATATGACATGGGAATGCAAAGTCCGACTCTCCCCGGCCAACTCGCGGTGGACACCGCCTCCGGTGCCGACATCGAGCGCCGCCATCGCATCGCACCGACCGAGTTTGGCCCGCGCGCCATCCACCGACTATATGACCCAGGCGATGACCGCACGTGGGGATTCGTGGTGGTCGACAACCTTGCCCGCGGGCGCGGTCTCGGGGGAGTGCGCATGGCCGCCGACGTCACGGTGGAGGAGATTTACGGGCTGGCGCACGCGATGACGATGAAGAGCGCGGCGGCCATGCTGCCGCTCGGTGGTGCGAAAAGCGGTATTTGCGTCGATCCGCGCCAACTCGCCGCCGATCCGACGGCGAAGCGCGCCCTGATAACACGGTTCGCGGAGGCGCTCTGGTCGATTCCCGAATACATCCCGGGACCCGACATGGGCACCAACGAGACCGACATGCAGGCGATCTATGAGACCTTTTCTTATCGCAATGGCGCGTCGCATCATGGTCGCGGAGGCGTGGGGCGACCGCCGGCGGAGGGCGGCTTCCCGCTCGACGAATGGGCGATCACGGCGCACGGGCTTTTTGCCGCGGCGATGGCGACGGAACGGCATCTTGCGGATTTCCGGGTCAAGGATTCCAGCGTCATTATCCAGGGCTTCGGCAACGTCGGGGCGCCGATCGCGGAGAAGCTTTTCGCCGCCGGGGCGCGGATCGTCGGGGCATCCGACATCAACGCCGGACTGTACCAGCCCGACGGCCTGGACGTTCCCGCGCTGCTCGCCGCGCGCGGCCGGCGCGAAGGGCTGGCCAGTTACGGCGGACCGGTGAAGCAGCGCTTCGATGGCGAGCATCTCGACCGCCTGATCGAACTTCCGTGCACGTTGCTCGTGCCCGCGGCCCGCCCGCATGCGATCCATCCGGAAAATGCCCCGCTTGTTCACACGCGCATCGTCCTGCAGGGCGCCAACAATCCGGCCGACCTGGTCAGCGAGTACTTTCTCCAGCACCGGCGCGGAATTGTGAGCCTGACCGATTTCATCGTGAACTCCGGCGGAGTGATCGCGGCATGCGTCGAGGCGCGCGCGGACGTCGACGCCGGCTTCCGCGCGACGGTCATGGCCGAGGACGGCACGGGCCGGGCATTTCTTGAGCGCCTGGTGACCCGGATCGTGACGGAGAACATCGACGAGATGTTCTCGAGGCGCGCGAACCATCGCGCTCGAGACATCACTTGGCGCGAGATCGCGAATGAGATCGCGCGCGACCGGCTGCGGCCGGGTCCGGACGGAAGCCTCCGCATCATACCGGAATTGCGCTGAACCGGAAACGCGGTTGAAATCGCCGATCACGGAGGGGAACGGATGATCGATGTCCCGGGCGGCCGCTTACTTCCGCTTCGCCCAAGTCTTTGCCGATAATTCCGTCCCCGCCCGGACGGATCTTCAAACCGGAGCCGGCGTCAGGTTTTGGAGATACCCGCCTGGGCAGGACACGGACCTACGGCGAAAACGTCACCGTGCGCACCCCGCCAACGCCCAGCACTGTGATCGTGACACCCTGGGTCAGGACGCCGGGATAAACTTCATTGCCGACCGGACTCTGAAAGCGGATATACTGCGTGGGCCCGATGAGATCCGCTGACGCGACGGTCGTCACGCCGGTCTCCAGGAAATACTGATCGGCCGCGGCCGCGAGCTGGCGCGCGTTATTCAGCACCGTATTGTCCTGCGACCGTTGCTTGATCTTTTGAAACGCAGGAATCGCCATCGCCGCCAGTAATCCGATGATCACGACGACAATCATGATTTCGACGAGTGTGAACGCACTCGCTGGGGACTTGTTCATAGTGGGGGGGCGCGGCCACTCAATCACCGGGTGGTCCAAAAGTCGCGCTCATAAACATGCTAAAAGAGCGGGCCGAAACCTGTATCCATCGTGCCGTAACGCACCGATGCTAAAGCCCTTGAGCGGAAGATAATAGCATCGGGTCAATCTGTGAGGCGGCATCGCCAGCCCTGAGTATGTCGAATGGGCCGAATGCCGCCTCGCGCCTTGGTCAGCGGAGCGGCAGCAGGTCCACGACGGTCGCAACCGTCGCGGTGACGGCCGCCTTGATGGTCGGCTCGGGAACGGGCGCGAATCGGCTCGAATGGAGCGGCGGAAGAGGCACGCCCGTGCGCTCGCTTTCTGCGATCTTGGCGGGATCGACCGCTCCGACGCGAAACAGGCAGAGCGGGATGTGCTCGGCCGTCCGGCCAAAGAAGCTGAAGTCCTCGCCGCCCATTTCGGCTTGGGTCGTGACAACGCGATCGGGGCCCATCCAGGCGGTGATGGCGGAGCGCAGGCGGCGGGTCAGTTCAGGAGTGTTGTAGGTTGCGGGCGTGGCCTCGCCGTCGATCACCGTGACCACCGGCAGGCGGTCGTCGGGCAGGCCTGCGGAGATCGCCTCGCCGCGGCAGATGCGCCGGATGGCCTCGATCGTGTGTGCACGGACGCTGTCGGAGTATGACCGCAGGGTGAGCTGCAGCTTCACCTCATCGGGGATGATATTGGCCTTCGTGCCGCCGTGAATTGACCCCACCGTGACCACGCACGGTTCGGTCGCAGGCGTCTCCCGGCTGACGATGGTCTGGAGCGCGAGGATGATCCGGGCCGAAAGGACGACCGGATCCTTGGTCGCGTGCGGATAGGCTCCGTGGCCGCCCACGCCGCGGACAGTAATGTCGACCCAGTCGACGTTGGCCATGATGTTGCCTTCGACCATGCCGATCGTGCCGGCGGGAAGCGTGGCCGAGTCGTGCAGCGCGACCACGAAGTCGGGCCGGGGAAAGCGCGTGAACAGCCCGTCGGCCAGCATGCGGCGCGCACCAAGGCTGCGTTCCTCGGCCGGCTGTCCGATCAATACAAGAGTTCCCGACCAGTGCTCGCGCAGCGCCGCGAGCACACGCGCCGAGCCCACGAGAGAAGTCATGTGGATGTCATGCCCGCACGCGTGCATCACCGGGACCTCGCGGCCGCTGGGATCGGGCGTGACGACCTTGCTGGCGTAGGGAAGGCCGGTTTCCTCCGCGACGGGCAGCGCATCCATGTCCGAGCGGAACAGGACGGTCGGGCCGGGCCCATTGCGCAGCACCGCCACGACGCCGTGTCCGCCGACGCCGGTCGTGACCTCGAAACCCGCGGCGCGCAGTTCGCCCGCGACCTTCGCGGACGTGCGCTCCTCCATCAGGGAGAGTTCCGGATGCTCATGCAGGTCGACGTAGAAGGCGCGCAGCGAATCGTATTCGGCGTCGAGCTTCCGCGCGACGAGCGCGTGGACGTCGTCGGCGATCGCCGTGCCGGCGGCAAACGCGGCGAGGAAAAACAGGGGGACGTGGCGGGATTTCATGGAGTGGTTCTGCCTTCGTAGAGCAGCACGAGAGTGTCGAGGATTTCATCGACCGTCAGCTTGAGCATTTCCGGTCCGTCGATCGTGCGACCCTGGCTGCGGAGCCGGGCGGCGGTTGCGGTGGCGCGCTGGCGGGCGCCGGCGACAAAGGCATCATGCGCGCGGGCGAGCGAGCCGTCGCGCGAGAATTCAGCCCGGTTGCCGGCATGGCCGACGAAACGCGGGAGCCAGCGGTCGCCGATGCGGAGGTCCCAGCGATCGGCGGCGGCAAAATACGTGACCGCGACGCCTTCGTCCATCAGCCCGAATCGCCGGGCGAGAGTGGTGGCGGGATCATCGGCGGACGGCCCGGCCCCCGCGGGAGATGCGGCCCAGAGGCGGGCGCGGATGTTCCGGTTTGCGAAGCGCGCGTAGTTTGCGAGCTTGAAGTTGAAGTTCTGCGCGCGCGGGACGTCCTGCGGCAGCAGCTTGTCGGGGTCATCGAAGAACGCGTCCGGACCGGGCTGGGCGGGACCGGTGTATTTCACCGCTGTCGCCATGCGCGTTTTCAGGGCGGACTCGCTGGCGTCAAACGCCTGCGCGGCGGGGCCGACGCGCAGGATGCGAATGGAAAACGGTTCGTCGGCCTTGATGGCGGGAAGAATCTCGATGCCGCGCACGACCCGGCCGAACACGCTGTGCAGATAATTGAGCCGGTTGGTTTCGCGCAGCGTGATGAAGAACTCGCTGCTGTTGGTGTCGGGTCCGGCGTTGGCCATCGACAGCACCCCGGCGGCGTCGTGGTGCAGCTCCGGCACGATCTCATCGGGAAAGTTATACGGATGACCCGCGGCCTCGTCCCCCGGTTTCGGCGTCGGCCGGTCCTGGATGCCGCCTCCCGGATTGGTGGGATCGCCGCTTTGGATGACGAAATCGGGCACGACGCGATACCACCGCAGGCCGGTGAAGAAGGGCTGCCGGCCGCGGGGCGCGATGGCCCCCTCGGCGAGGCCCACGAACGAGCCGCATACCAGCGGCGCCTGGCGATAGCAGAGCTCGACGACGAGCGGCCCATGACTCGAATCGAACTCGGCGTAGAGACCGTCCGACAGCGGGGCTTCCGAGCCGGCCAGGGTGGCGGCGAGCACCATCAGTGCGGCAAGCGCGGCGGGACAGATTCGGCGCATGCGATTAGCCCAGCGTCTCGCCCCGACAAACGCCAGCCTGCAACCAAGGCGTCGCGAGCCGCCCGCCGCGGCATCTCCGGGCTGGCGTCCCGCATTCGGTCGAAACAGCTTCGTGCATGCTGGTCGTTCTCGCCGGCCTCTTCGCGGGGGCAGTGTTCCTCGTCACCGCGATCGGTTTCCTGCTCCCGGCGCGGATCAAGGTGGCGCGGACGCTCGTGATCGACCTGCCGCCGGAAAGGATATTTCCCTGGGTGGCGGATCTGCGCCTCTGGCCGGGGTGGACGGTCTGGAACCGATCCGAGGATCCCACCCTGTCATTTTCCTACCCGTCGGCGACCACCGGCCTGGCCGGCTCCATGCTTTGGGTCGCGGCGCGACTCGGCTCGGGTTCGCTCATCATCACGCATTTCGAACAGAACCGCGCGATCGGCTACGAAATGCGCCTGCTGAGCCGCGCGGAGATGGTCCAGGGACGGATTGCCCTCGAACCCGGGGAGAGCGGAGCGACGCGGGTTTTGTGGCGTGACGAGGTGGATCTGGGACTCAATCCTTTTCGCAAGCTGGCTGGCCCGCTCGTTGCACGATCGCTGGGGAAGTCCTTTGAGCGCAATCTGGCGGGCCTGAATGCCGCGGCACTGACGGGTCGCGCGGGCGGACCAGGCTGAATTGAACGCTACCCTTTCACCAGCGCTACTCCCCGGAGCAAGCTCCGGGGATTCTACGCGCAGCTTGCATTACCCTCCAAGCAGGGCAACGCCGGGCAGCGTCCTAACTCGCATGGAAACCCCGCAGCAAGCTGCGGGGAATGTTTCAGTATTCAACCGGGGGTTCGGGGCGGAGTGGCAGGCAGTCGATCCGATCACTCTCAACGCTCAACTTTCCCCTTTCCCCCGATCCATTGGCCCACGAAACACGCGAATTACTCGAAAAAACCGACGGCTTCACGTGGATGGGATATCGTGACCGACCCCCGGAGTCTCTCAACTCCAGTCATTCGTCTCAGCCACTCATGCAATTGAACACACGATTGGCTCTGTGAAGCTGCGAATCAAATGGTGGAGTGTGTTGTCCTCAACGCGCTTCGATTCGCGAACGTGTTGAGACAACGCGTTCCACCCCCAACTGCGGGAGTCCGTCTCAGGCCCTTTCCGCATAGAGGCGGAAAAGAACCTGGGTGCCGGCGTCATCCCAGCCGCGCTGGGAAACCTCGTCGTAGAGTTTCTTCGCCTGATTGAGGCCGGGCAGGTCGAGCTGCATCTCGGCCGCCGATTCGAGAGCGAGACGCATGTCCTTGAGGAAATGTTTCACGTAGAAGCCGGGACCGAAATCTCCCCGCAACGCGCGCGGAGCGAGATTGACCAGCGACCAGCTCGAGGCGGCGCCCGCTCCGACGCTTTCGATGACGCGGGACGGATCGAGGCCGGCGCGCCTGGCGTACGTGAGCGCCTCGCACCATGACATCATGATCGATGCGATGGAAATCTGGTTGGCCAGCTTGCAGTGCTGCCCCGAACCTGCCGGACCATGGAGCACAATATTGCGGCCCATGAGCGCGAGGACCGGGCGGGCCCGCTCAAACGCCGGGGGCTCGCCTCCGGCCATGATCACCAGCCGGGCCTCGCGCGCACCCACATCGCCGCCCGACACCGGGGCGTCGAGCGCCGCGAGTCCACGTTCGCTCGCGGCGGCCGCGAGCCGCCGGGCGAGCTTCGGGCTCGAGGTCGTCATGTCGATCAACGCGGCACCCGACCGTGCGTGGGCGAGGATTCCACCGGAGCCGAAATAGGTCGCCTCGACGTCGCTCGGGTAACCCACGATTGTCACGATAAATTCCGCCTCGGCCGCGGCGGCGCCGGCCGAGTCATGCCAGCGGGCGCCGGCGTCGAGGAGCGGCTGGGCCTTTGACTTGGTGCGGTTGTGGACATGCAGCGGGTGCCCGGCGGCGAGCAGATGTCCCGCCATGCTGCGTCCCATCACGCCGGTGCCAATGAATGCGATTGAAGGTGCGGCCATGGCGCCACCGCACCATTTTCGCCGCGGAAACCAAGCCCAAATCCAATCGCTTCGAGCGCGGGGCGAACCGGGCGATCCGCCGCTGATGACCCGACTCGGAATCCCGGCGGGCACCGGCATTGAACGGGTCTTGCCCTGACTAGCGCGTCCGGCACCGGCGGCGTCCGCCGCGCCTGGCTCCGATGCCGCCGTAACTGGCGGCGGATTCCGCCACCGCCTTGACCCGCTTCGCGGTCCGGTCGGTTCCGCGCGACTCGATCGACGTATGCGCGGGATCGTGTGGCGCGATCATCTGCCATGCCGCAACCCCGAATCCGGCGGCCAGACGATCGAGCGTCTGCAGCCAGAGCTGCTTCTTTCGTCCCGCCTCGATTTGCTGGTAGAACTTGTAGCTCAAACCCGAAGCTTCCGCGAATTCCTCCTGGGTCAGGGCATGGCGCAGCCGAAGACGGCGGAGTCGGGAAGCGAGTGCTTCGAGCGAGAACACACCCGCGATTATAGGGTGTTTGTGCTTGACCAAACACCCCACGATCGGTGGTGTGATGTCGACCTGAACGTGGTCCGCCGTGACGACTAGGCCAGTAGTCGCTCGCGGCGTTTTGAGTCATCCCTTCTGCACCCCCGTATGTGTCTGGCTGTGGCTTCGGCAGATCATCACCAATGCGACCCTTGTGGGGTCAGCGTTGAGACGGAGGCTGCCAAATGAAGGGTATCTCATTGGGAATACTGATGACGGTCCTGCTGGCGGTGAGGGTCGCGGCGGCTCCGGTCACTAACGCCGATATCGAAAAACTTCTTGGGGCGGGAATGTCCGAAGACGTCATCGTCAACGTGATCAAGGGCGGCGAGCGGCAGTTCGACACATCTCCGGATGCGCTGATCGCGCTCAAGAGCAAGGGGGCGACGCCCGCGATTCTCGCGGCGATGACGGCGAGTGCCGCGCCTGCCCCCGGGTCCGTGGCCCCGCCGCCGCCGGGGTTGCCATTTCCTGCGGCGCAGGCACAGGCCGAGGCGGCACAACAGGCGCAGGACACCGTCTTCATCGACAACGGCAAGCGCACGACAATGATTTACAGCGAAACGAACTACCGGATGGCGGGAATCATGGTTTCCGCCATCGCCTTTGGCTTTGGGCGACGCGACTATTGGTCGATTCCCGGGCAACACGCCCAGCTCCGGACCGAAAACCAGAATCCTGCGGTCCTCGTTTCCGTTCCACGTAACTCACGTCCCGAGCAAGGCGTGACGCTCACCCGCTGGGAGCCGCGCAATTCGGGCAACCGCGAAATCCTCATCGACAAGAGCAAGATGATGGGGGACTCGGTGACCATTCAAGGGCCGGAATTTCCGCCGGAACGCATCTTTACCGTGGAATTTGCGCCTGCAAAGGACGATTCCGGGGCGCCGATTCCCGATCGTTACGAGGTCCGGTCGCGGAGCGGACTTCCCGCGGGCGAATATGCGATCATTGTCATGCACCGGGTGTACGACTTTGGCGTCGATCCACCGAAATGAGGAGGGCGAATACGCCGGCAGATCACCGCGGTACCACGGTGCGGTGAGTGCCGCCGCCGGACGCCTTCTACTCCAATTATGGCAGACACAGTCACCAGCATCCAAACCACCCTCTCGAGCGAGGATGTGATCGTCCGATCGGTCCAATTTTTCGCGACGGAGAAATTTCGCACCAGCAGTCAGTCGGCGCGGGTAGCCACCTTCGATGGGATGCCCCCCATTCCTTGGTTCATGCTTCTGCTGACCATCCTCGCCTTCATGGCCTGCGTGATACCGGGAATCATCATGTACATTGCGGTGATCCGAAAGGTTCGCCGTTTCCAGAATCTGGTTGTGACGGCAAACCCCACTGCGAGCGGCTCCGAGGTTTCGGTCCGCTATCCAGCGTGGGCTGCCGGCGCGGTCAAGCGGTTCGTTGCATCTCTGCCAGCCCTCAAAGGTCCGTGAGGAAAGCGACCTCAGATCATCCGGCCGACGAACGATGGAGGGCAGTCTTGAATCGTGAAATTACGGAAAGCGATGCAAGCTGGCTTGGCGCGCTCTTGCTTTCTTTTTTTGGTGGCTGGCTGGGTGTCGACCGGCTATATCTCGGATCGTTTTGGCTCGGCCTGCTCAAACTCTGCACTGTCGGGGGACTTTTTGTATGGTGGGGGATTGATGTGCTCCTCCTTTGCTGCGGTGCGATGAAGGATGGCGAAGGACGAAAGGTCCGATGGCGCCGATCCTGAGGGCCGCCCGCGCCTGCTTGGCGCGGTTTTCCTGTTGCGGCTCGCTCCTTCTGACTTCGGCGCTGCTTATCTGCTATGGGTTCATTGCGTTGTTCGTGCGCTTGGCACATATCCCTTACGTGCCTGTGTGTCCGTTCAAGTTGCTTTCGGGTCTCGACTGTCCACTTTGCGGCGCTACCCGATCGCTTGGCTGTCTGTTGACGGGTGATGTCACGGCTGCGTGGGCCGCAAACAAGCCGGCACCGATCGGGATGCTCATCTGGGGCGTTGTCCTGGCTTTCCACTTTTGCCGGTGCCTTCGGAGCCGCCGCCGGCCGACGCAGTGACGGGTTGTTTGTGGGGCTCCGGAACAACAAGCGGCGGCCAAGCGTCATTCGCTTCGCGGAAGTCACGCCATGGGACTGGCTGGCGGATGGGCAGTCGATCACGACTCAACGCATCCCGAGCCGCGGGGATATCGTGGGCTTCGAGATTGTTTCGCACTTCATCCACCGAAAGCTTCATGCGCTTGTCGACCTTCCCGGCAATGCAAGACGCGCGTAGAATCCCCGGAGCTTGCTCCGTGGAGGCGGACCGGCATTGAACCGGTCCTGCCCTGACTAGCGCGTCCGGTGCCGGCGGCGTCCGCCGCGCCTGGCTCCGATGCCGCCGTAACTGGCGGCGGATTCCGCCACCGCCTTGACCCGCTTCGCGGTCCGGTCGGTTCCGCGCGACTCGATCGACGTATGCGC
>DASYDZ010000041.1:0-20784 GCA_036499305.1 Candidatus Didemnitutus sp.
TGGCCGTCGTAGATGAAATGGTTGACCGGCGGGGTCGCGAACTCCGTGTAGAGCTTCTTGTATTTCAGAATGCCGTCGAGCAGCGCGCGCGTCGGCTGCATGCCCTTCACGCCGGACTCGTTCTGGTAAATCGTCTCGCACAGGAGGTGCAGCGTCTGCGCATTGCCTTCAAATCCGCCGCGCCGCTTCATCAGCTCCTGCAGCGTGCGCTCGCCCGAATGCCCGAACGGCGGATGGCCGAGGTCGTGCGCCAGGCAGCTCGCCTCGACGAGATCGGGGTCGATGAAAAAATCCTCCGCCAGCGGCTCGCCGCGACTGAGCAGATAATGGCAGATCGAACGCCCCACCTGCGCCACCTCCATCGAGTGCGTGAGGCGCGTGCGGTAGAAATCGTATTCGCCACTGAGGAACACCTGGGTCTTCGACTGCAGCTTGCGGAAGGCGTGCGCATGGATGATGCGGTCCCGGTCGACCTGGAACGGACTGCGGTAGTCGGTCTTGCGGGGGCTGCCCCATTCCTGCACGTCGAAGTCGTTGTAGAAACGGTTCTGGGGCATGTTTCGTTTCGACAGATGCAGCAGATTCCGCACATTGCCAACACTTATGCCGCGCCTGTGCCTGTCCGCACTGATTGCCTCCCTCTCGGTCGCCGGCCTGGGTGCCGCGGCCGCCCCGGCCGAACCGGCCCTGATCGAAGCCACCGACCTGCTGAAGGTCCGCCAGGTGGAGTCTCCCGCCCTGTCGCCCGATGGCGCCTGGGTCGTCTATGTGGTCAAGTCCATCGAGCCGAAGGCCGGCACCAAGGACGACTGGACCTATCAAAACAATCTCTGGCTTGTCCCGGCCGATGGTTCCGCCCCGCCCCGTCAACTGACGCATGGCTCGCCGTCCAACACGTCTCCGGCCTGGAGTCCGGAGGGCGATCGCATCGCCTTTGTCCGCGCGATCGAAAAGGAGAAGCCCCAGGTTTTCACCCTCAACCTCGCGGGCGGCGAGGCGATGCCGTTGACGAAATGCGAAACCGGAGCCGGCCGGCCCCGCTGGTCCCGCGACGGCCGCCGCGTCCTCTTCACCAGCTCGCTTTCCTACGCCCAGGTGCGGGCCGCGCAGGAGAAAGCCGACGCCGACCCCAGTCCGAAATGGAAGGTCGAGCGCCCCGGCCGCAATCCGAACGACACCGCCAACTGGAGCGCGGACAGGGAAACGCATGACGGCACCAGGGAATCCCCGGCCAAAGCCGATCCCGACGGCTCGCTGGCGGAGCGCCGTGAGTGGCTCGCGCGGAACGAGGCCGACGGCAACCCGCGCGTGCTCGACCGGCTCGACTTCCAGAGCGAGTCCGACATCGAACCGGAATTTTCGTTCACCCACGTCTTCGTCCAGGACGCCCGCGAAGGCGCCGGAGCGCGCGACCTCACCCCCGGCTATGTTTCGGTCGACGCGCCCGAATGGACGGCGGATGGCCGGGAAATCGTGGCGCTCACCGCCCGCATGGAGGACGAGAACCCGGACCGCGCGGAACACAACCGCATCATCGCGATCGATGCCGCCTCCGGGCGCATCCGCACGCTCGTCGACACCGCCGGCTTCACGTTCCGCGCGCCGACTCCCTCGCCCGACGGCAAGCTCCTCGCGTATACCGCGACCCCGGGCGAGATCTTCAGCTATGGCCAGGCCGAGGTCACCGTTGTGCCGGCGGCCGGCGGCGAACCACGGCCCCTGACGGAGAAACTCGATCGCGGCGCTAGCGATCTCCGCTGGTCTCCGGACGGCCGGTACATCTACTTTGTGGCCCCGACCAACGGCGCGTTTCCGCTCTATCGCGTGGCCGCCGCGGGCGGCGATGCCGTCCGGCTCAACCCGGACCCGCAGCTCGGCGTGCGCGACTTCGCTCTCGGGAAGGACCGGCTCGTGGAGGTCCTGACGACGGCCGCCGACCCCTATGAACTCTACTCTGGTCCGGCGGATGGCACGGCGGCGAAGGAGTTGACCGCCCACAACGGCGAGTGGCTGCAGGGCAAGAAACTGAGCACCACCGAGGCGCATCGCCTGACCGACGCCGACGGCCTGACGGTCGACTACTGGACGATGAAACCGACGTCATTTCAGGCCGGGAAAAAATATCCACTTCTGCTGGAGATTCACGGCGGTCCGGCGGCGATGTGGGGTCCCGGCGAGGATTCGATGTGGTTCGAGTTCCAGTATTTTGCCGCCCGCGGCTATGCGATCGTCTACTCGAACCCGCGCGGTTCCGGCGGCTACGGTTATGGTTTCCAGCACGCCAACTATCGCGACTGGGGCATCGGACCGTCGGCCGACATTCTCAGCGCGGTATCGTTCGCGGAGAAGGATCCGTCCGTGGACATCAAACGCGAGGTGATGACGGGCGGCTCGTATGGCGGCTACATGACGGCGTGGATCTTGGGTCATGACCACCGCTTCAAGGCGGCCGTCGCGCAGCGCGGCGTATACGACCTGCTCACGTTTTTCGGCGAGGGCAATGCCTGGCGGCTGGTTCCACGCGCCTTCGGCGGCTATCCATGGGAACCCGAGGCGCGCCACATCCTCGAGCGCGATTCCCCGATCACCTACGTCCAGGACATCACCACCCCGCTGCTGATGCAGCACGGCGACAACGACCGCCGCACCGGCTTCGTGCAGAGCGAGATGATGCTCCGCAGCCTGAAACAACTCGGCCGCGACGTCGAGGAAGCGCGGTATCCGCGGGCCACGCATGAGCTGAGCCGCAGCGGCGAGCCCAGGCAGCGCCTTGACACTCTCGTTCGCTACGAGGAATTCTTTCGTCGTTACATCGGGCCCAACTAAACCACTGCTCCAGCCCCGAAAAAGCCAACGCTCTAATCGGAACGACCAAATTTTCCAGCGAAGTCACCCACCGGAAGCGGGACTGGCTCAATACGATCGCGGGCCTCGCGGCTTCCGGTCAATTCGCATTTGTGGTGGTCCGCCCGACGTATCGGAACGGGCCGGATGGCTTGCTGGCGGGATTGCGGAAAAAGGGGTTCACGGTCGCAAGATGGCATCCGGATTAGCCGCCCGTTTTTCGTCATCGGCCGGCAAATCGGCCCGGGTACGCTTGCGCCCGGTTCAGAATCCGACCACGCTGTCCCCATGCCCCATCAGTTATTTTCCACGGCCTTTGGTTCCTGCGGAATCGCGTGGAACGACACGGGACTGACCGGATTCCAGCTCCCGGGCGAATCGGACGAGCTGACCGAGCGTCGCGTGGCCGCCAAGGCGCGCAGCCAGCCCGCCGCGGGCCCGGCACCCGAGTGGGTCGCGGAGCTGATCAAGCGCGTGCAGCAGCATTTCGAAGGCAAGCTCCAGGATTTTTCCGACGCCGCGATCGACTGGTCGCGCGTCAGCGACTTCCAGCAGGCGGTGCTGCTGCGGACGCTGGCCGTTCGGCCGGGCCACAAGACGACCTATGGCGACATCGCCCGCGAAATGGCCCTCGGGCCGGAATCCGCGCGCGCGGTCGGCGTCGCCCTGGCCACCAATCCCTGGCCCCTGATTGTCCCGTGCCATCGGGTGGTTTCGGCGAGCGACAAGATGACCGGCTTTTCGGCGCCTGGCGGCGTACGCACCAAAACACGTCTCCTCACGCTGGAAGGCGCGGAATTGTTGTCCGAATGAAATCGAAACTGCGTTACGATCCGGCGGCCGCCGTGGCCCATCTGCGCCAGGCGGACCCGGAAATGGCGGCCCTGATTGATCGCGTCGGACCGTTTGTGCTCCCGCCGCGAAAGACCGCCACCCTGTTCGAGGCGCTGCTTCGCTCCATTGTTTACCAGCAGCTCCACGGCAAGGCGGCTTCCACCATTCTTGGACGGGTGGTCGCAATTCTCGACCGCCACGGCGGCGCCACCGCGGAGGCAATGCTGGCGGCTTCCGACGAACACCTGCGCGGGGCCGGGTTGTCGCGATCAAAGATGCTGGCCGGACGCGATCTCGCCGCCAAGGTGCGCGACGGCGTTGTGCCCAGCCTGCGCGAGGCCCACGCGTTGCCGGATGACGAGCTCGTCGCACGCCTGACCGAGGTGCGCGGCATCGGACCGTGGACGGTGCACATGCTGCTGATCTTCTATCTCGGGCGGCCGGATGTGATGCCCACCGGCGACTATGCCGTGCGGATGGCCTTCAAGCGCCTCTATCGCAAGCGGCGCGAGCCGAAGCCGGAGCACATTCTGAAACACGCGAAGTGCTGGCAGCCTTACCGCAGCGTCGCCGCGTGGTATCTTTGGCGCTCGATGGATACCCAGACATAGGCGGGATCGGCGGGTTGCGGACGCCGACGAGGGAAGGCTCAGCCGCACGGTTCGGGCCGGCGGTTGAACGGAGCGAACTGAACCACGGAGCACGGGAAAGTCCGGCCCGGGTCAGCCACGCGCAGGGAAAAAATGTCGTCCATCGCAGACGGGGCTTCCCGGGTCGAAACCCTGGAGCGTATTCCGTTTGTTCCGCGGGCAAAGCCGCCTCTCAGGTTCGTGTTTCTTCGCAACTTTCTAGGGCGACCGGAAGTTTTCCTTCGGAGTTGTGCCCGTGTCATAACCGGGTAGCTTCGCCGTCCACGCTTCCCCACCCATGCCCGCCACCATGCGCGCCATTGTCAAACCGACCGCGGCTCCCGGCCTCGTGATGACCGAGGTCCCGGTTCCGACACCCGGCCTCAACGATGTCCTGATCAGGATCAAGAAGACCTCGATCTGCGGCACCGACATCCACATCAACAAATGGGATCTGTGGGCGCAGCGCACCATCAAGCCGCCGCTGGTGATCGGACACGAATACGTCGGCACAGTGGAGGCCACGGGTGCCGGCGTGACCGGCCTGCCCAAGGGTCAGCTCGTGACCGGCGAAGGACACATCGTGTGCGGCCACTGCCGCAACTGCCTCGCCGGGCGCCGCCACCTGTGTCCGAACACGATCGGGGTCGGCGTCAACCGCGACGGCGCGTTTGCCGACTTCGTCTGCGTGCCCGCCAGCAATGTGTGGAAGGTTCCGGCGGACCTGCCGCTGGATGTCGTGTCCTGCTTCGATCCGCTCGGAAACGCCGTGCACACCACCCTCTCATTCGACATGGTCGGCGAAGACGTCCTGATCGCGGGCGCGGGGCCGATCGGCTGCATGGCCATCGCCGTCGCGAAACACGCCGGCGCGCGCAAGATCGTCATCACCGACATCAACGACGGCCGACTCGAACTCGCCCGGCGCTTCAATCCCACGCGGGCCGTGAACGTGACGCGGGAAAATCTTTCCGCAGTCTGGCACCAGGAACTCGGCATGACCGAAGGTTTCGATGTCGGCCTGGAAATGTCGGGCAGCGCGGCCGCCTTGAACCAGATGATCGACAACATGATCATGGGCGGGCGCATCGCGCTGCTCGGCACCCACACAGCGGAAGCCAGGGTCGACTGGAACAAGATCGTCTTCAAGATGCTGCACCTGAAGGGCGTCTATGGGCGCGAAATGTTCGAGACCTGGTACAAGATGACCGCCCTGGTCCAGGGCGGCCTCGACATCTCCCCGGTGATTACGCACCGCCTGCCGGCAGCAAAATTCGCCGAGGGCTTTGACCTCATGGGTGCGGGCAAGTCCGGCAAGATCATCCTCGACTGGGAGTAAATCCGCCATGCCGACAAGATTCCTCGAACACGTGCGCCGTACCCTGGGCGAAATCGAAGCCGCCGGGCTTTTCAAGCGCGAGCGCGTCATCACCACCCACCAGACCGCGCGGATCGCGGTGGCGGACGGCGGAGGACGCGTGCTGAACCTGTGCGCGAACAATTATCTCGGACTCGCGGACCATCCCGAGCTCGTCGCCGCGGCGCGCGCCTCCCTCGACCGCTGGGGGTACGGACTCGCCTCCGTGCGCTTCATCTGCGGCACCCAGCAGTTGCACAAGGATCTGGAGGCGGCGATCTCGCGCTTTCTTGGCACGGAGGACACCATCCTCTATTCGTCCTGCTTCGACGCCAACGGCGGCCTGTTCGAGACCCTGCTCGGCGCGGAGGACGCGGTGATCTCCGACGAACTCAACCATGCCTCGATCATCGATGGCATCCGTCTCTGCAAGGCACAGCGGTACCGGTACAAGAACAATGACCTCGCCGATCTCGAAGCCCGGTTGAAGGAAGCGGACGCCAAGGGGGCCCGCTTCAAGTTGATCGCGACCGACGGCGTTTTCTCGATGGACGGCTACATCGCGAATCTCGGAGGAATCTGCGATCTCGCCGACCGCCATGACGCGCTCGTCATGGTCGACGACAGCCATGCGGTGGGATTCCTCGGCCGCACCGGCCGCGGCACCCACGAGTACTGCGGCGTCCAGGGCCGCGTCGACGTGTTCACCGGCACGCTCGGCAAGGCACTCGGCGGCGCCAGCGGCGGGTATGCGTCGGGGCGGAAGGAAATCATCGACCTGCTGCGCCAGCGTTCCCGGCCCTACCTGTTCTCCAATACGCTCGCGCCGGCCATCGCCGCGGCGTCCCTGCGCTGCCTCGAGCTGCTGTCACAGTCGACGGCGCTGCGTGACCGGCTGGAGGACAACACGCGCTTCTTCCGCGAGGGCCTCGCCAGCGCCGGCCTTGCCATCCGCCCCGGCACCCACCCCATCGTGCCGGTCATGATTGGCGACGCGGCCCTGTCGCAAAAGGTGGCGGCCCGCATGCTGGAGAAAGGCGTGTACGTCATCGGTTTCTTTTTTCCGGTGGTGCCCCAGGGACTCGCCCGCATCCGCACCCAGGTGTCGGCGGGTCACAGCCGCGAGGATCTAGCCTTTGCCATTGAGAAGTTCGCCGAGGTGAAGTCAGAATTCGGCCTCTAATCCTCCTGCTCTCATGATCCGCCGCCTGATTCCCCTTTTCGCCCTGGCGCTCGCGCTGCCGCTCTCTTCCCGGGCCGACGCGGACGAGACCCTGATTCAGGACATGAATACCCGCGTCCAGGCGCTGAAACGGGACGCGCTCAGCACCCCGGACCTGAAGCAGGCGACCGAGGACCAGGCCCAAATGGCGAAGATCATGGAAGACACGCTCGCCAAGCTGTCGCCCAAGGCGCGCGCCATGATGACCGTCAGCCTGAAGGTCGTCCAGCCGCTGCAGGAACAGGCCGGCACCTACGTGAAGATGGTGGATGCCTTCAGTTCCTCGGACGACGCGCGGTTCACCACGATCACGGGGCGTGACCAGATCGGGCCCCGGCGCGAGCGGATCGCGAAGCTCGCCGCCGCTAACGCCGCCCTCATCACGCTGTATCACGGGATGCGCGAGCATGCCGAGCAGCTCCTCGCCACCGCCGACATCGCCTCGGCGGAAAAGAAGGCCTACTTGAACGAATTCGACGAAAGCTTCGGACGAACCATCGGGCCGACGATGGCGATTCGTGAGCTGGACCGAAAACTCTACGGCGAATGGACGGCCGCGCTCGACCTCCTCGACCGCCAATGGGGAAAATGGACCGTGAACCCGCAGCAGCAGATTGAGTGGGCCGCCGCCGAGGGTCGCGATCAGTTCAACGCGATCATGGCCAACATCCAGACGTATTCCGAGCGGCAGCGCCGGGCTCAGGAACTGCTCGCGAACCGGGCCTGACCGACATGTCGAAACCGATTTCGCCGGCCCAGATCCGACGTTTGGAAAAGGCGGCGCGACAGGCGGCCAAATCGGCCTATGCGCCCTATTCCCGATTTCCCGTGGGAGCCGCCGTGCTCGCCGGCAGCGGACGAATCTTCACGGGCGCGAACGTGGAAAACGCCTCCTTCGGCCTGTGCAATTGCGCCGAGCGAACGGCCATCTTCTCTGCGATTGCCGCGGGCGAACGCACGGTGCGCGCCGTCGCCATCCACACCCCGACTCCCGCCGCGGTCATGCCCTGCGGCGCGTGCCGCCAGGTGATCAATGAATTCGGTCCCGACGCCCGCGTGATCTCCACCTGCGCCGGGGCCGACCGCATCGACGTGACTTTGACCGCGCTCCTGCCGGCGGCATTCGGTCCGGCGAATCTGCGCTGATCGGCCATTCTTTCCATGAAAAATTTCCGCCTCCTCGCCGCGGCTGTTCTCGCGGCGGTGTCCGCCCAAGCTGCGCCCAAGATAAGCTGCGTCGATCGCGCCTACATGAACCTGGGGGTTTCGCCCGGCGCGGATTTCTACGAATATGCCTGCGGCGGCTACGACCACGTGCCGATTCCCGCCGAATACGCGTCCTACGGGGTCAACCAGGAGATCAACGAGCGCACCTTCGTCATCCTTCGCCGGATTCTCGAGTCCTCCGCGGCCCATCCGGGCATGAAAGCGACCGTTGCCCAGCGCATCGGCGATTTTTATGCGGCCGGCATGGATGAGGCCGCCATCGAACGCGCCGGCCTCGCGCCCCTCGCGCCTTTTCTCGCCCGGATCGAGGCGGTGCAGGGGCCGCACGACCTCCTGCCGCTCCTCGGGGCCCTGGCGGCCGAGGGCCTGGACGCCGGCTTCAATTTCGGCGTGCAGGTCGACGACAAGGACAGCAGCGCCATGATCGCTTCGTTCGCGCAGGGAGGTCTCGGCCTGCCGGAACGCGATTTCTATTTCCGTCCCGGTGCGGAAGCCGAGGACATCCGCCACGCCTATGTCGAGCACATCGCCCACACGCTGCGGCTGGCTGGCGCCGCCACCGATGCCGCGCAGGCCGACGCCGCCACCATCATGGCGTTCGAGACAAGGCTGGCCGGCGCCTCCCGCACCCTGGTCGACCTGCGCGACCCGGAGAAAAACTACCACAAGTTTGCGCGCACCGAGCTGAAAACGGTGGCGGCGGGCCTGACGTGGGAGGATTTTTTCCGCGCGGTCCGGTTTCCGGCCGGAGAAAAGGCGGTGCTCGTGGGCCAGCCCGAATTTTTCGCGGCCCTCGACGACCTGGTGCAGCATGAGTCCGTCGCGACGTGGAAGAAATATCTGCGCTGGCAGGTGCTCGCGCAGACCTCCGACTATCTCGACCACGCTTTCGTCAACGAGCATTTCGCCTTTTATGGCACGAAGCTGAGTGGCGCCACCCAGTTGAAGCCCCGGTGGAAACGCGTGCTGGCGGCCACCGACGCCGCCATCGGCGAGGATCTCGGGCAGCTTTACGTCCGTGAAGCCTTCAGCCCGATGGCGAAGGAACGCGTGCTGAAAATGGTTCGCTTCCATCTCGAGGCCATGCGCCAGCGCATCCAGGCCGCGACCTGGATGAGTCCGGAAACCAAGAAATCCGCGTACGCCAAGATCGACGCGATGCGGCCCAAGATCGGATATCCCGACCGCTGGCGCGACTATGGTGCGCTGGCGATTTCGCGGGAGTCGTATGTCGGCAACGTGATCGCCGCATGGGGATTCGAGTTCCGGCGCCAACTGGCCAAACTGGGCCAGCCGGTGGACCGCGACGAATGGCTGATGACGCCCCAGACCAACGACGCGTACTATGAGCCCACGCTGAATGAAATGTGCTTTCCGGCCGGAATCCTCCAGCCGCCCTTTTTCGACGACAGCGCGGACGATGCCTCAAACTACGGCGCGCTCGCCTCGACCATCGGACACGAATTGACCCACGGATTCGACGATCAGGGACGCCAGTACGATGCCCGGGGCAATCTGAAGAACTGGTGGACGGCGTCGGACGCCGCCAGTTTTCAGGCCCGCGCCGAGATGGTCGCGAAGCAGTACGATGCCTATGAGCCGCTTCCCGGGCTGCATATCAACGGCCACCAAACCCTCGGGGAAAACATCGCGGATGTCGGCGGCTTGCGCGTCTCGTACACGGCCTACCACCTCGCCATTGCCGGCAAACCGCAGCCGGACATCGACGGGTTCACCGCGGAACAGCGTTTCTTCATCGCCTTCGCGCAGGGTTGGCGCACCAACCAGCGCCCCGAACAGATCCGCACGCAGGTCGCCAGCGACGTGCACAGTCCCGCATACTGGCGCGTCGTCGGCCCGGTGGCCAATTTCCCCGAGTTTCGCGCGGCGTTTGGCCTGACCGGTCCCGCGCCCAGTTGGGATCCGATCTGGTAGGATCGGGTGTCAAAGGAGGCGCGATTTCGTGGTCACGCCTTTGCTCTGCTCCAATCGGGCCACGAAAGTGGCGTCCGGCCGTTGGGCCTGTGCTCGCGCAGGCCAGAACCCGGCTGCCGCCAGCGGCAGCCCTACAAGCGGAATATCGGCCTCGACGACGGATCGATGGGAACGTCGATTCCGGCCCACGGCTCTCGCCCCATCGAGGCGAAGCGCGGACCTACAACGCAGCCGGACTCCTCGCGGCGAGAATCTGCCGGACAGCGGCCACGGCCTCATTTCGCGGCACTTCCTTTTCGGAACGGTCGGCCATGTTGCGAATCTTGACGACACCGCGGGCAATTTCGTCGCCACCGAAAATCAGCGCCACTCGCGCGCCCGATTCGGCGGCGGCCTTGAATTGCTTGCCGAAGGCCTGATCCTTGAACGGATACTCGACGCGCCAGCCGTCCGCGCGAAGCTCACGAATGCACGGCAGCGCCTCGCGCCGGCCGGCCTCGCCGTCGATGATGACAAAAACGTCCGGCGCGCCGGCAAACTTCGGCGCCAGTCCGCGCTGCTCGAGCAGCAGGCCCGTGGTGACATCGCCAATCGCGAATCCCACCGCGGGGAGGTCGGCGTAGCCCAGTTTCTGGACCAGGTTGTTGTAGCGACCGCCACCGGCAAGCGCACGCAGGTCGCCCTTCCGGTCGAAAGCCTCGAAGACGAATCCCGTGTAGTAGGCCAGGCCGCGCACGACGGCCAGATCGACCTGGATGAAGCCGCCGAGGCCCATTGAATCGAGTCCGCCCATCACCCGCTTCCAGTCGGCGAGACGTGCAGCCAGCTTCGCCTGGCCCAGCGGAGCGAGGATTGCCTCGAGCGCGGCGAGGCTCTTGACGGCGAGGAACGCGAGCACCTTTTCCTTCAGCTCGGGGGCCAGTGCACCGTGCTGCTCGACGTAGCCGTTGAATGCAGCGTCGCCCATTTTTTCGAAACGATCCACGGCCGTCAGCATCCCGCGCGATTGCGCGTCATCCAGTCCCAGCGCCTCGAGGAAATAGAACCAGAGATCGCGATCGCTGAGGCGGACATAAAAATCGTCCTGCGTGAGGCCGAATCCGGTCAGACACTGCACCAGGAGCGAGATGAGCTCGATTTCGGCTTCCGGGCCGGCCTCGCCAAAAATATCGGCGTTGAGCTGGTGAAACGCCCGCAACCGGCCTTTTTGGGCGCGTTCGTAGCGATAGAATTCCGCGACGCTGAACCATTTTATCGGGCGTTTCAGCGCGCCGGCCTTCGCACCGACCATCCGACAGACCGTCGGGGTCATTTCCGGTCTCAATGACACCTCGCGTCCGCCCTTGTCGGTAAAACTGAAAAGCTGACCTTCGATCTCGTCGCCCGATTTCGTCGTGTAAAGCTCGAGCGGCTCGAGCACGGGAGCGTCATATTCCTGAAACCCATGCGCGACGGCCGCCCGCCGCCAGTTTTGAAAAATATGCTGACGCCGGAAGAAGTCCTCCGGATAAAAGTCCCGGAATCCCGGCAGCGATTGGAAACCGGCCATGCCTGTCCGCGAAGGGAGCGACGGTCAGGCCGAGGCCGGCGGAGGCGGATTGCTCTTCAGCTTCTCAAGGCTGAGCTGCTTGATCTTCTGCTTGAGAATCTTGCCCGACTTGAACTTCACCACCGCGCGCTCCGGGATGACGACTTCTGTCTCGGGCTTGTTGGGATTGCGTCCCACGCGGGCTTTGCGGACCTGCACTTCGAGCACGCCGAAATTACGCAACTCGACATTGCGTCCCGCGGCGAGCGCATCCATGACGATGTCCAACGTCATCTGGACCGTGTCCTGGATTTGTTTTTGGGGGAAGCCGGTTTTCTCGTAGATCTCCAGCACGATCTCGCGTTTGGTTAGATTCGTCGACATGGCTCGATGGGGTTGTGAGTTTACGAAAATTCGTTACGCCACAAATAATTCACTAGCGCGTGCTTGCGTCAATCGTAAACAGGCGTAAGGGGTTCACCTTAACAGCTATGCCCGATCCCGTTGCCGTCCGGTCCATGTTCGGACGCGTCGCCGCCCGGTATGACCTTGCCAACCATGTACTGAGTGGCGGCATGGATGTAAAGTGGCGTCAGCGAATGGTTTGGGCGGTTAGACGGGCCCAACCGCGAGATGTGTTGGATCTGGCGACCGGCAGCGGTGACGTGGCTTTTGCCTTATCTGATGGGCTGGTGCCCGAAACGCGAATTGTGGGGGCCGATTTTTGTCAACCCATGCTGGATGAGGCGGTTAGAAAACAAGCCGGCCAGATGAGGTGGTCGAACGTCGAATTCCGGCAGGGCGATGGCTTGGCGCTGCCTTTCCCGGACCGGACATTCGATGCGGTCACGATTGCGTTCGGGCTGCGCAACATGGCCGATCGCCATCGCGCGCTGACCGAAATGGCGCGGGTTCTCCGACCCCAGGGAAGGGTTTACATCCTGGAATTCTCGCAGCCGTACCGATGGTTCTCGCCCTTCTACTACGCCTATCTGCTGCGATTGTGCCCGTGGATGGCTCAACTCGCGACCGGCGAAAAATCGGCCTACGAATACCTCGGCGGTTCGATTGAATCGTTTCCGAGCCGCCCCGAGCTCGGTTCGGAGCTCGTCCGCGCCGGATTTGCCCAAGTCGCGGCCACCCCGATGACGCTGGGGATCGTCGCGTTGCACGAGGGCGTTTCAGTTAAATGATTTTCCGCAGCCGCAGGTGCTCGCTGCATTGGGATTCCTGATCTCGAAGCCCTTGCCCTGGAGCCCGTCGTCGAAATCGACGCTCGAGCCATCGAGGTACGCCAGGCTGCCCGGATCAAGCAGCACGGTGACGCCTTCGCTGACAAACTCGGTGTCGTTTTCCTTCCGCAAATCGAACGACATCCCATACTGGAAGCCCGAGCAGCCGCCGGTCTCAACGGACATGCGCAGCTTCCGGTCCGGAGAATCGAGTCCGGCCTGCATCGAGCGCACCTGTCGCGCGGCGCGCGGCGTCAACGTGATCATTTGACCGCACCGTAGGTCCGGAGCCGGGCTTGTCAACCAACGGAAAGATTGGGCGAGTCAAGCCTGTAGCAGGAAGCGTGCAAATTCTGATGCTGTGTTCTTGCCAGTTGGCCGGGATGGGATTCGACTGGGTGACGTGGCTTCGCTGAAACACATCTTCAATGAGCTCCACTATGAGCTCACGCGCAAGATTTCGGAGGGCGGAATGGGCTTGGTCTACGAGGCGGTGCAGCGGGGCGCCGGCCAGTTCCGCAAGGTGGTAGCGATCAAGCTGATTCGGGAGGAATATTCCAGCATCGAGGAGTTTCAGAAGAACTTCATTGGCGAGGCGCGATTGGTCGCCGATCTCATCCATACCAACATCGTCCAGACCTATCATCTGGGCCAGATCGGCGGGCAGTACTTCATGACCATGGAATATGTCTCCGGGGTCAACCTGGAGCAGTTCATGGAACGGCATGTCGAGGCTGGCCGCCTGCTGCCGGTGGAGATGGGAGCCTTCATCATTTCCCGCATTTGCCGCGGCCTCGCCTACGCCCATGCCAAGCGCGATCGCGAGGAACGCCTGCTGGGCATCGTCCACCGGGACGTGAATCCGAAGAACGTCATGCTCGCCTACGAGGGCGACGTGAAACTCACGGACTTCGGCATCGCGAAGGCCCTCGACCTGATGTACAACGAGGAGGGGAAGGTGATTCCGGGCAAGGACGAGTATATTTCGCCCGAAGGAGCCAGCTATGCCGTCACCGACGCCCGCTCCGACCTGTTTTCGCTGGGGATTGTGCTGACGGAGGTCCTCCTCGGCCGGAATGTCTTCCGGGCTGCCAACCGCCTCGAGTCCCGGCGCAACATCCTGACGATGCCCATCCCGCAGTTCTCGACGCTGCGGGCCGAGATCGATCCCAAGCTCGAGTTGATCATCCAGCGCGCGCTCCAGCGCGACCGCTCCAAACGCTACCAGACGGCATTCGAGATGATGACCGATCTGGAGATGTACCTCTACAGCGACCGCTACGGCCCGACCAACGAGAAGCTCGCCGTCTACATTCGCGACCTTTACAATCAGGACAACTCCAGCCGCTCACCCCTGCCCCCCGATACCCTGCCGCCCCGAATCTCCACTCTCGAGAACAAACGCTGATCCTTCTCGAACATGAGCGGTCCGGGATTCAACCAAAGCTTCCAGCAGAGGCAGACCCAGCAACTTGTGCTGGCGCCGCAGATGCGGCAGTCGCTCAAGATCCTGCAGGTGGCGGCCCTGGATCTTCGGGCGACCATCCAGGAGGAGATGCAGTCGAATCCGACGCTCGAGGAGCTGCCCATGGAAGGCGTCAGCCTGGAGAAATCGGCCAGCCCGGAAGATGCCGACGAGGGGCCGGACAGGGATTCGCGCGAGGAAATGACTTTCAAGGAGGACTTCCAGATCCTGGAAAAAATCGGGCAGGACTGGCGCGACCAGATGAGCGATACCGGCGGCGTGCGTCAGTCATCGCCCGAGGATGCCGAACGCCGGCAGCATTTCTTCGACTCGCTCACCACGGAGACCTCGCTCTCGGAGCACCTGATGCAGCAGGTGGAGATGGCCGATGGCGCGCCCGGAGTCCGGGAGGCCGTGCGCTATCTCATCGGCAGCCTGGACGACCGCGGGTTTCTCACGTCCACCCTCTCCGACATCGCGCTGCTGGCCGGACTGCCGCTCGAGGCCGTCCAGGCGGCAGCCCGGTTGCTGAAGACCTTCGACCCCGCCGGCATCGGCGCGGAAAACCTCGGCGAGTGCCTGCTGATCCAGTTGACGCAGAAAGGCCGGGAGAAATCCGTCGCCGCCCGCATCGTGCGCGATCATCTCGACCTCCTGGTGCGCCGGCGGATCCCCGACATCGCCCGCAAGATGGGGCTCTCCACCGAGACAATCCAGGAGGCCATTGGCGAGATCGGCACGCTCGAGCCCGCTCCCGGCCGGCGATTCGCCGACGATGCCAATCGCGTGGTCGTGCCCGATGTCACCGTCGAGAAGGACGGCGAGGAATGGAAGATCATCCTCAACAGCGACTACATTCCGCGCCTGCGCCTCAGCAACACCTACAAGGACCTGATCGCGAAGGGCACCCTCGCCAAGCAGGAGCGGGATTACCTCCGCGAGAAGCTGCGCTCCGGCAAATTCATCATCAATGCGATCGAGCAGCGGCAGCGGACCATCGAACGCATCACGCGCGAGATCATCCGGCACCAGCGCGAGTTTTTCGAGGAGGGGGTTTCCAAGCTGAAGCCGCTCACGATGACGCAGATCGCGGACATCATCGGGGTGCATGAAACCACCGTGAGCCGCGCCCTCGCGAACAAGTACATCAAGACGCCGCATGGCGTGTTCGAGATGAAATATTTCTTCACCTCCGGCTACCAATCGGATGCCGGCCTGTCCGTCGCCAACACGAGCGTGAAGGAAATGATCGCCGACATCATTGCCGGCGAGGACCCCGGTGCGCCTTTGAGCGACCAGGACATTGTCGGCGCCCTCCAGGCGAAGGGATTGAACATCGCGCGTCGGACCGTCGCGAAATATCGCGAGGAGCTCGGACTGCTTTCGAGCAACCTCCGGCGGCGTTACGATTAGGGCGGATAATTTTTCTCGCGTATCCTCCCATTGCACGGACGGCGCCTGGGCCGGCCGGCTTGCTCTCGTCGTTGGAAACCCTGCGGCCACCCTTGGGCCCGGATCGTCCGGCTTCTTTTTTGTATTCCCTGCGCCCTTTGGCGGCAACTGCCGGCTAACCCGCCGGCGCCCCTGCCGCAGGCTCAACCTTCGCCTTTGCCTTCGGCTCGCCCACGAGCACGCCAAGCTGCTCCTGGATGCGAACGAAAAACGCCTCGTCGAGCGTGCCCGCGGGCACTTCATACATCTGGTGCGACGGCATGTGCTCGAAAAGCTGCCTCTGGCCGTCCGCGGACATGCCGCGCAGCTTCAACAGGCGTTTCCGCTCGAGCATCAGGGCGAGAAACTGCAGCAGGGGCGTGTTCGCGCCGGACGGCGGATTCGTCGCGTCCGCGAGCGTGAGAAAAAGATTCTCCGCCGTCAGCTTGAGCTGCCGGTCGCTGTCCTCGCCGACCGGGAGCGGCCGGTAATTCACCACCCACCGGCAGTAGATTTCGAGTGGCAGAGTCACGTTGCCGTCCTCGCTTTCCAGCAGGTCGCGGCGACCGGCCTGGCCGTTTTCCTCGCGGACGAGGTAGCAGACCACGCGATCGCCCTCCTGGAAATCGCGCCGCGAACTGAAGCACTTCGTGGCGATTGGGTGAAGATTCAGCTCCATGGGATTTTCTTGTTTACCTGCTGGCATGCCGGACGCTAGCAAAAAGGTGACCGTCATGCCCGGCCGACTAATCGCCATCGGAGACGTCCACGGCTGCCATCGGGAATTCGCCGATCTCCTCGAGAAACTCGACGTTCGGAAGGACGACCGGGTGGTTCTGCTCGGCGACCTGGTCAACCGCGGGCCGGACAGCTTCAAGGTCATCCAGCTCGCGCGGGAGCACGCCACCGTCTCCCTGCTCGGCAACCATGAGCTGCGCCTGCTCAATTATCTCAAGACCGACGATCCGAGCCATCTGAAGAAATACGACCACGACACGCTGGATCAGTTGAACGGCAAATGCTGGGATTACCTCGATTCGATGCCGCTGACCTACGAGGACGCCGAGCAGGGCGTGGTCTTTGTGCACGGCGGGTTCCTGCCGGCCAAACCGTGGCAGCGACAGCCGGCGCGCGTCGTGACGCGCATCCAGGTGGTCGACAAGGAGGGCGAGCCGAGAAAACGCTCCGAGCTGCCCGACGCGCCGCACTGGTCGAGCCTTTGGGAAGGCCCGCCGTTCGTCGTCTACGGCCACACCCCGCGCAACGAGGTCGCCCGCACCCGGTGGACGCTCGGGATCGACACCGGCTGCGTCCTCGGTGGCAGCCTGACCGCGTACGTTCTCCCCGAAAAACGGATTGTGCAGGTCCGGGCGCGTGAGCGATACTACGAGGGATGAGCGCGCCCGATACGCTCCTTCTCGGAATCGACCTCCAGCCGGTTTTTCTCGCCGCCATCTCCGGCGGACCGGGAATGCTGCGCCGCTGCCAGTTTGCGCTCGAGGCCGCGGCGGGGCTCGGCATCCCGGCGTTTTTCACCGAACAGGTTCCGGCCAAACTCGGCTCCACCGTGCCGGAGCTCGCCGCCCTGGGCCCGAAACTCGAGACGCACGCCAAGGATTCGTTCTCGGCCTTCGGCGACGAGCAGATCACCCGGCGCATCCAGGAGATCGGCGCCGAACATCTGCTGCTGTGCGGAATCGAAACGCCGATCTGCGTCTATCAGACCGCGATCGCCGCCCTGCGGAACGAATACCAGGTGACGGTCCTCACCGACTGCATCGGGGCCCGGCGCGCCGAAGACGCCGAGCGTGCCCTCGCCGCGCTCGCCCGCGCCGGCTGCCATCTGCTGCCGGCCGAAACCGTCTTCTACGCCCTGCTCAACGACGCCCGACACCCGTTTTTCCGCGGCTACACCGCGTTGGTGAAAAAGTATGGTTGATTACGGGTGCGCGATCGGGGATGCCCGGAGGCGCGGCCCGCCGTAACCTGGTGCCCCACCACTCCCCTTCATGCCCGATCACCCCACTCCGCTTTCCGTGCGCGAAATCAAGGCGCTGGACCGCGACGGTTCCGCCACCTTCGCCAGCCTCCTCCTGCTGCGCCGCCTGACGACGCGCACGGCCAAGAACGGAAATAGTTTCCTGTCCGTCGAACTCGGCGACAAGACCGGCAGCTTCACGGCCAATGTTTTCGGCGACAGCCCGCTTTTCAGCGTCCTGCAATCAGCCCGCGAGGGTTCCGTTTTCCGCGTCGAGGGCAAGATCGACTACTTCCAGGACCGCCTTTCGCCCCGGCTCGGGGCCGCCGTCCTCGTCACCCCGGAACAACTGGCCGGCTCCGCGCTGCTCGCCAACCTGGTGGAAACGCCGCCGGAGGATCCCGACGCTCTCTGGGCTGAATTGCAGCGGGCCATCGCGGCCATCGGTCATCCAGAGCTCCGTGCCACGGTTCAGGCGGTGTTCGACGAGACCGGTGACGCGTTTCGGACCGCACCCGCCGCCGTCGCCATGCACCACGCCTATCGTCACGGCCTGCTGGAACACACCTGTCACGTGGCCCGCGCCGCGCGGGTTCTCCTGCCGCTCTATCCGGAAGTGCCCGCGGACCTCGCCCTGGCCGGCGCGCTGGTGCATGACATCGGCAAGGTCGTCGAGTACGTGGGCGATCTCGCCCCCTCCCGCAGCCGCAAGGGCATCCTTCAGGGGCACGTCGTTCTCGGCTATCAACTCGTGCGCAAGGCGGGACTCAAGGCGAAGCTGCACGCCGACCTCCTCGAGCGCCTCGAGCACATCGTGCTCAGCCACCAGGGTGAACTTGAGTGGGGCGCGGCGGCGATGGCCGCAACACCCGAAGCCGTCTTCGTTTCGCTGGTCGACAATCTCGACGCCAAACTCGGCATGGTCCAGCGCCTCCTTCGCCAGGGTGTCGAGGATGAGTTCTCCGAAAGGCATCCCGGCCTGAATGCGTCGCTGCTGCTCCGGCCCCCGCCCGCGTGAACCCCGAGCCGGCGCCGATCCCCTCACCCTCGCCGGGCCGCGTCCTGTCGCTCGATGCCCTGCGCGGCTTCGACCTGTTCTGGATTCTCGGCGCGGATGCCGTGGTGCAGGCACTGGCGAAAATGATCCCCGTCGCGCCGCTGAAGTTTCTCGCGGGCCAGGTTGATCACGTGGAATGGGCCGGCCTGCATTTCTACGACCTGATCTTTCCGCTTTTCGTCTTCATCGCGGGGACATCGATGGTCTTCTCGCTCCCCCGTCAACTGGCGGAACGGGGCCGGGCGGCGACCGTGATGCGGATCCTGCGCCGCTCCGTGCTGCTCGCGCTCCTGGGATTGATGTACAATGGCGGTTTCACTCATCCATGGCCGGATGTCCGCCTGCTTGGCGTGCTGCAGCGAATCGGCTTCGCCTATGGCGTTGCCGCCCTGCTTTTCTGTTTCACCTCGGCCCGCACGAGACTGGGTGTGGGAGTCGCCCTCCTGGTCGGATATTGGGCCGTGCTGACCTTCGTCCCGATCCGCGATTGCACCATCAGCCGCGAGGCGATGGCCGCGCATTTTCACACCGACCACCCCGATCCCGCCCAGGTGCGCGCGCTGTTCGAACAGACTTCCGCGCGGGTGAGCGGCCGGTTCGAGCCGGGATTGAACGTGGCCAATCATTTCGATTTCGAGCACCTGCCCGGCCGGATGTACGATACCTACTGGGACCCGGAAGGCATCCTGAGCATGCTGCCTGCGATCGTGACCTGCCTGCTCGGGGTCATGGCCGGCGAGTGGTTGCGGGACGCCCGCCTCGACAGCGTCGGAAAGCTGGTGCGCCTTCTCGTGGCCGGCGTCGTCTGCCTGGCGCTCGGCCTGGCCTGGAGCATGCAGTTTCCCATTGTGAAGAAAATCTGGACCTCGTCATTCGTTCTGGCGGCCGGCGGGTGCAGCTTTCTCCTTCTGGCGGCGTTTTTCCTGATCATCGATGTGCGCCAATGGCGCGCTTGGTGCCGTCCCTTCGTGTGGATCGGCCGCAATCCCATCACGCTTTACCTCGCCACGCCGATCGTCGGGATGAGTGAGCTCGATCAAAGGCTGGCCGGTGGCAGCGTGGCGCTTCTCGCGGACCAAGTTGTCATGCCGGGCGCCGGCGAGCTTCTTACCTCCGTCGTCTTGCTCGGAATATTTGTCCTGCTGGCGTGGTTCCTCGATCGCCGGCGAATCTATCTGCGGATCTGAGAGGGCAGAGATTCTACGGCGCGAGCTGGGGCGTGGCAGCGCCGGTAGGGACGGACCGCCGTGGCCGTCCGCGAGAATCCTTATGGCGCGCTTAGCGGTCGCGCCCGACCCGCATTGGCTTGGAACGTGGTTCGGATGATCATGTCGCCGGTAGCATCGATGCGAAGCCACCGCGACCGTGATCCGGCACTATCTCGGGCTTTTGCGGGCGATCTGTTTGAACCACCGAGGCACGGAGGACCCAGAGGATCCGGAGGGGCTGCGCCGATGAACTGATCGCCTGCAAGCACGCTCCTCTATTTTCGAATCGACTCCGGCCAGAGTCCAACTTGCACACGAGGACGTCTGCACCGCGCAGCGACGCTTACCGATAAATTTCCCGCCAACAGCCCGCTCCGCTCCTCGAGCAACACCCGTTCAGTCGCCAAGCCAATTGGGGCCGGGTAAGCAGGCTAATTTCTATCTACCTCTAGATTGCGGTTGCCAGACAGATTCAGATAAACTTGGAGATCCACCGCGCAGGCTTTCTGATATTCGGGCCGGATGTTGGCCACGATCTTTCCGTAGGTCTGCCCGTCGGCGAGCCGAATATAGAATGAACGGGTGAGTTGTGAGTGATAATCCGGGGCCTTCATCAATTGGACAATCTGCACCGCGGGCACGTATCCCGTCTCCGGAGCCTCGAACATGAATTCATCCGCCGACTCAGAGATGCCACCCTTGCCCACCGCGGTCGCCTCGAAGGTCCAGTCAAAGTCGTGATTTTTATCTGGTATGCCCCTCGTCAGCTTGAGTTCTAGGTCGCCGGTCGCCGATCCCCCGGTTGTCTTGGTACCGGTCCGCAGGTCGACATACTGC
>DASYDZ010000042.1:0-8574 GCA_036499305.1 Candidatus Didemnitutus sp.
GTCGACATGAACGCCGCCCGCATCGCGGCGTGGAATGCCGGCAAGCTGCCGATCTACGAGCCTGGTCTCGACGACATCGTTAATGCCGCCCGCGGGCGCAACCTGCATTTCTCGACTGATGTCGCCGGAGGAATCAAGAAGGCCGACATCATTTTCGTCGCGGTGAACACACCCACGAAGACCTACGGGGTGGGTGCCGGCCGGGCGGCCGACCTCCGCTTCATCGAATCGGTCGCACGGACCATCGCCGAGCACGCGGAGAGCAACAAGATCATCGTCGAGAAGTCCACGATTCCGGTCAAGACGGCGGACACGATCGTCTCGATTCTGTCGTCGAATACCAAGGGGCTGAAGTTCCAGGTCCTTTCGAACCCCGAATTCCTCGCTGAAGGCACGGCCGTCAAGGATCTCGAGAATCCCGACCGCGTGCTGATCGGGGGCGAGCGCACGCCCGATGGCGACCAGGCCGTGAAGGCGCTGGCCGACGTGTATGCGCGCTGGGTCCCGCGCGACCGCATCATCACCACCAATCTCTGGTCCTCCGAGCTCTCGAAGCTCGTGGCGAACGCCTTTCTCGCGCAGCGCATTTCATCGATCAATTCGATTTCCGCCCTGTGCGAGGCCACCGGCGCGGACGTCGACGAGGTGGCGAACGCGATCGGCAAGGACAGCCGCATCGGCTCGAAATTCCTCAAGGCCTCGGTCGGCTTCGGCGGCTCGTGCTTCCAGAAGGACATCCTCAACCTCACGTATCTCTGCGAGTCCTTCGGCCTGCCGGACGTGGCGGCCTACTGGACGCAGGTGGTCGCGATGAACGACTGGCAGAAGAACCGCTTTGCCGCGCGGATCGTGAAGAGCCTGTTCAACTCGGTGGCGGGAAAGAAAATCGCCGTGCTGGGCTTTGCGTTCAAGAAGGACACCGACGACACGCGGGAGTCGGCCGGCATCAATATCTGCCGCAGCCTCCTCGTGGAGCATGCGAACGTCTGCGTCTACGATCCCAAGGTTCAGGCCGAGGGCATCCGCAAGGACGTGCTCAACGGCGGCGCCGAGAACCCACAGCTCACCGTGGCGACCGACGCCTATGCCGCCTGCGCCGGCGCGCACGCCATTGCCGTGGTGACCGAATGGGACGAATTCAAGGGACTCGACTACGCGAAGATCTATGCCGGCATGCCGAAACCCGCCTGGGTTTTCGACGGCCGCAACATCCTTGATTTGGCGGCCCTGCGGAAAATCGGCTTCAAGGTCGCCGCCATCGGCAAGCCGGATTGACGCTGCCGCCTCGTTCGACTCAGGCGGACGCATGCCGTTGGATTCGCTCTTTCGAGGGACGGGATGCGTAGTGAATCGGGGAACCCAACCTCCCGGCGGGTTCGCGAGACTTTCAGAGGAAAACCGGCCCAGAGGTCCGGTTCCACCTCGGCTCAACTGCATGAGTCCGGCTGAGGCGCGGTTCCACTTTGGCTCAACTGGATAACTCCGGCTCAGTTCGCTGGCCGGAATCGGGCGTTGCCGTCGATCCGGGCGCGGACCATCCGGCGGACCAGCCGGCCGTCCAGCGGCTGCTGGGGTTGAAAACGGATCGTGCCCTTGCCGAGTCCGTAGCCGTTGAGTTCGGAGCGAAACTCCCGGGTCGTCGATCCGAGATGGAAGGCGCAGTGTTTTACCGCGCCGGCAAATGAGACCAGCAATTTTCCGTTCAGGCGAAACCCGGGTATTCCGTAGCCGATGCATTCGACGGCGGCGGGCGCTGCTGCCCGAATGGCGTCGCGCAGGGAACGCAGCGCCTTGCGTTGCGGCGCGGCCACCGTGCGCAGATAGTCGTCGATCGAGACGGGTGTCACCGGCCGTGGTTTTGGTTTCACGGGTGAGGAATGATTCGGAATTGGGCGGATCGCCAGACGATCGGGAAATGCGGCTTGATTCTCGCTCCGCGTCATTCGGCGAACCCCAGCGATGACTGCAGTTTCTTCAACTGCGTCTCTTCAGCGGAATTGGCCCAACCCAGGCCGCGGACGATGGGCTTCCTTCTCGTCACAATCCCAAAGCGGTCCGGTAGAGGCGGGGGACTCGTTTCGTGACTGAACAAAGCGTCTCCCATGGAATAGTGTCGGACCACGAGCTGAACTCCGTGATGGCGATGCTCTGGTCGCCCTGCCGGCCAACGAGCACGACGGGATCGCCGCAGGCGACCTCGCCCGGCACGTCGGTGATGTCGACGATCGTCTGGTCCATGCAGACACGTCCGAGGACGGCGCAGCGGTGTCCGGCAATCAGCACCTGGCCGCGATTGCCGACGGCGCGGGCGATGCCGTCGCCGTATCCGGCCGTCAGGACGGCGATGCGCGTCGGGCGGGCGAGAATGCGGGTGCGGCCGTAGCTGACACCGGTCCCGGCCGGGAGATGTTTCACCAGGCCAACCCGTGTATGGAAACTGAACACGGGCTCCGTATGCACCCGCGAGAGCATTGAATGAGGATGCGGCAGCACGCCGAACTGCAGCAGTCCGACCCGGACGGCATTGAACAGGCTTCCCCCCGGCGTGGTTTCAAGGCCGGCGCTGTTGTCGGCGTGCACGATGAGACCGGCCGCGGTCGGATCGAATCCGGCAAATCGCTGCAACGCCGCGAGGAAAAGCGCGCGCTGGCCGGCCGTGAACTGCGGGTCCTCGTCGGCGCTCGCGAAATGAGTGAACACGCCGGCGAGCCGCACGCCCGCGGCGGCCTTGATCTTGTCGTACAAAGCGGCTGCCTCCTCGTGCCATACGCCGAGCCGGCCCATGCCGGTGTCGATTTTCAGATGCACGTCGACGGGCCGGCCCGCGTTCCGGCCGACCGCGTCGAAGCGCCGCACCTCGTCCGCCGACGAGACCGTGGCGGCGAGCTGGCACTCCGCGAGATATTTGTCCTCCTCGGGGAGGACGGGGCTCAACAGCAACACGGGCCAGTCGGCGCTCAGGTCCCGAATGGTCATCGCCTCGCCGATGTTCGCGACGCCGAACAGGTCGGCGCCCGCATGCATCAGGCGGGCGGCGGTCTGCGGCAGGCCATGGCCATAGGCGTCGGCCTTGACCACGGCCACGTACTTGATTTGCGCCGGGAGGGAGGCGCGGATGAGTTTCAGGTTGCGCTCGAGCGCCGCGAGATCGATCTCGGCCCAGCAGCGATAGGGCAGGTGGGGGGACGTGCTCATCGGCGGGCGACCGAGTCGAGGCTATGCACCTGCGCCGACCATTTCCGGTAGGAGGAGGGCTCGGATTGGAATCCGTCGGGCGCGTCGGTCGCGGCCAGCAGCGCAGCGTCCTTTTCCGCTTCGAACAACGCCGCCACATCGTACGGGCAATCGGTCGCGGCGCGCGGTGGCGGCGACCACGCGCGAAACGCCGCCGGCCGGACCAGTCGTTCGCCGGATGTCCCGAGTTCCGCGGATGGAACCCGCCGCAAGGGAGAAACGGCACCGGCCTGCACGCCGACGACGTGCCAGGTGTCGCGTCGCGCATCGGCGATCACCGAAAACGGACCGTGATCGGAACGGGCCAGATGGTGCGCCAGCAGGATCAGGCTCGAGTACCGGAACACCGGCCGGGGGCGGAGAACCTGCCAGATGCGAATGGCCATCGCGGTGGTGCGGATGCCCAGCATCGAACCGGGTCCCTCGCAGAAGACAAACGCGCCGACGGCATCGATTTCGATACCCGCCGCATCGAGACACGCGCTGGTGCCCGCAAACAGACCGCGGCCGGCGTCGTCATTTGAACTCTGCCAGACCGGCGGCCCATCACGGCGAAGCACGCCCACCTGGACCCGCGTCGACGACGCATCCAGGACGAGAATCCGGCCATGGGAAGCAATGAGTTGGGTCAGCGACGTCATCCGCCACGACAGCATGAAAGCGCGGCGAAAAAGTCCAATGCGATTCCATGGCGCCGTGACGAGGCCGAAGAAGCTGATTTCGCCGCGGGATGACCGGGCATTGGGTGGTCGCCGATTTCGACATCGGCGATCGAGGCATCGGTATGGAAACCGACGCCCACCGGCGGCATCGATCCGGCCAGGCCGAGTGCGACCTCAACGAAGGTCTCTCAACCCCCGACCCTCAACCCTCAACCCCCAGCTTTCAACTTCAACGATACATATTTCATCCTTATCTTGACCATATAAAATATGGCTGTAATTTGTTCTGCAAACGGAAATTCAAACATGGAAACCAGCGCCGATACCCTCACCAAAGTCACCATGAACTTTCGACCGGATTCGATCAAGAAGCTCGATACGATTCGAAAGCAATTCAATCGATCCAACAAGACCGATGCCAATGCCTACGCCATCGACATCGCGAACTTCATTGCCGAGCAATTGAAGAAGGGGGAGAAAATTGTCCTTCGGAGTCACGACGGCAAGGAACGTGAGATCGTGTTTCCGGGCTAGTCGTCGGAAGCCCGCGGGAATATCCATCGTGCCGGATTGGACTCCAGAATCGCCTGGGAATGCGACGGTGTTCCCCATTGGGTCGGAGGCGGCTTCGAAAGCTCCCAAAAGGCACGGCGAAGACCTCGCCTGCAGGCTCGCGGCGAAAAGCCCCGGACGCCGCCGCAGATCAACTATCGCCCTCTCGGCCCTGCGCTCTTGCTGAGGTTCGCCAAGGAGATCATGGTCGGTTGTGCCCTGGCCGCGGCTCTGTTTGCGGTATTTGCGCTTTTCGGCCCACCGATTCTCCTCCGGCATTTCAGCACCTCGGCGCCCGACGCCGACAAGTACGTCCTAGCCACGGGAACGGCACTCCTGAGCATCGTCACGACCGTGATCCCGCCGATCATCACCCTGGTCCTCGGCTTCTATTTCGGGAAAAAGGGCAGCGGAGGCGACTGACATCGGGGACAGCGCCAACGACCTGGCCCGCGTTGGAACAGGGTTCGGCCCCGATCGTTTCGGGGTGAAAACGACCTCCGTGCCATTCAAAACCCGGCCTTGACCGGCGAGTCTCAGGTGACTTACCTCGACCTCTTTTCGATCGAAAAAGCCGTCCCGAATTTATTCCCGTGAATGTCCAAACCACCGATATCAACGAAACCCGCAAGACGCTGACCGTGACCCTCGACAAGGGTGAGGTGGACGGCGAGTACCAGTCCGTGCTGGGCCAGTTTTCCAAGCAGGCCAACCTGCCGGGTTTCCGACCCGGCCGCGCCCCGGCCAACCTGGTGGAGCGTCGCTTTGGCAAGGAGTTGCGCGAGGAGTTCAAGGGCCGCGTGGTATCCAAGGCCTATCGCGAGGGTTTGGAGCAGGCGAAGCTCGACGTGGTGTCGCTGGTTGAGGTCGAGGAGGGTTCGGTTGAGCCCGGCCTCGCGGCGGCGATCAAGCTGACGGTCGACATCCGCCCGGAATTCACCGTCCCCGACTATAACGGAATTCCGACCGAGCTTCCGGGGACGGAGCCCACCGACGCGGAGATCGATGCGATCATCGAGGGCCTCCGGACCGATCGCGCCGATTTCAAGGCCGTCGAGCGTCCGGCCCAGAAGGGTGACTATGTCCGATTCGGATACGAAGGCTCCCTCGACGGACAGCCACTGGCCGACATCGTGGGCGACAAGGCCCTTTATGCGAAGGCGCCGCAGACCTGGGAGGAAGTCGAAGGCGCGAACGAGGGGATTCTGCCGGGCGTCTCGAAGCAGATCGGCGGCCTCAAGGCGGGCGACAAATCAAACGTGACCGTCGTGTTTCCGGCCGACTTCGCCCCGGTGCCCGTGCTGGCCGGCAAGACCGCCAGCTACGCCATCGACGTGCAGGAAGTTCGCGCCCGCGAATTGCCGCCGCTCGACGAGAAATTTTTCAAGGACAACCAGGTCGAGAACCTGGACGGTCTCAAGGAGCAGGTGAAACGAACGCTCACGATGCGCAAGGAGCAGGAGAACCGTTCCACCCAGCGCCGGCAGATCACCGACGCGCTGCTGGCCCGCGCGGGCTTTCCGGCGCCCGAGAGCCTGGTCGCCGGCGAGCGCGATTCGATCCTGCGCCAGTTCATTGAGGAAAACATGCGCCGCGGCGTGCCGCCCGAACAGTTCGAAAAGGACAAGAAGGAGCTGTTTGAAAGTGCGACCAAGGCGGCCACCGGACGAGTCAAGGTGCAGTTGATCCTCGCCCGCATCGCCGAGACGGAAAAGGTCAAGGTGGAGGAAAAGGACCTGAACAACTGGCTCATGCGCGAGGCGATGCGCAGCGGGAGTCGGCCGGACAAGGTGGCGAAGGACCTCGGCAAGGATCGCGATCAGCTTCGCGCCATCCAGCAGCAGTTGCTGTTCGACAAGACCCTTGATTTCCTCGCGTCCAAGGCTACCGTGACGACGGCAAAGCCCAACGCATGAGTTACTACGTTCCCATCGTCCTCGAAAACACCGGCCGCGGCGAGCGGTCGATGGATATCTACAGCCGGTTGCTGAAGGATCGCATCATCTTCATCGGCACGCCGATCGACGATGGCGTGGCCAACGTGGTGATTGCGCAGATGCTGTTCCTGCAGATGGAGGACCCGAAGAAGGACATCCATCTGTACATCAATTCGCCCGGTGGCGTCGTCACGGGCGGCATGGCGATCTACGACACGATGAATTTCCTGCAATGCGACGTGGTGACCTACTGCGTCGGCATGGCGTCGAGCATGAGCACGGTGTTGCTGGCTGGCGGCACGAAGGGCAAACGCCACGCGCTGCCCAACAGCCGCGTCATGATCCACCAGCCTTCGGGCGGTGCGGGTGGCCAGGCCGCCGACATCGCCATCCAGGCCCGCGAGATCATCCGCTGGCGCAAGACTTTGAACGAGACCATTGCCCGCCATACGGGCAAGACCCCGGAGCAGGTTGAAAAGGATTCCGACCGGGATTACTATATGAGCGCGGAGGAGGCGAAGGCATACGGCATCGTGGATCACGTTGTGACCTCGACCCGGGATGCCGCGCAGGTCCTTGCAAAGCAAACCGCTGCCTGAGAGCGGGTTGGGTTATCAAACAACGGCGGGAAAAATCCCTCGACACATCGGCCGGACGGGCCGATATAAACCATCATGGCCAAATCCTCTCGAATGACGCTTTGCTCGTTCTGCGGGAAATCGCAGGCCGAGGTTCGGAAGATCATCGCCGGACCGGGCGTCTACATCTGCGATTCCTGCGTCAATGTCTGCAAGACGATCATTGATCGGGAGGTAAAGACGCCGGCCACGTCCGAGGCGGCCAAGCCGGCCTTTCGCCTCATCAAGCCGTCCGAGATCAAGAAGACCCTCGACGATTTTGTGATCGGCCAGGACCACGCCAAGAAGGTTCTCTCCGTCGCGGTCTACAACCATTACAAGCGGCTGAATTTTGACGCCGGCCAGGGCACGGTCCGCGAAAGCGCGGCGATGCCGGCCGAGTTCAGCGATGTCGAGGTCGAGAAGAGCAACATCCTGCTGGTTGGACCGACCGGCTCGGGCAAGACCCTGCTCGCCCGGACGCTGGCCAAGATCCTCGACGTGCCGTTCGCCATTTCCGACGCGACCACCCTGACCGAGGCCGGTTACGTTGGCGAGGATGTCGAGAACGTCGTGCTGCGTCTTCTGCAGGCGGCGAACTACGACGTCAAGAAGGCGGAGTGCGGCATCATCTACATCGACGAGATCGACAAGATTCGCCGCACGACCGAGAACGTCTCGATCACGCGCGATGTTTCCGGCGAGGGCGTGCAGCAGGCCCTGCTCAAGATTCTCGAGGGAACGACCTGCAACGTTCCGCCGCAGGGCGGCCGCAAGCATCCGAATCAGGAGTACATCCAGGTCAACACGTCGAACATCCTCTTCATCTGCGGCGGCGCGTTTGTCGGCCTCGAAGCCGTCCTCAAGAAGCGCCTCGGCCAGCGGTCGCTCGGCTTCCATGTCAACGCGAAGGACCACGATCTCACGCCGGAAGAGATGATGCGCAGCGTCGCGCCGGAGGACCTGATCCGTTTCGGCATGATTCCCGAGTTCATCGGACGCCTGCCGGTGGTGTCGGTGCTCGACGAACTCAAGGTCGAGGATCTCGAGAAGGTCCTCCTGCGGACCAAGAACGCGATGGTGAAGCAGTACTCGAAACTGTTCGCCATGGACGGCGTGCAGCTCCGCTTCACCCGCGACGCGGTGGTTGCGATCGCCCGCCGTGCGCTCGAGCTGAAGACCGGCGCCCGCGCCCTTCGCGCCATCCTGGAAAAGCTCATGCTCGAGGTCATGTACGACCTGCCCATGCGGGATAATGTTACCGAGGTGCTCGTCGACCAGGCCGTGGTCGAGGGCCGCAGGAAGCCGATTCTCAAGAAGGCGACCCGCCGCGCGGCCAGCGACAAGAACGCGGCCTGACCCGGCTGGCGCGGAGATTGCAGGGCGGCATCTCCCTGGCCGCCGAAGCGCGGCGCGAAGGTGGCCGAATGCCGCCTGCCCTGGCGGGATATGGCCCATTCGACAGGCTCAGCCGGGCTCATGCGGTTGAGCCAAGGTGGAACGGGACCTCCGGGCCGGTTCTCCTATGAAAGTCTTGCGAACCCGCCCGGAGGTCGGGTTCCACCATTCAGT
>DASYDZ010000043.1:0-2982 GCA_036499305.1 Candidatus Didemnitutus sp.
CATTCGCCAGGCCAACGACACCATCGTGCGCGTCCAGGACGTCGCCGACGTCGAGCTGGGCGCCGAGGACTACGACACGGACGTGCGCTTCACCGGTCAGACGGCCGTGTTCATGGGCATCTTTCCGCTGCCGAACGCCAATGTCATCGGCGTCGTGGGACGCGTGCGCGATTCCCTCAACGACCTGAAGCGCGATCTTCCGGCCGGCCTCGAGGCCACCGTCGCCTACGACGCCTCGGCCTACATCAATGACGCCATCCACGAGGTGACCCACACGCTGATCGACACGCTCCTCATCGTCATCGCCGTCATCTTCCTGTTCCTCGGCTCCTGGCGCTCGGTCGTCGTGCCCATCATCGCGATCCCGATCTCGCTGATCGGCGGCGTGCTGCTGATGCAGGTGTTCGGCTTCACGTTGAACCTTCTTACGCTCCTCGCCATCGTGCTCTCGGTCGGTCTTGTGGTGGACGACGCGATCGTTGTCGTCGAAAATGTCGAGCGACATTTGCGCGAAGGGCGAACTCCGATCGATGCCGCCCTGATCGGCGCCCGCGAACTGGTGGGCCCGATCATCGCGATGACCGTCACCCTGGCAGCCGTCTATACGCCGATCGGTCTGCAGGGCGGCCTGACCGGCACGCTCTTCCGTGAGTTCGCGCTCACCCTCGCCGGCGCGGTGACAATCTCGGGCATCGTCGCCCTGACCCTTTCGCCGATGATGTCCTCCCGCCTGCTGCGCAGTGCCGCGGACGAGGAAAAGGGTTTGGCGGGCTGGCTGAACCACAAGTTCGACCGGCTGCGCCGGGGCTACGGCCACGTGCTCGACGGCACTCTGCGGGCCCGCCCTGCCATCTACGTCATCTGGATCACACTCGGATTGATGTCCATTCCGATGTATGTCTTCTCCCCGAAGGAGCTGGCTCCGCCGGAGGACCAGGGTGTCGTGTTCGGCATCCTGACCTGCGCGGCCAACGCGACCGCGGACCAGAAGCGTGCCTTCGGTCGGGCGACGGAAAAGGCCCTGCTCGACGTGCCGGAGCGCCGGCTCACTTTCCAGGTGCTGTTTCCGCCCTCGAATCCGGTGGGCCGCGCGGCCGCCGGCGCCGACGGCTTCGCCGGCATGATCGTGCAGCCCTGGCATAATCCGCGCACTCGCAGCATCCTCGACATCAAGAACGAGGTTCAGGCCCGCTTCATGGCGGTGCCGGGTTTCCGCGCCTTCGCGGCCATTCCGCCGGCGCTCCCGGGCGGAACCAATTTCCCGGTCGAGATTGTGGTGGCGGGCACGGCCGAGGCGCCGCAGCTCGTCGATTTTGCGAACAAGATCCTCGAGAAGGTCGCCCCGCAGCACCTGATGATGTTCTACCAGCTCGACACGCTGATCGACCAGCCGGAGTCGGAGATTGTCATCGATCGCGAACGGGTCGCCGCCCTCGGCCTCAACCTGTCCCAGGTCGGCTCGGACCTCGCGACGGCGCTCGGCGGCAATTTCATCAACCGCTTCGACATCGCCGGCCGGAGTTACAAGGTCATCCCGCAGCTCAAGCGCGGCGACCGCCTCAACCCCGATCAACTGACCCAGATCTATGTCACCGGCCCGGGCGGTCAGCCGATTCCGCTCAGCACCTTCGCCCACATCGAGAACCACACGGTCCCGCGCTCGCTGAACCGGTTCCAGCAGATGAACGCGGTCAAAATCTCGGGCGCCTCGAGCCGCACGCTCGAGGAGACGCTCACCGCCCTCGAAGCCGCCGCCCGCGAAGTCCTGCCGGCCGGATACACTCTGGACTACACCGGGGAGGCGCGTCAGCAGCGCCAGGAGGGCAACAAGTTCGTCCCCGCGATGTGCCTCGCGATCGCGATGATCTTCCTCGCCCTCGCGGTGCAGTTCAACTCGTTCCGCGACCCGATCGTCATTCTCCTCGGATCGGTTCCGCTCGCGATGTTCGGCGCGCTCATCTTCACGGTGCTCAAGCTGCCGAATCCCAACATGCACTATTGGACCGACGGCTGGACGACCACGTTGAACATCTATGCGCAGGTCGGCCTCGTGACCCTCGTCGGCCTGGTGGCGAAGAACGGGATCCTCATCGTCGAGTTTGCCAACAAGCTCCAGGAAACCGGCCTGCCCAAGGTCAAGGCCGTGCGCGAGGCCGCCATGACCCGCCTCCGCCCGGTCCTGATGACCAGCGTGGCCACGATCGCCGGCCACTTTCCGCTGACGCTCGTCACGGGAGCCGGCGCCGCGGCGCGAAATTCCATCGGCCTCGTGCTGGTGGGCGGCATGTCCATCGGCACGCTCTTCACGCTGTTCGTGCTGCCATCCGTCTACGTGCTCATCGCGCGCGACCACTCCCACGACCGCCGGATGCAGGCCGCCGGCGCCGACGACGCGCACGGATTGCCCGCGTCCGAGCCGGCCCTTGCCAAGTGATGTCCGTCATCTATCCATGAAAAGCTTCATGCGTCCCGTCCTCTCCCTCCTTGCGCTCGCGAGCCTGCTCGCGCTGCCCGCCGCCGCGCAGATCAACGACGGCCGGCCCGACCCGGACCTCCCCGTCCCCGACCGCCTCGACCTGCCGTACTCCCTGGCCTTCGCACTCGATAACAATTTCTCGATCCGCCAGGCGAAGGAGCGCATTCGCCAGCAGGAGGGCGTGCTCCTGGTCGTGCGCTCGGCGTCGATTCCGAACGTTTCCGCCGGCGGCGAATACCAGCGCAACGCCACCGAGATTTCCACCATCGGGCGCGACAACGACTGGTCGATCAACATCACCGCCCGCCAGACTCTGTTTGCGGGCGGCGGCGTGGTCTCCGGCATCAAGGCCCAGAAGCTCGCGCTCGAGGCCGCGACCCTCGAGCTCGAATCGGTCATCAACGACGCGCTCTTCGATGTCCGGACCAAGTTCTACACCGTGATCGTCAACCGCGAAAGGATCAAGGTGCAGGAACAGAACGTCGAGCTGCTGCAGCGCCAGTTCC
>DASYDZ010000044.1:0-3283 GCA_036499305.1 Candidatus Didemnitutus sp.
CCCCCCACCGGCGACAACAGGTTCGCGAGCAGGAGTTCGTTGAACCAGGCAGTCTGATATTTGAGCGAAACGCGCTTCGGATCGAGCAAGGCGTAATAGCTGTCGGCCAGGAACAGGTGGGCCGAGGGATTGGTGTAGTCACTGTCGACCGCGCGCGTGGCTTCGCGAACGGAAAGATCGGTCATGCCATCGTTCTGATAAATCTTGGCGAGATTCGCGTTGCGGACCGCCTTGTCCTGATCGAGCAAAAAGTCCGACCGATATAGCCGGCGGTTGTCATTCAGCGCGATCGACTCCTGCAGCTCGGCAATGGCGTCACTGTAGCGATTGGTCTGCTGGTCCTGGATCGCCGAGTAGAGCCACGGGGTGGGATCCTTCGGGTCGATCTGCCGGGCAAGGGCGAGATCCTTGCGCGCGGGCGCATCGGAGCCTTCGAGGCTGAGCGCCTTGCCGTGGTAGCTGTAGAAAAACGCGCGGTTGGGCTCGACCACCGCGGCCGTCTGCAGGTCCGCCCTGCCCTCCTCCCGGTGGCCCTGCTTGATCCGGGTCAGGCCCAGCCCGAGCCACGCGGTGCCCAGGCCGCCGTCGAGGCTGACCGCCTCGGCGAACTCGCGCTGGGCCGCGGCGATTCGGTTGTCTGCGCTGAGCAAATAGCCACGGAGCGCGTGGGCGGCGGCGTGGCGTGGCGAGAGCGCGAGACCCTTTCCGAGAGCAGTCATCGCCTGGGAGGTGCGGCCGAAGGAAAACTCCAGCTCCGCGACCCGCGCCCAGGCGAATCCCGATTCGGGTGAAAACACCGTGGCTTGGCGCGCCGCGGCCAGGGCCGGTCCGAGATTGTGCCGCGATTGCTGGAAATAACTTTCGGCCAGCGCCTCGGCGCCCGTGCCGGGAGACGTCCCCGAGGGAGCTTCGTTCTGCGTGACCGCCGCGATCAGGCGATCAAGGGCGCGACGACCGGGTTGGCCGGCGGGCAATTCGTGCAGGAGTTTTTCGGCGGCAGCGACGCGTCCGGTCGCAAGGAGCACCGAGGCGTGGTAAAGACGGCTGGCGTTCGAATCGGGAACCCCGGAAGGAGGATATCGGTCGAGCGCCTCGAGCAGGTCGCCCTGACGAAAAGCATCGGTCGAGGAAGCAAGCGCCTTCGCCTCATCCGTCGAAAGGCCGCACTCGTCCGGGCCCAGCACCGCGGGATAATAGAGCGCCCATTGCAGCAGATTGCGCGTCTCAATGACGGCGGTTTTGCGCGGCGCCCGGCCCATTTCGGCCTCGCCCGCTTCGCCTGCGATCAAATGGACGCTGCCCTGCGCGTTGGTTAGATCGACGACGCCCTCGAGCACCTGCATGAAGGTCTTGCCGTGGGGATCGACGCGGACGACGAGTTGCGTGCCGCGCAGTCCACCGGTGGCCGAGGGTGTCTCGACGTTGAGCTCGGCGTTTTCCTCGCGTGTATACACGAATGCGCCACCCAGGGCGATTTTCATCGCCCCGCGATCCTTCGCCGCCAGAGCACCCGGCGTGACCTCGACGTCGGTTTCCTCGTCGATGCGGGCAAACCATTTCGGACTCATCTGCAGGACGGCGCGGCTCGATTCCCCGGTGCCGAGGCGGTCATGGGCGGCGAGGGTGACACCGATCGACGCGGGAGCGGGCGGTTGCATGGCCTTGGTCACCACGACCCGGCCCTCCTTCTCGACCACCTTCGCTTCCTGTGCGCGCGCGCACGTCGCGACCGCCAGCGGCAGCAGCAACCAGCGGAGGACGGCCGGAGTCCGCGTTGGCATTGGGACGATAAGACCGACCCCCGCCGGCCAAGTCAATCCCACCGGGCGGCGCCGACTCACCACCGCGAGCCTTCGAACGCCCCATGCTTTCAAGGTGGAACGCGTTGTCCCCAACGCGTTTGTTCTTTAGCGCCTTGAGGACAAGTCGCGCCACCGTTGCTGAGACCGCCCCTTTGTGCGGTGCCTTCATGCCCCCAGCTTATCGCCCGGCAATCTTTGACGATTTGCCCGCGAAAGTGTCGGATTTTCTGACAGTTTGGCGGCCCGTGTTGACGGCGATTTGCGTGGACGAATCGGAGGCGAAGCAGCAGCCTTGCACAATCATCGCCTGATCGATTCGCAGGCAAAATAACGCATAAAATACAACGAATCGTCGCTCCCAAATCCGGAGGCCGGCCCAAGGAATTCCGGAGCGATCGCACCACATCACCATTCCAGAACGCCATGACGCGCTCGTCGCGCGTGTTGGCATACCGTATCCATGAATCCGTCGCTCCGCTTTATCCTGATTGCAATTGCATCCGTGTCATTGACCGCCGCCGGATATGCTTCAGCTCCGCTCAACGACAAATTCGCGAACGCCACGAATGTTCCTGGTACCAGTGCCTCAGTTTCGGGCACCACGATCGGCGCGAGCGTCGAGTCGGGTGAGCCGAGCAATTCCGCTTTCTTCGACGGTGCGTCGGTGTGGTGGAAGTGGACGCCGGCCGCAAATGGGACCGTCACTTTCACAACCTACGGCATCGGATTCGACCACGAGATCGACGTTTGGGCCGGAGCTGCGGTCGGCAGCCTTAATTTCGTCGCGGGAAGTACCGGCAATGCCTGCTCCGGAACAAAGTTTTCATTCAGTGCGGCCAAAAACGTAACCTATTATATCCAAGTCGAAGGGGTAACGAACGGATCGACGGCCGGTCCGAATTTTACGGGAACTGTTCACAGCGGCACGGTCCGATTTGCACTTTTTCAAGGTACTTTTGCGGCCCCGACCGTCGACGCAATCTCCGGCATCAGCGGTGTCGCCACCGGTCAAACCATGACTTTCAACAGCGGGGCCTCGGCCGCGGGCAGCCAAACTCTCGTTTATCAGTGGTATCAAACGGACACGAGCGGCAATTCGGCGCTTCTCGCCGATGGCAGCCTCTCTTCTGGCGAAACGGTGAGTGGCTCGGCCACGGCCGCAATAAAGCTCGGCAACATGCCGCTCAGCGCCAATCAGAATCAAGTCACGCTGGTTGTATCCAACTCCGACGGCTCGGGCACCGCTGTCGCCGACCCGGAGCAGACGTCCGTGTTTTTCTCGGACGAGCAAATCGTCACGCAGCCAACAGGAGCGACTTCGTCCACGACCACCAACATCAGTGGAGGAGGCACCGCCTCGTTCACGGTCGTTGCTACGGGTGGACCGCTGCCGGGTTTTCAGTGGCGCAAAGGCACCACCAATGTCGGAAGCGGCGTCCAGTCGTCGGGTTCGACCTTCAATGTCACCAACTCATTCGACA
>DASYDZ010000045.1:0-14122 GCA_036499305.1 Candidatus Didemnitutus sp.
CTGAAGGGCGCCGAGCAGATCGGGTTCACGATCATTTCCCTGACGGTCTCGCTCATCGCGGTGCTGATTCCGCTGCTCTTCATGGGTGACGTCGTGGGGCGCCTGTTCCGCGAATTCGCCATCACGCTCGCGGTCTCGATCCTGATCTCGGCCGTGGTTTCGCTGACGCTGACCCCGATGATGTGCGCGAAGCTGCTGCATCACACGCCGGAAGCGCAGCAGGGACGCTTCTACCGGGTCAGCGGGCATTTCTTCGACGCCGTGATCGCGCGCTACGGCCGGATCCTCAAGTGGGTGCTCCGGCACCAGACCATGACCCTCGTGGTCGCGGTGGCGACGCTTGGCCTCACCGTCGTGCTGTATCTCATCGTGCCGAAGGGATTTTTCCCGACGCAGGACACCGGCGCGATCCAGGGCATATCCGAGGCGGACCAATCGGTGTCGTTCTCCGCCATGGCCGAGCGCCAGCAGGCGCTGGGGAGAATCATCCTGGCCGATCCCGCCGTCGCCAGCCTGTCGTCCTACATCGGCGTCGATGGCACCAACGCCACGCTCAACAACGGGCGGTTCCTGATCAACCTGAAGCCGCTGCACGATCGCAAGGACCGCGCCCCGGCCATCATCGCGCGCCTGACCCCCAAGCTCGCCGCCATCCCGGGCATCACCCTCTATCTCCAGTCGGTCCAGGACCTTTCCATCCAGAGCACGATCAGCCGGACGGAATTCCAGATGAGCGTGCAGTGCGCCGTGCCGGACGATCTCAATCGCTGGGTCAAGACGCTGGTTTCCGCGATGAAGAAGGCCAAGCCGCTCGCCGACGTGACGAGCGACCTGCAGAACGACGGCCTTCAGGCCTACCTCGAGATCGACCGCGATTCCGCCGCGCGCGTGGGCGTGACGGTGGCCGCGATCGACAACGCGCTCTACAACGCCTTCGGTCAGCGCCTGGTCTCAACGATCTTCACGCAGTCGAACCAGTACCGCGTCGTGCTCGAGGCCCCGCCGAACCTGCAGCGCAACATGAGGGCCCTCGATGACATCTATGTGGCCTCGACCCTCGGCGCGCCCGTGCGCCTGACCTCGGTGGCTCGCGTCTCGGAACGCCACGCCCCGCTGGCCATCAACCACTCCGCCCAGTTTCCCGCGGCCACCATTTCCTTCAACCTCGCGCCCGGTTACTCGCTCGGCGACGCCGTGGACGCGATCGAGGTCGTGAAGGATGAAGTCGGAGTGCCCGCCAGCGTGCTGACCAGCTATGTCGGCGCCGCCCAGGCTTTCAGCGCGTCGCTCAGCAACACGCTCTTCCTCATCATCGCCGCGGTCGTGACGATGTACATCGTCCTCGGCGTCCTCTACGAGAGCTACATTCATCCGATCACGATCCTGTCGACGCTTCCCTCGGCGGGGGTCGGCGCGCTCCTCGCCCTGCAAATCGCGGGCAGCGACCTGGGGATGATCGCGATCATCGGCATCATCCTGCTCATCGGCATCGTGAAGAAGAACGCGATCATGATGATCGACTTCGCGCTCGACGCGGAGCGCGACGAGGGCAAGCCGCCCGAGGAGGCCATCTACCAGGCGTGCCTGCTCCGTTTCCGCCCGATCCTGATGACCACGATGGCCGCGCTCCTCGGCGCCCTGCCGCTCATGCTCGGCACCGGCGTCGGATCGGAGCTCCGGCATCCGCTCGGCATCACCATGGTCGGAGGCCTGATCTTCAGCCAGATCCTCACCTTGTTCACGACGCCGGTGATCTACCTGGCGTTCGACCGGCTCGCCCGCCGCTTCAAGGGGCAGCCCGCGGGCGAACCCGCCCCCGCGACCCCATGAGCCTCTCGTCGCCCTTCATTCAAAGACCGGTGGCGACGACGCTGCTGACCGTCGGCATCGTGTTGTCGGGGCTGCTCGCTTTCCGCCTCCTGCCCGTCTCCCCGCTCCCGCAGGTCGACTATCCCACCATCTCCGTCAACGCCAACCTCCCGGGCGCCAGCCCGGAAACCATGGCGGCCACCGTCGCCACGCCGCTCGAGCGCACGCTCGGCCGCATCGCGGGCATCAGCGAGATGACGTCGTCGAGTTCGCTGGGCTCGACGCGCATCACGCTGCAGTTCGATCTCGACCGCAACATCGACGGCGCCGCGCGCGATGTCCAGGCGGCGATCAACGCCGCGCGCAGCCTGCTGCCGACCGGCCTGCCCAACAATCCCACCTACCGGAAGGTCAACCCTTCCGACTCGCCGATCATCATCCTTTCGCTCACCTCCGACACGCTGACGCAGGGCCAGATCTACGACTCCGCGTCAACGGTCCTCGCACAGGCGATTTCCCAGGTCGATGGCGTCGGCCAGGTCGATGTCGGAGGCAGCTCGCTGCCCGCTGTCCGGGTCGAACTGAATCCGGACGCCATCAACCACTACGGAATTGCCTCGTCGGCCATCCGCACCGCCATCGCCACGACCAATGCCAACCGGCCCAAGGGTGCGCTCGACGGCCCGAACCGGCACTGGCAGATTTCCGCCAACGATCAGGCCAAGGTGGCCGCGGACTACATTCCGGTCGTCGTCTCGTACCACAACGGCGCGCCGGTGCGCCTTGGTGACATCGCCACGGTGACCGACTCGGTGCAGGATCTCCGCAACGCCGGCCTCACCGATGGCCAGCCAGCCGTCCAGCTTTTCGTGCGTCGCCAGCCCGGCGCCAATGTCATCGACACCGTCGACCGCGTGAAGGCCCTGCTCCCGGTGCTGCAGGCCTCCATCCCGCGGTCCATCGATCTGAAGGTCGCGTCCGACACCACCACGACGATCCGGGCCTCGCTGCGCGACGTCGAGCGCACACTGGTCATGTCGCTCTCGCTCGTCGTGCTGGTCGTTTTCCTTTTTCTCCGCCGGTGGCGCGCCGCGGTGATCCCCGCGGTGGCCGTGCCCGCCTCGCTCATCGGCACGTTCGCGATCATGTATCTCGGAGGCTACAGCCTCGACAACCTGTCGTTGATGGCCCTGACGATTGCGACGGGCTTCGTGGTCGACGATGCGGTGGTCGTGCTGGAAAACGTCTCCCGGCACATCGAGGACGGCATCAAGCCGGTCGAGGCCGCCCTTCTGGGCGCGCGCGAGGTCGGGTTCACGGTCCTCTCCATGAGCATTTCGCTCATCGCCGTCTTCGTGCCCATTTTGATGATGGGCGGCATCGTCGGCCGGCTTTTTCGCGAATTCGCGATCACGTTGTCCGCCGCGATCATGATGTCGCTGGTCATTTCGCTGACGACGACGCCGATGATGTGCGCCCGGATTCTCCGGCCCGAATCCGAAAGCGAACCCAACCGGTTCTCGCAATGGATCGAGTCTCTCTTCGAGCGGTTGAAGGGCGCCTACGAGCGCGCCTTGCGCAAGGCCCTGCGCCACCCGGTGATTGTCCTCCTTTCCCTGGTCGTGACACTCGGGGTGAACATCTATCTCGTGTGGATCATTCCGAAGGGGTTCATGCCCCAACAGGACAACGGCCGGCTGGTCGGGAACCTGGTGGCCGACCAGAGCATCTCCTTCCAGGCCATGCGGAAGAAGTTGATCAGTTTCGTCGGCGCGCTGCGACGCGATACGGCGGTCGACCACGTGGTGGCATTCACCGGCGGCGGCCAGCGCAACAGCGCCTTTTTCTTCGTCATCCTCCGCCCGCTGGACCAGCGCAAGGCCACCGCCGACGAGGTCGTCGCCCGACTCCGGAGAAACCTGGCGCACATCCCGGGGGCCAACCTGTTCCTGCAGGCCGCGCAGGATATCCGCGTTGGCGGCCGGTCGGCGAACGCCCAATACCAATACACGCTCAGCGGAGATGACCTGAACGAGCTGCGCGCGTGGGAGCCCAAGATCCGCCAGGCGCTCATGAAGGTGCCGGAAATCGCCGACGTGAGCAGCGACCAGCAGGACATGGGGCTGCAGACGAGCCTGGTCGTGGATCGCGACGCCGCCACCCGCCTCGGCGTCAATGTCTCGCAGCTCGACTCGACCCTGAACGATCTTTTCGGCCAGCGGCAGGTTTCGACGATCTACAACCCGCTGAACCAGTATCACGTGGTGATGGAGGTCGCGCCGTCGTACTGGCAGAGCCCCGACGAGCTGGCGAAGACCTATGTGGTGTCGAAGACCGGAGCCGAGGTTCCGCTCTCCAATTTTGCGCACTGGGGTTACACCAACACGTCCCTCGCGGTGAATCACCAGGGCCAGTTCGTGGCGACGACCGTTTCCTTCAACCTGGCCCCGAATGTCTCCCTGTCCACGGCATCGCACGCCGTGGAAAACGCGATGGCCCGCCTGGGGGTGCCGATCTCGATCCACGGCAGTTTCCAGGGCACGGCCCGGGCCTTCCAGGACGCCTTCGCCAATGAACTATACCTCATCATCACGGCGCTCGTCGTGATCTATCTGGTCCTGGGGATCCTTTATGAAAGCCTGATCCACCCGCTCACGATCATCTCGACGGTTTTTTCCGCCAGCAGCGGCGCGCTCCTTGCGCTCATGGTGACGGACATCGAGTTCAGCATCATGGGCCTGATCGGCGTCATCCTGCTCATCGGCATCGTGAAGAAGAACGCGATCATGATGATCGATTTCGCCATCGAGGAACGCCGCCGCACCGGCGCGTCCGCCGCCGACGCCATCTTCCGGGCGAGCCTGCTGCGCTTCCGCCCGATCATGATGACGACAATGGCCGCCCTGCTCGGGGCCGTTCCGCTCGCGATCGGCACCGGCTACGGCTCCGAACTTCGCCGGCCGCTCGGCGTGGCGATCGTCGGGGGCCTGATCGTCAGCCAGGTGCTGACCCTTTTCACCACTCCGGTGGTGTACCTGTTCATGGACTGGCTCGCCGCGTGGATCCGTTTCTGTTTCCAATTCACCTGGGCCCGTCTCGTCTCCTCCCCGCCGCCGCGTCCGCCCGCGACGGCCCTTGTCTCATGACCGCTTCGTCTCTCCTCTCCCGCGGCTCCGTCCTTGCCGCCATCATTGCTCTCGCCGGCTGCGCCGTCGGGCCCGACTACCGGCGCCCCGCCGTCGAAACCCCCGCCTTCAAGGAAACCGGCGACTGGAAGCCGGCCGCGCCGCTCGACGACCAGGCGCGTGGCAAATGGTGGGAGAACTTCAACGACACGACGCTCAATGGCCTCGAGGAGCGCATCGCGGTTTCGAGCAACACGCTGCGGGCGGCCGAGGCGCAGTATCGCGAGGCGGAAGCCGCCGCGGCGATCGTCCGCTCGTCCCTGCTGCCCGCCATCGACGCCCAGGCGTCCGCGAGCCGCAACCGCTCTCCCCAACGCAGCGGCATCGCTCCCACCACGTCCAACGCGTTCAGCGTGGGGGCTCAGGCAGGCTGGGAACTCGACCTTTGGGGACGCGTGAGGCGCTCGGTCGAAGCGGCCAACGCCCAGGCCGAGGCGAGCGCCGCCGACCTCGAGTCCGTGCGCCTCAGCCTCCAGTCCACCCTCGCCCAGGACTACTTCTCCATCCGCGCCCTCGACACCCAGGCCAAGCTTTACGCGCGGATTCTCGCGGACAACCAACGGTTTTATCAGATTACCAAGAATCGCTACGACCAGGGCGTCGCCACGCGCGCGGACGTCGCCGCCGCGGAGAGCCAGCTCAAGGGTTTTCAGGCCCAGGCGATCGACCTCACCCTGCAGCGGGCCCAGCTTGAACACGCCGTGGCGCTGCTGCTCGGGGAACCGCCCGCCAGCTTCTCGCTTCCCGCCGCGGAGCTGACCGTCGATCCGTCGGTTCCGCCGACGATGGTGCCGTCCGATTTGCTGCAGCGTCGCCCCGACATCGGTAGCGCCGAACGCCGGCTCGCGGCCGCCTCGGCCGACATCGGCGTGGCCCGCGCCGGCTATTTCCCGCAGGTCACGCTTTCCGGCAGCGCGGGTTTTGAGGGGACGAAACTGGAGCACCTGTTCACGACGCCCTTCGAGGTTTGGTCGCTGGGTGCCTCCGCCCTGATGCCCCTGTTCGATGCCGGCAAGACGCGGGCGGAAGTCCGCCAGGCCCAGGCCGCGTTCGACGGCGCCACCGCGGATTACCGCCAGGCCGTGCTCACAGCCTTTCAGGAAGTTGAAGACAACCTGGCCGCTGTCCGCCTGCTCGCCGATGAGGCGAAGGTGGAGGATGAGTCCGTGGCCGCCGCGCGCGAGTCCGCCGCGATCGTCCTCAACCAATACAAACAGGGAATCGTAAGCTATCTCGATGTCGTGACCGCGCAGACCACCCTGCTCAACGCCGAGCGCACGGCGGCGCAGCTCCGCGCCCGCCGGCTCAATGCGCAGGTCGTCCTGTTCAAATCGGTCGGCGGAAACTGGACCGACCCGGATGGGGCGTCACGGTAGCAGGTTTCAAGAATATCGTCGCCGATGTAGGAGCCTGCTTGCCGGCGAGAGGAATGGAGTGCGGCTTCAGGACGCGTTTAAACCGGCCCGGAGGTCCGGTTCCACCTGGCATCGTCGCGGCGCGCCCGGCAGTCGCGCGTCCCACCTCGCCGCAGGCATCACACCAGGAATGGGTTGAACCGCCGTTCGAGCCCGACCGTCGTCAGCGGTCCGTGGCCCGGCGCAATCACAACGTCGTCGTCGAGCAGCTCAAGGATGCGCCGGGCGTGCTTGAGCTGCCGCTGGCAGCAGAAATAACCGCCGCCCAGCGAGCCGGCAAAAATCAGGTCGCCCGAAATGAGGACCGCGGGACGCTCCGCGCCAGCCACTCCGACCGTGTAGCAGTTGTGTTCCGGCGCGTGGCCGGGGGTGCTGTGCGCGGTCACGCGCAGGCCCATGAACTCCACCGCTTCGCCCTCGCCAAGCCCGGTGCACGTGACCCAGCGGCCGTTGGCGGGCCCATAAAAATGCGGCAGTCCCGTCTCCGCGAGGACGCGATCGAGGCCGCCGATGTGCTCCGGTTCGTAGTGCGTCACGAACACACTCTCGATCTGGTCCACCTGCGTCGGCCAGGCTCGATGGAGTTCGCCGTGGCTTGCCCCGGTGTCGAACAGCAGCGCGGCGTTGCCACCCGCGCTCACCAGATATGCGTTGGTCACGCCGACGCCATGGGGCATGGGAACCGGAAAAAGGGAGAACGGCAGCCCGCCAAATTCCGGTCTCGGATAGGCTCCCTGCGCCAGGGCTCCAAGGCCGACCTCATTGAGCTTCAGCACGCGTGCGAGCCGGATCAGCTCGGGGGTCGTCAGCTCGGACCGGTAATCCACCGCGTCCTGAATGCGGCCCACCTCCACCTGCGCCGCCGCCGCAACCTCTTCGTAGCTCATCCGGGCATGGCGCGCCGCCTTCTCGATCACATCCCCCAATTCGTCCTCCAACGCTGGCATGGTCGCATTCATCCCGGTCAGGTTGATGTCATAAAAACCTGCCCGCCGCCACCAAAATGCCGCCGTCGATTCCTCCGAACGTTCGAAAAGGAATTCCATTTCGCCGGCGAATGAACCAGCTTCGCGCCATGACCGCCGTCGAACAGGAAGTGATCGATATCTTCACCCGGACCAAGGCGCTCCTCCGCGGCCATTTCGTGCTGCGCTCGGGCCTGCACAGCGGCCATTTCTTCCAATGCGCGCAGGTGTGCCAGCACATGCCGGAGGTCGAGCGGCTCGGCACCCTGCTCAGCGCGCGCCTCGTCGGTCTCGGTTTCTCGACCGTGCTCGCACCCGCCATGGGCGGACTGGTCATCGGCCAGGAAGTGGCCCGCCAGGCGAAGTGCCGCTTCATCTTCGCCGAGAAGGAAAACAACGTCCTCGTGATGCGCCGCGGATTCACCGTCGCGCCCGGCGAACGCATCCTCGTGGTCGAGGATGTCATCACGCGCGGGGGCCGGGTCCAGGAATGCCTCGACATCATCCGGAAAACCGGAGGCACGGCGGTCGCCGTGGCCGTGCTCGTCGATCGCAGCCAGGGACAGGCGCGCTTCTCCGTCCCGACGTTGTCACTGCTCGAAATGAGTTTTCCGACCTACGCCGCCGACCAGTTGCCGCCGGAGCTCAGCGCCCTGCCCGCCTCGAAGCCGGGAAGCTGAGCCGGACTCATGCGGTTGGGGGCGGAACGTGTTGTCTCAACACGTTCGCGAACCGAAGCGCGTTGGGGACAACCCGCTCCACCATTTGATTCGCAGCTTCACCGAACCAATCGAGTGTTCAATGGCATGAGTCCGCTGAGAGGCGCGACCGCGTCCGCCGGGCGCGGCCCGGCGATTGCGTTCCGTGGTGGTCGCCGATGTCTCCATCGGCGATCCCTGCGTCGGTATGGAAACCGACGCCCTCCTGCTCATGCGCCAACGTGGAAACCGGCGTGCTCCCGCTGAATCCCTTCGGCCACCAGGTGCGAATCAGTGCACGCGGAAGACGACGAAGCGATTGGCGCCGCGATAGTTGATCAGCGCCATGTTGCGGCCGTCATGCAGCGCGCGCTTCGCCGAGGCGAGATCCGTCACCGGCGTGCGATTGATCTGCACGATGACTGCGCCGACCGGGAAAATATCCGCAAACGGCGATCGGCTGGACATGTCCGTGACGATCAAGCCGTCAACGCTGTCGTCGACCTTGTTGTCGCGCCGGCTATCGTCGTTCAGCGGCGCAACCTTCATCCCGGTCAACAGTTCGCCCTCGATCGAATCATCCTGCAGGCGGTCGACCATGACGTCGAGCGACTGCGGTTTGCCGTCGCGCAGGAATTTGACGGTGATCTTCGACCCCGGCGGGGTCTCGGCGATCATCAGCCGCAGATCGTCGCGCGAGGTGACCGGCTTGGCATTCACGGCGGTGATGATGTCCTCGCGTTTCAGTCCCGCCTTCAGCGCGGGTCCGTTGGCGGGCACATCGCTGATCACGACGCCCTTGGTTTCCTTGGGCAGGCCGAAGGATTCCGCCAGGTCGGGCGTGAGCGGATCGGTGGCGACGCCGAGATAGCCGCGGGCGACCGTGCCGGTCTCGATCAGGCTGTTCATGATGCTGCGGGCGAGATTGACCGGGATCGCGAAGCCGATGCCGATGCTGCCCTGGTTGTTGGAAATGATCGCGGAGTTGATGCCGATCAGGCGTCCCTTGGCGTCGATGAGGGCGCCGCCGGAATTGCCGAGATTGATCGCGGCGTCGGTCTGGATGAAGTCCTCGTAGCCCGCGTCGTCGAGGATGCCGACATGGCGGCCCGTGGCGGAAATGATCCCCATCGTCACCGTCTGGCCGACCCCGAGCGGATTGCCGATCGCGAAGACGATGTCGCCGATGCGCATCTTGTCGCTGTCGGCCAGAGTCGCCGCCGGCAGGGAGTCGGTGTCGATCTTGATGACCGCGATGTCGGTTTTCGGATCGGTGCCGACCAGTCGCGCCACCAGTTCGCGTTCGTCGTTCAGCTTCACCTTCAACTCGTCGGCATCGGCCACGACGTGGTTGTTGGTCAGGATATAGCCGTCCGACGAGACGATCACGCCCGAGCCCAGCCCGTCGAGGCGCTCCTCGGGGCCCTCGACGCCGGGACCGTAGAGCCGGCGCAGCAACGGCGGCACCTCCTGGCGAACGGTCTTGGACGAATAAACCGAAACGACGGCCGGGCGGATGTTGTCGAGCACGTCGGCATAGCTCGTGAGCGCCGGCCCCTTGCCGTCGCCCACCGGCGTAAGATCGAGCCTGACATCGGGCTTCTTCAGCGCCGGTTTGTCGGCTTTTTTCGCATCCGCGGCGAACAGGGCGGTCGCTCCCAGCGACACGGAAAGCAGCAACCAGGGAAATTTCATGGTGAAGGTGCGGCTGGGACCATGGCCCAACCGGGGCGGTTCCGCAACCCCGTCAGAATCCCTTGATGCGAAACAGGCTGGTGACGCTCTCGTTGCTGTTGATGCGAAGGATCGCCTCGCCCAGCAGCGGCGCAATGCTCAGGACCGTGATCGGCAGGCCGCGCGTGTCGATCGGCACGGAGTTGGTGGTGATCAGCTCGTCGAGCACGCCGGTGCGCAGGCGCTCGTAGGCGACCTCGTTGAGCACGCAATGGCTGACGGCGGCGCGAATGCTGACCGCGCCGTGATCGCGCAGGATCCGCGCCGCGGCGGTAAGCGTGCCGGCGGTCTCGGTGATGTCGTCGACCAGCAGGACATCGCAGCCTTCGACATCGCCGACCACGTTGGTCGCCTCGACCGTGGTGGCGTTGACGCGTTTCTTGGCGACCAGGCCGAGCCCGGCGCCGAGCACCTCGGCATAGGCCGCGGCCATCTTCATGCCGCCGACGTCGGGCGAAAAAACCGTGAGGCGGTTGCTTCGCTTGGTGGCCAGGTACTGGAAAAACACCGGGGAGGCGAAGAGATGATCGACCGGGATGTCGAAGAAGCCCTGGATCTGCTGGCTGTGCAGGTCCATCGCGAGGACGCGGTTGGCGCCGGCGGCGACGAGCAGGTTCGCGACGAGCTTGGCCGTGATCGGCACGCGTGGCTGGTCCTTGCGGTCCTGCCGGGCGTATCCATAAAATGGCATCACGGCGCTGATCCGCGAGGCCGACGCGCGCTTGGCGGCGTCGATCATGATCAGCAGCTCCATCAGGTGATGGTTGGTCGGCGGGCAGGTCGACTGGATGATGTACACATCCGCGCCGCGGATGTTCTCGTTGATCTTCACGAACGACTCGCCGTCCGGAAAACACGTGACGGTCGCGTCGCCGAGGGGCACGCCCATCGAGACGCAAATCTCTTCCGCCAGGGCGCGGTTGGAGGATCCGGTGAAAATCTTGAGCCGCGTGTCCCTCATGGCCGCCGAGCTAAGTGGATTTAACCGGCGGCGGAAGCCTTTTCGATTTTCTGCTCAAGAAATTCGACGCGGCGGAACAGATCCGGCAGGCGCTGATTCAAAATGTGCAGCCGGCGGTCGAGCATGTAGGATACGGCCGGAGTGCCGATCAGGTGGCTGTTGGCCGGAACGTCCGCCCCGATGCCGGCCTGGCCGGCGGCCTTCGTGCCCTTGCCGATGGTGATGTGGCCGCCGACGCCGACCTGGCCGGCGAGAACGACGTAGTCCTCGATCGTCGTGCTGCCCGAAATGCCCACCTGGCCGCACAGGATGCAATGCTTGCCGATGATGACGTTGTGCCCGATTTGCACCAGGTTGTCGACCTTGGTGCCCTCGCCGAGCACGGTGCGGCTGAAGCGGGCCCGGTCGACGGTCGAATTCGCGCCGATCTCAACGTCGTCCTCGACGATCACGATGCCGACCTGCGGAACCTTTTCGTGGCGGCCCCGAACAAACTCATAGCCAAATCCGTCCGCCCCGATGACGACGCCCGGCTGCAGGCGCACCCGTTCGCCGATCCGGCACAGCGCGCCGATCACGCACCCGGGCATGATCCAGCAATGGCTTCCAATGACGGCATTGCGCCCGACAAAGACCGATCCCTGGATGATTGTGTGCGGTCCCACGGTCGCACCTTCCTCGATCACGCAGAGCGGTCCCACGGAGGCGGCGGGATCCACCTGCGCGCCAGGGCCGATCACCGCGGAAGGATGCACCCCGGGGGCCGGTTTCGGCCAGAGCGACTGCTCGATGCGCGAGCAGATTTTCGCCAGCGCCAGCGAAGGGCTGTCAACGTACAGGAACAATTGTCCGGCCGACGGTTCGCCCGCGTAATCCGGCGGCAGAAGCACGACCGAGGCGCGGGTGGTCGCAACCTCGGCCTTGTACTTCGGATTGCCGAGGAACGACAAATCTCCGGGTTGCGCCGTGGAAAGCGAGGCAATGTCGCGCACGGTCTCGGTCGTCCGTCCCGCAATGCGTTTCGGAGCGACCAGGGCAGCGATCTCGTCGGGGCTGTAAGCGACCGGCATGGCGACAAAAAAGCCCTGTTCCGGAGAACAGGGCTTGGCAAGTTTTCTTAGCCGAAACGTTTCAGATTTGGCCGGAAGCTCGACCGCCGGAGGGTGGAATCCCGCAACGGCATGTTTCCGTTCAGGGCTTCTTCTGGGCCGGGGTCACGTTGGGCACCGAGAATGTCGTCGGAGCGGTGGAGGCGGGTGCCGCCGGACTCGCCGCGGCCGCAGCCGGGGGCGCGGGCGGACGATCCTTGTTCAATTCCTTGAGCACTTCGTCGGTGACATCGTATTCGGCGTCGGAAAACACGACCGCCGGGGTGCCGATCAAGGTCGGGCCGCCCTTGTCGAACACGAGGGTGGCGCCGCGGGAGCGCGCGATGGCCGCCACCGCATTCTTGATGTCATCCATCAGGAGCTCGCGATAGTTGTTGAGGCGCTGCTGGAGCTGCTGCCGGGTGCTCTGCGCGAAGGACTCGGCATCCTGCTGGCGCTGCTGGAGCTCACCGAGCTTCTTCTGGGCGTCGTTTTCCGCCTGCGCCCGGACCTCGGCCTTGAGCACCGTATTCTTGGACTGCTCCATCAGGTCCTTGTACTGGTCGGCGAGCGCCTGCATTTCCTTCTTTTTCTCGTCGAGCTGGTCCTGGGCCTTCTGGCTGACCTCGGTCACCTTGGCCTTGCCGTCCTGCCACTTGTAGTAGCTGTCGAGCGCCTTGGTCATGTCGATCACGAGCACCTTGGGCGCCGGCTGGGCCGGCAGGGCGGCGGCGAGGCCTCCCATCGCGGTCAAGGTTGCGAGAATACGGAGTAGTTTATTCATGGATTTAAGTCGCGGCGCCCGGTCAGAAGCGCGTGCCGAACGAGAAATTGAACTGGTTGCCTTTGCGGTTGAAGTGATCGCCCGTGAGGGGAATGCCGTAGTCAAGGCTGAGCGGCGCGCCCGCCACCATCAAGCGAATACCAAAACCGAAGTCGTCGTTGTAGTTCCGGGGGTTGAAGTCGAGGGCGCTGGCATTGACGTAGCCGATATCGTAAAAGATCGCGAAGCGGATGGGTTTGACGATGTCCATCGTGTATTCGGCGTTGAAGAACGCGTAGGACTTGCCGCCCAGCGGCTCGCCGTTCACGTCCTTCGGGCCCACGTCGCGGTATTCAAAGCCGCGGAGATCGTCCGGACCGCCGAGGAAGTAGCGGTCGAAAAACGGAACGCCGGGCGCCTCCGTGATGCCGGTCAGCGGGTTGGTCTGCAGTTCGTCACTCTTGCCGAAGCTCTCGATCATGCCGGCGCGGCCGATGAGCGACAGCACCTGATTCTGCGCCTTGAAGAGCGGGAGGAACGTCGAGGCGTGGAAATCGAGCTTGTAATAATTGACGTCCCCGAAGAACGGGCCGCCCGCGAGTTCGGTGTCGAGCGAGAGGCGGCTGCCGCGACTGGTGTTGATGATCTTGTTGCGGGTATCCTCGACGAGGGTCAGGCCCACCGTCGAGATCTTGGTGTAGCCGGCCAGGGCGAGAATCACGGGGTCCGAGCTCGGGTTGACGTCGGTGATGTCGACCGTCTCGTACGTGTAGCTGAGCGTGCCCTCGATGATGCCGAAGAGTCGCTTGCGGGCGTAAACCGTGCCGCCGATGCGCACTTCCTGGTAGTCCGCGCTGTTGTAGTCGGACAGTTCCCGGAAGAGCTGGAAGCCGAGCGCGAGCTCGCGTTCGAGGAACCACGGCTCCTCGAAGGACAGCACGATCTCGTTCGAAAGGTCGCCGATCTGGACGCGCAGCTTGAATTTCTCGCCGGCGCCCTGCCAGAACGATTTGCGATTGAAGACATCGAAGTTCGACTGCGTCAGTTCGGCGAAGACGGTGGCGCGCTCGAGGGAGCTGTAGCCCGCGCCAAAGGTCAGGTTGCCCGTGCGGGCCTCCTCGACCGCGATCTTCAGGTTGCGGCGGCCGGGGATGTTGGTCGATTCGTCCGTGACGTTCACCGGGTCCTCGAAGAACCGCGTGTTCTCGAGGCGGAGTTTGCTGATCTTCATCAGCACGCTGCTGAACACATCGCCGGGGCCGAGCACGAGCTCACGCAGGATGACGATGCTCTTGGTCTTCGAGTTGCCCTCGATGTTGATCGACTCGACGAGGAACTTCTCACTCTCGGTGACCTGGTATTCGAGGTCGATGTTGCCGGTCTCGAGGTTGGGCTTGCGCACGAGGCGCACGCGGGTCTCGAGGTAGCCGTCGCGACCGTAGAAGTCCTGGATGGCCTCGACGTCCTTGTCCAGTTTCGACGGGACCACGACGTTGCCCTTCCG
>DASYDZ010000046.1:0-19013 GCA_036499305.1 Candidatus Didemnitutus sp.
GTCGCCTTCGCCGTGTAACCTCCCGTGCCGGGCGGGGTGATCGATCCCGCGGCGAGTCGACTGCCCTGCAGGACCGTCCGCACCAGCGTCTCGCGGTCGATGGCAAGGGACAGGGCACGGCGGACGCGCTGGTCCGAAAGCGGAACCCGCGTGACGTTCAGGCGGAGAAAATTGATCTGGGCCTGCGGATCCAGGCGGAGTTGCGCGGGATCATGCTCGCGCCAGGCCGCGATCTTGTCGAGCGGCAGAAAAAAGGTGACGTGCAACTGACCCGACCGAAAACTGCGCTCCTCCGATCCCGGATTCTCGAGCGGAAGGAAGGTGAGGCGCTCGAGCCTGGTCCGGGCCGCCTCCCAGTGATTCGGATTCCTGACCGTGACGATCCGGGAATTCGGTGTCCATTCGGACAGCATGAACGGGCCATTGCCGACATGGTTGCCGGCGCGGGTCCACGCGGTGCCGCGGGTGTGCATCCCTCCGAATTTCGCGACGACGCGCGGGTTGATGGGAAACCATGCCGGCAGCGAAACCAGCGCGGGCAGATAGGGCGTCGGGTGATCGAGCGTGATGACGAGGGTGCGGTCATCGGGCGCCGCGAAACCGACCCGGGAGAAGTCGGACTCCTTGCCGGAATTGAATGCCTCCGCGTTGCGCACGGCGTAAAAATACCAGCCATTCTCGGCGGCAAGCTTCGGATCGAGCGCCCGATGCCACGAAGCGAGGAAATCGGCCGCGGTCAACGCCTCGCCGTTCGACCATTTCAGGCCGGCGCGCAGATGAAACGTCCAGGTCAGGCCATCGGGCGACTGCTCCCATTTCTCGGCGGCGGCGGGGACGGGTTCGGTCGATTTTTCATCGAGCGCGGTCAACCCCTCGAAAAGGGCCATCATGATGTTCTGGTCTGAAAGAACCGTCACCACCTGCGGGTCGAGGTCCTGTGGCTCGGCGCCATTGCCGATCAGCAGAGACTGCGCGCGATTGCCCTCCTCGACGGGCGTTTCGCGCCGGGCGCAGCCGGACAAGACCAGGGCGATCGCGAGCAGGCCGAGGCAGGGGCGGGACATCCCGGCATGGAAACCGGAAATCGGGTGCCGGCAAGGCCGGGGTGGCGCGGAAGCATTCAAGTTGGGGCCGATTCGTGCCGATGCGAAGGTTTGCTGCTGTGAAAAACGAGCCCGCGACCGCCGAAAAGCGCAGCCTGGTCCCGACCGCGGTCGAACACCATCAGGCCGGCCTGCTGCGTTACGCAACCCAGCTCATGCGCGGCGATGCGGTGCGGGGCCGGGAAGTGGTGGCAGCAACGTTCGCTCACCTGGAGGGCCAGCCCGTGGATGAGGTCGAGGATATTCTGCCGGAATGGCTGTACGGCGAGTGCCGGCGCCGGGCAGTGCGCCTCGCTCCGCGCGATGCGGGGGCCGATCGGCGCGAGCCCGAGGGCAACGGCGCGACGCCGGCCGACGACGGCGCCGAGATGGAGGATCCCGTGACAACCATGCGGCGACTCTTCGAGCGCCTGACCCCGAAACAGCAGGAGGCGCTGCGGCTTCATTTCCAGGATGGATTTGGCGTGAAGGACATCGCGTTCATCACGGATCTCGCAACTCCGAGTGCCGGCACGCTCATTCACAACGCCTTCATCCGGCTCGCCCGCGATTTCCGGTCGCAGCGTCCGCCAACGGATGCGCCGGACCCGCATCTCGAAAGCGCCAGCGATCCCCGTCTGACCCTCTTTGCCCTGGGCGAACTGGAAGACCGTGAGCGTCGGGGCTTTGAGGCTTCGCTGATCGATCGAAAGGCAGCGAGCCTGAGAATCGACGCCCTGCGCGCCGCGGGCGACGTGATCGGTCGTGCTCTGTCGAACGATGCCGCGGGTATCTCACGACCGGCCGGACGACGGAAAAAGCGGAATTCCCGAAACGGAGTTGCGGTGTGGTTTCAATTCCCGCGTGTGCTGATCCTGGTGGGTATTATCATTGCGATTGGTGTTGCCATGTTTTTTGCGTTCCGGACCGGTTCGGATGAAACTGCGTCCGCGCAAAGCGACGTGGACTTCCGAATGAAGGCGGCGCCATGGCCCGAAAACTCCGCGAACGCGCCCGAAGGGCAGTCGCACGGCGCAGGTGAGGGAAGCGGAACCGCTCCCGATCACTCCCCGATGAAGAGCGCGATCCATCCCGGACCCTCGCGAAGCTCGACGGTCAAAGCCGGGGCAATTTTGCCGGAAACCCCGGCGGCCACGACCGCAACACCGGCATCGGCCGAAGCGGAGTCGGGGCCAACCGGAGATGCGGACGATTCCGAACCACTATCCACCGGCCCGTCGGCAACGGCGCGGGGAGCTTTCGGCGCGGTGTCCGCCGAGACGCGTCCGGCCGTGGCATCGGGAGAAAACGGAAACGTCAGCCGTGACGACGAGTCGCGGGTTGAGCCCGAGGAGTCAACGGAAACGCAATCGCACGCTCCGGCGAACGCGCCGCCGGAAGCTACGTCCGCGACAAGTCATTCTCCGGCGTCGAAGGCTGCTCCCGTCGTTGGCGATGACCATGCGGCCAAGGACAAGACAGCCCGTCCGCAACTGCCGGAAGCGGAGTTGCCGGGGGATGTCGATGCCCGCGGCGTCCTGGATTTGAAACGCGCGCTCGCTCTCGGCGTCGCCCCCGCGCGTGACGCGGTGCGGATTGAGCAGATGTTGAACTATTTTCCCTACGCTTATGCGCCGCCGGAAGTGCCGAACGATTTTGGCGCGGCGCTCGAGGTATCCGCCGCGCCGTGGGCGCACGATCACCTTCTGGCGCGGGTGGCGATCAAGGCCCGGGACCTGCCGCCGCCGGTCCGGCCATCGGCCAATGTGGTATTGTTGATCGACACGTCGGGCTCGATGGCGGCACCAAACCGGCTTCCATTGGTGAAGGAGGCGGCGCGATTGCTGCTTGGCCGCCTTCGTCCGGATGATCGCGTGGGAATCGTGACCTACGCGGGCGAGTCCAGGCTTTCGCTTCCGCCGACACCGGTCGCGGAGTCGCGCAAGATCCGGACCGTGCTCGATCGTCTCGAGGCGGGTGGCATGACCAACGGCGGGGCGGGGTTGGAGCTGGCCTACGAGCTGGCGGCGGCGCACGTCGTGAAGGACGGACCAAATTTCGTGATCTTGTGCACGGACGGCGACTTCAACGTCGGGCCGACGAGCGAATCCGCCCTGTCTGAATTTATCGACCGTTGGGCGAAGACTCCGGTCCGGCTGAGCATCTTCGGATTCGGCCGCAACGGACGGATCGATCCGCGCCTGGAAACGCTCGCATTGCGCGGTCGCGGCGGCAGCGGGTATGTCAACACCCAGCGCGAGGCCGAACAGATTCTGGCCGGGCAGCTCAACGGATTGCTCAATCCCGTCGCCCGCGATCTTGGTGTCCGCGTGGTGTTCAATCCGGCGACCGTGCTCCAATATTACCTGCTCGGTTACGAAACGCCTGCCGGTGCGTCGGCCGCGGACCGAAACTTTGTCCGATCCACGCCCGCGATTCTGCCGGGGCAATCGCTGACGGCGTTGTTCGAGATCGAGCCGGTTCCCGGGAGCGCCGCTGCTGGCGAGCTGCTGACGCTTCGGCTGAATTATCGTCGCGGAGACGAGACGGCGTATCGCCAGCAGTCCTTTCCCCTCGTGCGTTCGGCCGGCGTGTTTCGGGATGCCAGTCGCGATTTCAGGTTCGCGGCGGCGGTGGCCGGCCTCGGTCTGGTGCTGGAAAATGCGCCTCGCGCGGGAGGTCTTTCGCTGGATCAGGTGGACGCCTGGGGCCGGGAGTCGCTCGGGGACGATGCCGGCGGCTATCGGTCGGAGTTTCTCGCGCTCATCGACCAGGCCCGCCAACTGCGGCGCTGACTAGCCTCAGGGATTAGCCCACGAAAATCGCGAAATCTCGCGAAACTGATCATCGCCCACGGAATACACATATTTGTAGCCGCAAGAGCCTTCGCAACCTCATGAGGGGAGCCGGCTCCGCGCCATAGGTCGCCCGCTTGTGCCAGCCGTCCTCACGTCGATGCCTTAGCCGGAACGAAGCAGTGGGTGGGCGTCGGTTTCCATACCGACGCCTCTGTCGCCGATGTGGAAATCGGCGACCACCAAAGGACCTGTCTATCCTGGAGCAAAGCCATCTTCTGCTGCATCGTTCGGGTTTAGGAGCAACGAACAATCAATTTGAAAGGCACGAGCCCGACCACGCGTTTGGCGCCTCGTTGCGGCCATGCTTTTCTTGAATCGCTGCAGCTTGAACAGGGACAGCTTGAACAGGGACAGACCCTGTCCGGGCCGGCCCTGTCCGTGTTTTGTGGCGTTCCAATTGATTGTCAGAGAGATCGGCGAGGACATCGATCCCTGCCGGGAGAGATGCGGCTTCACGGGGGCTCAATAAAAAGGACAGACCCTGTTGGTCCGGACTCCCAAACAGGGACAGGCCCTGTTCAGGGGATTCGTAAATGCGCAGGGAATGCCTGCAGGCATCCGTATTCCCTGAATTCCGTGTGTTCCGTGGGCAGATCCCAAGTGGTGATCGGATCGATCGAAAGATTCGGGCTTTTTCGCGGAATTCGTGTTTTTCGTGGGCAATTCTGTTTTTTTATCAGCGGATCGGCGGGGACTCGATCCCGGCCAGATGCTCGAACAGGGACAGGCCCTGTTCGAGTGGTGTGTTTCGCGGGCCAGTCCGATGCCTTGATCATCGGATCGATGAGGACGTCGATCCCTACCGGCGAACCGCCCGGGACCCATTCGCATATTTCGTGGGCAAATCCGATGCTGTGATCAGCCGATCGACGAAGCGGTCGATCTCGACGAGGGCGGCCTTGCGGGGCGAAAAAAGCCACGACAACCATCGGGATTGCAACAGGTTCCATTTCTGATATCTAAGAAGCTGCGGGCTGCCCCGTCTTCCTTTCAGGTGCCGTGACCAACGACTCCCAGAACCATGAAAAGGATGCCTTCATCTCCGTGGCCGTTGAACGGCACCAGGGCGCCTTGCTGCGATATGCCGCGCGATTGCTGCACGGGGACGCGGATCGGGCACGCGATGCGGTGCAGGACACGTTTATCCGCCTCATGGCGCAGCCTCGCGCGGAGGTCGAGGACCACCTGGTCGAGTGGCTGTTCACGGTTTGCAGGCATCGCACGCTCGATTTTCTGCGCAAGGACGCCCGGATGACGCCGCTCGATCCGATCGCCGCCGAACGGGTCTCGAATCCGGAGCCGTTGCCCGGTTCGGGAATGGAGAGACGCGAAACCAGTGCGGCGATCATGGCGCTGATCGATCGCCTGCCGCGCAACCAGCAGGAGGTTATCCGCCTCAAGTTCCAGAATGGATTCAGTTACAAGGAAATCAGCCGCATCACTTCGTTGTCGGTGGGCAATGTGGGCTTCCTGATTCACACCGCCGTGACCCGGCTGCGCCGCGAGCTGGCCACCCAACCCGACTGACGACCCGCCGCGCCAACCAGACCGAATGATGAGCACGAATCGAATTTCACCCGACGACCCGCGCCTGACGGCCTACGCCCTCGACGAACTTGATCCCGACGAGAAGAAGGAACTTGAACGGACGCTCGAATCCCAGCCCGAGGCGAGGGCTTGGATTGAGGAGATCCGCGCCGTGACCAACTCGCTGGGTTCGGCGCTGGGATCGGAATCGGTGCCGGCCGACAGCATCCGCGCCGCGGAGATCCTGGCCTCACCAGTCGCGTCCCGGCGTCCGGGGCTGCTTCGATTCCCCTATCTTTATTTCGTGGTGAGCGGCCTGGCCGCCGCGTGTTTCGCGGTGTTGCTTGCGATCCACGACCGCGATCACGCGGCTTTGCCTCAGGCTCAATCGAAGGACGTCCTCGCGGAGATGAATCGGCCCTCAACGTTCAAGAAGGCCGCCGCTCCCATGGTGAGCGGACTGCTCGCGAACCGTGCGATCCAGCTTGGGGGCGCCGAGTTTGCCGCGAGAGACAGCTTTTTCCCCGTGGCGGATGCCGGGACGTCGACGTTTCCGCTCCACGTCGGCCGCGAATCCTACGATGCCGTTCGCCGCACGCTGATGGCGGGCCGGCGACCTCCGCGCGCCGCAGTGCAGGTGGCGGAGATGATCAACGCCTTTTCGTATTCGTGGCCTGAGCCGAAGGCCGGCGAGGCTTTTGTTTCCGTGCTGGAGGAGTCGTCGGCGCCTTGGAATCCGGCGCACCGGCTGGTGCGAGTGGGATTGCGTGCGACCGGACCCGAGGGGCTGCACGTGGCGGATGACGCGCGGGTGCAGGTGACATTCAACCCGAAGCGCGTCGGCGCCTGGCGCCTGATCGGTTTCAACCGTGACCGTCCGGCTGCCGGAGTCGCCGGCTCGGCGGGTGAACCGATGTTTGGCGGAGCGCCCGTGACCGTGCTCTACGAGCTCGTGCCGCCGGTGGCCGTGCCGGACCGCGATGCGGCTCCGGAGTTGCTCACCTTGGAACTGCGTTACCGCCTGTCCGGGGATGATTCCGAGTCGCTCGCGGCCTGGAGCCTGCCGGCGGCGGAAACCCGTTTTGCCGATTCCAGCGCCGACATGAAGTTTATCGCGGCGGTCGCAGCGTTCGGCATCGGATTGCAGGGGACCGATCCAACCATCTCGATCGCTCGTCCGACATTGATTACCTGGGCTGACCAGAGTGCAACCTCTCCCGAGCGGGCAGAGTTTCTGGATCTGGTGCGCGGTGCGGAGAATCTGCGGCGGTGAGGGGAGTTCAAACCCCACGGGCCCGCCATCCATAAGGCAGCGAACCTTCTTAATCGCTTTCAACGCGTTCCACCAAGCCGAGTGCTTCTCCTTACGCCTTGCCGCTGCGCGGACCGCCGCAATCCTCCCCGCATGGCTTTTTTTGCCCCTTTTCCGATGGTCCGCGAGTATCTCGGCCGCGATGCGCGGTTTGCCACCGCCATCCGTTATGCGGAGGAACTTCTGCGCCCTGGCACGCCCGCCAATAACCGCCTGCGTGCCCGACCCATCGGACCCTCGGAACGGGTCGACCTCGGCCACGGAACCTACGTGCTCGAACAGGCTTATCTGACCCGCTCGCGGCCGGAGACCTATTTCGAGTCGCACATCCGCAATATCGACGTGCAACTCGTCCTCGACGGCACGGAAACCATCGCGGTCGAGGACATCAGCCGGCTGACGGTTTCAGTACCCTACGATGCCGAGGCTGAAATCATCAAGTACGGCGAGTGCGCCACGGATTCGAAACTGGTTGTCAAAGCAGGCGACGCCGCGGTCTTTTTTCCGTGCGACGGCCACATGCCGACCCTGCATTTCGGAGCGCCGGCGCTCGTGCGGAAGAGCGTGATCAAGATTCCGGTGTCCGGTTGAGTCAGGGCGCCGAAGATTCCATGCGTGGGCCGCCCGGTTATCCTTTGCGATCATTCGCCGCTGCGCAACGATGCAGCCTGGCCTGACGCGCGATGAACTATCGCCATCATTATCATGCGGGGAATGCCGCCGATGTGTTCAAGCATGCGTTGCTGGTGGCGCTGATCAGCGGCATGCAGCGGAAGGAGAAGGGATTTCTTTACCTGGATACCCACGCCGGACGGGGAGCATACGAATTGGAAGAAACCATGCGGCTCGCCAACGGGAGGGAACGAGCACCCGAATGGCCGGCTGGAATCGGAAAGCTATGGACGGAGCAAGCGGGTTCGCTCGTGCCGTTCCTCGAAATTATCCGCCGGTTCAACCGCAACCGCGGCGGCCCCGACGAACGTCCCGCCTGGTATCCCGGATCTCCGTGGATTGCCGCGGAGCTCGCTCGCCCGGTCGACCGGCTGGCTCTGTGCGAGTTGCGCGAGGACGATGCCGATGCCCTGGCGGTCGAGCTGAGCCTGAGGCCCAATGTTTCCACCCGGGTGATGGACGGCTACACGGCCGTGCGTGCGCTTTTGCCGCCGCCGGAAAAACGGGCACTCGTGTTGATCGACCCGCCTTATGAGAGTGCGGGCGAGTTCCCGGACATTCTGAGTGCCCTCGGGGAAGGGCTGCGGCGCCTGCCGGGCGGGGTTTTTGCCGTCTGGTATCCGGTTACGGAAAGGGCTCGAACCGATCGCTTCCAACGTGACTACCTGGCGCTCAAACCGCCGCCAACGCTGGTGGTGGAGTTAAGGATTGCAGGAGAATCGTCGGAATTGCGCATGAAAGGTTGCGGGTTGCTGATTGTGAACCCGCCATGGAAGATCGAGGCGGATCTGCTCGGGCTGGCGCGGGCGGTCGCGTCGCGGCTGGGAGTCGACGCGGACGCCGGAGCTTCGGCGTTCTGGCTGGTGCCGGAGAGTTGACGTCGACTCCGGCCGTTGAGGGCCGATGAGAGACCCCGAAGCTTGAGATGACGGATGAGGATTGAGAGGTCGACCTGTGGGAGCGGGTGGAGCGCGAAGGACAAGAGGCGCGGCCTCCGCGAGCAGAGGCCCCACGAGAGGCGCCCCTCGACGGCACACGGACGGCGGAATCAATCGCGGCATAAAGTCGCTCCTACAACACGGCTGCCGAACCAATTCGCGGAGGGGCTCCCACGACGAACCCGATGAGGTGCGCCGACGAGGCGACTGCGCCTCAGGAACCCACCGGGCGCTGCGTGATGCGTTGCGCGAAGAACGGCAACGGATCGAAGGCAATGCGCGGATTCGGGAGGCTCGGCGCCTTGAACAGCGGGCGGCCCCAGAGAACGTCGTGCGGCGGCGTGGAATTCCCATGGCTCGCGGCCTGGACGGGCGCGAAACGCGGCGTGCGAGAATGGCGGGGGAAATGGGTCACGGCGGGGAGACGTTCTGCACTTACGATTGCGATGATATCCAGAACCCGGATTCCATGCAAATGTTCCAAAAATATTGTGGGCAAATGGGAGTAGATTTACGGGCCTTTGACAGTTGGGGAAAGGCGGGCCGCCTACCCCTAGACGGCCCGCCCCTGTTTTTGCTACCCCAACCTTCCGGGACCGCGCTCGCCAGGGGCGAAGCCGCAATCCGAGGGAAGAAATCTGGAAAACGTCCCGCCGACGGTCAGCGAACGGTGTCGGAATCGCGCGGGGCGGGCGGCGGCATGCGGCTATGACCCCGGATGCCGCCGCCGCCCTCACGCGACCCTGCGCTGTCGGGACGCAACGGGCGCCCAGGCGGTGGCCCGCTTCGGCACAGTTACGGTCAGGACCCCGTCGCGCAGGTCGGCCCGCAGGCTGGAAAAATCGAAGCCGTGGCCGAGCCGCAGTTTGAGCTGGTAGTCGCGCTGCACGCCTTCCAGGTGCAGCGCCTGCCAGTTCACGCGCAGGACATGACTCCTGCACGCGTTGACGAGCAGATCCGGCCCGGAGGTCACGATCTCGATCCCGTGGGCGTCGACGCCCGGAATCAGGACGACGATTTTCAGCGCCTGCGGCAGATCCGAACACTCGAAGTGCGGCTGGCGGATGGCCGACCGGGTCTCCGGAGAGGAAGCAGCATTGGAACTGAGGGATGGTATGATCGTGTTCATGGACGGATTATTCTCGTCGGTTGGAAACCGGCGGGGACTCCTGGATTTGACTTTGACCGTTGGTCCGGTCGGGTCAGATCAGGCAGCCCGCGTCGGTGATTGGTTAACCCAATGGGACGCGCGCTGACACTGCTGCATGGACTGCAGGTCACGGCCCAGCCCGGCCTTCGTAATCGAAGTGCCGGAAAGCGGGCGATGAACTTTAGTGGCGCGGGCCATTGGATGAGTTGAGACGAACCGTGTGCGAAAGCATCGGCCCGACAAGTCGAATATTAAGCTGGAAGCATGCCAACCCATCCAGCCCCGCGACTCTTGCTCCCATACAGTTTCGTTGCACAGTAAACCCATGACGCCGATGCAAGATGCAAAAACGACCGTGGCGGAGCTCCGGGCGCGAGTAATGACTTTTGCGCGCGAACGGGACTGGGAACAGTTCCATTCACCCAAGAACCTCAGCATGGCGCTGGCGGCCGAAGCTGGCGAACTGATGGAGCATTTTCTCTGGGCTGATTCCAAGGCATCAATTGAGACAACTCGAAATCCGGCCAAACGCACCGCCATCGCGGAGGAACTGGCCGACGTCGTGATCTACGCGCTGGAGTTCGCCAACATCTGCGAACTCGATCTTGCCGCGGCCATCGCCGACAAACTCATCAAGAACGCCGCGAAGTATCCGGTCGAGAAGGCGCGCGGGCGCTCGGACAAGTATACGGAGCTGTGAAGAGAGAAGTAGCGAGGAGTGAGTAGCGGGAAGCGAGTAGCCGGCCAAAGACCGGGTTTTAGGGTCCCGGCGAAACCAGTGTCATCCCGGGTGGGGGATGCCACCCCGCCTTCGGCGCTCATTCTCCTCACCACCCGCTACTCACTCCTGGCTGCTGACGTGGGCCTCACGGCTTGCCGCCGAAGGTCACATAATCGTCCAGGTCGAGCCATTCGAACCAGGTTCCGACGTCGTCGCGATGCGGCGCGTTCTTTTTATGAACTTCGGTAAAGAATGCCCGACCGTCAACGCCACCGGGCGCGCGGTTTTCGAACCAGGCTGACCAGGCCGCGATCTCGCCCGGGGAGCGCTGCGGTTTGGCCTTGGCCAGCACGTAAGTGAGGAGTTCACCATCACCCTTGTTCGCCTTTATCTGTTTCAGGAATTCGGCGGGCTTGATGCCGGTGAAGGCCCAGAAATGGGCGTCGACGGGACAGTCGTAGTGGTAGTCGCCGTTGGTGCCCGCGACAAAAGCGCGCGCCTTGTCGATCAGGCGGGGCAGGTGGGCAAAACCGCCGAGGCGGGTGCGGGGACTGCGCGGAGGAAATTTGGTGAGGTCCGGCGCGCTGTAGTTGAATGAGCCGGAAGGCGTCGCCGCCGGCTGCAGATAGGAGGTTGTGATGGATTTGGCCATGGAGGGAAAGAGTCAGGAGGCGGGAACATATGATCCCCGATGGCAGGCGCAGCCCGGCGCGCAGGAGGCTGCCGCCGGGCCCGATTCGGCCTTGGATCCCGCGGCGATGAACCCGAATCCGCCCGTGATCACGCGACGCACGGGCTGACCCGAGGCGGGATGACGGGTGAGGGGGGCTTCCGCCATGCCCTGGACCACCTCGAAGCGTTCAGGCTTCTGGCCGGGGGTTGGGGGGATCGTTTCGTAGATGTACGTGGCCATGCCGCTCGGACCGAACGAACAGTCAATCCCGGCGCGGCTCAAAATCAAGCCGTGGTGCACGCGATTCCCGATTGCGGGTCGGTGCATCGTCTGACACTTGGCCCCACGTGAAAACTTCCGCCGCGCTCGAACGCTATTATGTGCTCCCTTGCTGCCTGCTGATCCTCAATCTTTGCAACGCCGTCGTTTCCTATAAAGGCCAGACGATCGGCGACGGCATTCTGCGGACCCTTTTCGTCATGGGCATGGTGCTGTTCGGGTCGTCGGTCGTCGCCTTCGCTGTGGCTCCGGGCATCACCTGGATCGTGCAATCAATGCGGCAGACCTCGAAAAGCGCCGCCGGCCGGATCGGTGAGGTCGGTTTCCTCGTGGTTTTGGGACTGGTGATCTTCTGGCTGTATTTCCGCACCAACACCCTTGGGCCGGGTTCGATCCTGCCGCCCGCCTGGCGCAACGGCCTTCACCGCTGAGGGGAATCAGGGTTTTCCGGGCGCCTTGACCGGCCGGGCCCTGTGGAGCCGGCTCCATCGGGACAACGGGAAACGATTGCTGTAGCCGGGGGCGTCAGACCCCGGTTCATTTCGATTTCGAGAGTAGCGGTTCGCATCCAACGTTCGACCGGGCCCTGTGGACCCGGCTACATATCGACGCTGCGTCAAGTGGGCGTCGGTTTCCACACCGACGCCATTGATCGCCGATAGGGGCATCGGCGACCACCTTCGCATTTACTGGGGGACGATCGGCAAAGCGCCCTCAATCGGCGCTCCACCCCGCGCGCAATTCCGCGGGTTTGCGGCCCGCGGCGCGAAGTTGTCGCAGCGCCAGCGCATCATGGCGTTTGGCCAGGCGCGTGCCCGATTCGTCCGTCACCAGCGCGCAATGGAAATATCCTGGCGGTGGCTGGCCCAGCGCGCGGAACACCAGTAGTTGCCGGAACGTGGAGAGCAGCAGGTCCTCGCCGCGCACGACTTCGGTGATTCCCATGGCCGCGTCGTCACTGGCGCAGGCGAGTTGGTAGCTGGGCACGTCATCCTTGCGCCAGACGAGGAAATCGCCGAAGTCGCGCCCGCAAACCGTGGTCTGTGGTCCGCACCGCGCGTCGACAAATCGCAAGGCTTCGGTGTCAGGTACGCGCAGGCGCCAGTTGACGCCGGCGCGCGGCCACGACGTCCGGCGCGTGACTTCGTTTGGGGGCAGGTTTTCCGGCCGGCAAGTCCCGGGATAAACGGGTTCGGACGTGCCTTCATGGGGCGCTCCGGCCGCCATCTGCACGTCCTGCCGGGAGCACGTGCATGGATAGATCGCCCCGAGAGCCCGCAGGCGGTCGAAATCCCGCGCATACGCGTAGCGACGTTCCGACTGGTTATACGGCGCATAAGGCCCGCCAACATCGGGACCCTCCGTCCAGTCCAGCCCGAACCACATCAGATCCTCGAGCATCGCGGCCACGAACTCAGGGCGGGCCCGCGCGAGGTCCAGATCGTCGTTGCGCAATATCAGTGTGCCGCCGGCTTCCCGCGCGCGCTGCCGGGCGGTCCAGAATGTCCGTGCGTGTCCAAGGTGCATCCATCCGGTGGGGGAAGGAGCAAGCCGGCCGCGATAGGGCGGTGCGGGCGGGACGTCGGTCACGTCCGCCATCGAAACGCCCCGGTGCGGGAGGTCGAGCGCCGAGCGGCGGACCTTCTGCGCGGCCGGACCGGGCCCTGCGGACCCGGCTTCATCGGGACTGCGGGAAACGATTTGCTGTAGCCGGGGGCGCCAGACCCCGGTGCATTTCGATTTCGAGGGTAGCGGTTCGCGTCCGACGTTCGACCGGGCCCTGCGGACCCGGCTACATCGGGACAACGGGAAGCGATTGCTGTAGCCGGGGGCGCCAGACTCCGGTGCATTTCCAACGCGAGCCGACGGTGTGATTGCATCACCGTCGTGGACCGAAGCGCGGCATTGAAATTCGCGCGCCGATGGGTCATGGGTGACAATTCGGATATGAAGTCGCTGTGCGTGTACTGTTCGTCGAGCGACCGGCTCGAGGAGAAATACTATGAGGCGGCCCGCAATGTCGGGCGCGGCATCGGTCAGCGCGGCTGGTCGCTCGTTTACGGAGGCGGCCGGGCGGGCCTCATGGGAGCCGTCGCGCGCGCCGCCAAGGAGGGAGGAGCCCGCGTCGTCGGGGTCATTCCGCAGTTCATGAAGATGCGGGAGCTGGCCTACACGGATGCCGACGAGCTCATTTCCGTGATCACGATGCGCGAAAGAAAAATGCTCATGGAAACGCGCGCCGATGCCTTCGTGGCCCTTCCCGGCGGCTGGGGCACCCTCGAGGAGATCATGGAAATCCTGACGCTCGCGCACCTCGAGGCGCTGGGCAAACCGATCGTGATTTTCAACCAGGACGGCTATTACGACGAGCTGCTCGCGCTCTTCGAACGCATTGTGCGCGGGAAATTCATGCCCGAGAGCATCCGCGGCCGGTATGCGGTGGCGAGCAGTGAACCGCAAATATTCTCCTTGATCGAGAACTGGAGTCCGGCCGTGGCCGACGGGCCCTGGTATCAGCAGCGGTGACGGCGACGGATGGCCGACCGGCTTGGATCGATTGTGGGAGCGGGTTTACCCCGCGATCATTCGCGGCATAGAGCCGGTTGCATCCTTGGAGGGCGGCCGACCCCGGCCGCCCCAATGCGAACAAGAGTGCGGGAACCCGTGGCGGGCCAGATGGCCCGCCCTCCATCGACTCAAATCACGCGGCAAAGCGGATCACCCAACCTCAGCGATACAGGCACACCACGTCCTCGGACCGAACCCAACCGGCCTGGCCGCCGTCGAAGCGCAGATGGGTCCAGCCGCCGAGAAAATTGCGATCGGCAATGGCGATCGAGCCGGCGGAGAGCGGAGACATCTTTTGCGAGCTCTCCGCCTCGGTGGGGATGCTGCGCAGGGCGGTGGGCTTCCACACCATGGCGACCGCGGGATTGGCGAGATCGCCATAGGCGCGGAGCGCGATGGTCGCCAGGGCCGCCACCACGATCGCCACGAGGATCGTGCTCAGGGCCGCGGGTCGCGCCCACGGACCGATGCGGCGGTAACCGCGGAAAAGCAGAAGCACGAGAGCCGCCGAAATCAGCAGCGAGGCCGCGACCAGCGCAACCTGCCATTCGCCGGGCGAAGCCCAGCGTGCAATCCCGAAGCGGCCGTGGCCGCGTCCCAGCTCGACCAGCCCCGGTGGCGCCATCCCGGATTTCTGCAGGCTGAGGGAAAGATCCCAGCGCGTCGCATCCGGACGCGGCGCGAGCAGGAAGGCTCCCGCGAACTCGGCGGCGGCCTCGCCCCAGCGTTCCTGCTGGGCGAGCGCAAGGCCGAGATTGTGGCGGGCCGCCCAATCGGCGGGGGCTTGATGCAGCCGGTTGCGCCAGGTGGATTCCGCGGCGGGGAAATCGGCGCGACCATAGGCATCGGCGCCGTCGTCGGCCCGACCAAGCGTCGCCGGCAGGACGAGGAGCAACGTGACGAGGAAGGGAAACAGGTTTCGCGCCAGGAATAGTGTGCCGGGCGACCAGTCCGGAACGCGCGCCGCCTGCAGCGCGCCCTGGGCGCGCACCACCCAGTCGGCGGCCAGCGGTGCGCCCGGACCATGCAGCGTCCGGTCGGAGTCGCCCCACAGGGAGGCCCAGCCAGCGGCGGCATCCTTGGACCGTGCGGCGATGAGGGCGTGGACGAGCGGAGCCCCCGGCGCGGCATGGGGAATTTCCCAAAGCGCGGCGGTTTCCGCCTGCCACTGGCGCAGCAAGGTTCCGGCGGCCTGCGGGTCTTTGCGGAGGGCGGCAATGATGCCCGAGAGATTCACCAGGGCCTCACGGCGGTGCCGGCGTGGATCCGTCTCGCGGCTGCGCAGCGCGGCGAACACCAGCCAGAAAATAATCGGACAAGCCACGGCCGCGGCCAGGCAAAGGACCACAACGCCGCGCGTCGTGAATGGCACCCAGCCCCGGGTTTCGCCCGGGAGGACATCGCGCGGGAGATTATCCGGGGCCACCGGTGCGACCGTGTTCGGCGTGACCGGCGTTTTCGCATTTGGATTCAACGAAAACTGCACCGGGCCGGTGGGCGCGCTGCCGGCATTGGGGGCCGCCGCGCCGACGGTCACCGTGACAGGCTCGGTCGTCAGCGTGCGGTATTCGCCGCTTTGCGAATCAAAATAAACCATTTTGACGGCACCGAGCGTGTAGGTGCCGGCTCGCGACGGCACCAGGACGACGTCCTCGCTGAGCGTTCCCTCGAAGAGCGCGCCGTCCTTCATGGTCCGCTTGGACTTCGGTTGGATCACCTGAAAATCCTTGGACACCTCGCGTTCCGGCAGGCCGCTGATGTCGGGCCAGTTGCCGACGCCGGAGAGCTCCAGCGTCCAGGTTACCGGTTCGCCGACGTCGGGCTTGGTCGGCACGACTTTTGACGTCAGCGTGAAATTGCCCACCGCGCCGCTGAACGATGTCGGGGCCGCCGGCAGCGGCTTGATCGTCACGTCGACCGGCTTGGTTGTCGCCTGCAGCGTTTCAATCTGCTGCTGGGTGAAGAAACCGAACCCGACATAACCCACGACCATGTTGACCAGCATGCTCGCGGGCTTGAGCTGAAAAGTGCCCGTCTGCTTCGAATAGGCGCGCGTGGTATGGGTGACAACCGCGCGGCGCTCGCCCTGCACGAGGGATTCCGAGAGCTGCGGTTCGCTCCACTCCTCGGCCACGAGCGGGGCCGGATCCCAATTGATCTTGCTGGCCCGCGAATTGAAATACCGCTTCACGACACTGAACGTGTATGTGAACGGAATGACCTCGCCGGCCCAGTAGGTGTCGCGCGGGGTCTGAAGGGTGGTGGTGGTGATATCCTCGAGGGCAAGCCCGCCGCGCCCGGTGGGGGCATCGGAGATATTCAGCGTGAACGCCTTGACGGTCTGGGCGCCCTTGTCCGTCTGCACGGTGAACTCGGGGATCGCAAGGCCGCCGCGTTTGGCCGGGCGCACGGGATAGGCGAGGTTGTAGGTGCGGTTTTCGCTGAACGTCCCGTTGACGATCATCGTCGAGGAATTCGTGCTCGAGGACGGCCGGCCAAACGTCAGGCCGGACACGTCGGGCAGCTTGAGCTGCTGGAGGTCGGGCTCGCAGTTCTCGAACACGAGCGTGAGCTGGCCCGTCCGGTTGAACGAGAGGGCATCGGCCGAGGATTGGTCCCAATGCACGCCCTGCGCGCACAGCGCGGTGCATCCGACGAGAGCGGCGAGGACGAGGAGGAGGCGGCGCAGCGACATCACCAGTCCTTGCCTTTCTTCACGGGTTGTTCGGGCGTGCCGCGCATCAACTGCTGCAGCTCGGCCGGCGAGTCCTGATCCTTGACCTGCTCCAGTTTCTGGAGCGGGAGCGCGAGTTCGGGATTCATTTGATAGTCCGGCTTCGTTTCCTTCTGTCCGCCGACTTTCTGCGTGCCCGAAAGATTGGGCGGGGGAGTCTGGCTGCCCTTCATGTCGCCGAAGGGTTTTTGATTCTTCGACTCGGCACCGGAATTCTGCGGACGTGGCTGCGGTTTCTGCTGCTGGTCCTGGTCGCTGTTCTCGTGGCGATTCTTGTCCTGGTTGGGCGGCGAATTGTCGGACGATTGTTTTTGCGGCTGATTCTGCTGGCCTGGCTGCTGCTGCTTTTGCTGGTCGTTCTTGTTCTGTTGATCCTTTTTCTGCTGGTCCTGCTTTTTCTCCGGCGGTTTCTGCTGCAGCTCCTGGAGCTGGCGCCGCAGGGCGGGCCAGTCCGCGGCATGCCCATCGAGCTGCTCGCCGCGGTCCACGGCGGCGAGACCGTCGCGAATCACTCCGGCCGGCGCGCTTTGCTGCGCCTCCCGGAGCCGCTGGCCGTAGGTGACGGTTGTTTGCGCGAGTTCGGCGCAGTCCTTCGCATCGATGGAATCCTGTCCGGCCAGGCGGGTCACGGCGGCCGCGAGCGGGGCCGCAAAAGTCTCCTTCGGGTTGTCCTCCGCCCGGAGCGGCCGGGCGGCGAACGCGGCGGCCACGACTCCGATCGCGATCAACCAACCCGCCGCGCGGGACACGAGCGGAGGCACCGCGGCGGAGCGGCCGAGCGGAAGGGCGCGTTCGCGCGGGCGGATGGGAAACTCCGCCCAGAAGCTGACCAGCAGGAAAAGCAGGGCCGGCCCGAGGAACCACTGGAAGCGCTCGACCAGCCGTGAGGTGTTCTTGTCGGAAAACTCACCCTTCTTGCCGGCGTCGACGGTCTGGCGCAGCAAACCCGGCAGGTCGATCCATCCGCTCGCATCCGCATACGCGCCGCCCGTCACCTGCGCGAGCTCCTGGAGCGTGCCGCTTTCCAGGCGCGACAGCACCACCGCGCCCCGCTCGTCCTTCACGAGGCTGCCATCGGGTTCGGGGATGAATGAACCCTGCGCCGTGCCGACGCCCAGTCCAATGACGCGAATGCCCTTCGTTTTCAGGGCGTCCACCATGGGCTTCCAGTCATCGTCCGTGGCCTCGCCGTCGCTGAGGATGATCAGATAGCGGTCGGCCGCCGACGTGCCGAACGCCTGCATGGAGGTGTCGAGCAGCGCCTGATAATTCGTCCCGCCTTCCGGCAGATAGTCCGGGTTCAGCGACGGCAGCATCTCGCGCAGGATCTCGTAGTCCGAGCTCAGCGGGCTCTGGAGAAAGGCGGTGCCGGAGAACAGCACGAGCCCGACGCGCTCGCCCTGCAGTCCGTCGAGGAGCGAGGAGATCAGGAGCTTGCTGCGTTCGAGACGCGACGGTTTCACATCCTGCGCCAGCATCGACTTCGACAGATCGACCGCGAGCAGGACCTCGCGGGCCTGGTCGAACACCTGCTCCTCCGACACGCCCCACTGCGGACGGGCGAACGCGACCACGCCGAGCACGAGACCGACCCAGAGCCAGATGCGCGGACGGGTCTCGACGGTGGTGTGGCGCGTGCCGAGGGAGACATTGAACGCCCCCGCCCAGGCACGCGAGATCTTCGGCCAGCGCTGGGCCACCATGGTGGTGTGCCGCGCCAGCTCCCACGAAAACAGCAGGATCAGCGGCAGCAGCAGCCAGAGAAAATAGGGCGCGTGGAACCTCATGGCGCGGCGGGAGCGGAACGGCGCCAGCGGGGCAGTTTCGGGGGCAGGACGAGCAGGGCGCCGACAAAAAACAGGATCGCGCCAGGCAGGGCAAACCAGGTGAACAATTCCGTGGTGAGCAGGAAGGTCTTGGTGCGGAATTCGATCTTCTGGGCCTTGTCGATGGCGGCAAAGGCGCTGTCGATCGTGTCCGAATCCGCGGCGCGGAAAAATTTCCCGCCCGTGCCGTCGGCGATCGCCCGCAACGCGTCCTCGTCGAGGTCGGACATCCGCCGCTGGTATCCGACCTTCCGGCCCTGATCGAAGACGGGCATGTCGACCAGACCGTCGCGCCCGGCGCCGATCGTGTAGATCGGGATGCCGCGTGCCTTCGCGATCGCGCTGGCCTGCTCGGGCGTCAGGACACCGCGATTGTTCGCCCCGTCGGTCAGCAGGACCACGAACGCGCCCTTGCGGTGATTGCCCTCCTCGCGTCCGGCCTGGTCGAGACGTGTGAGGGCGATGCCCAGACCGTCGCCGATCGCGGTCCCGTCCTCCATTGTCAGGATCATGCGCTCGGAAATGCGCTCGACCTGTTTGGCGAGCCAGTCGTGGTCGAACGTCAGCGGAGCCAGCGTGTAGGCGCGGCCGGAAAACACGACCAGCCCGATCCGATCGCTGGGCCGGTCATTGATGAACGCCTGGATGACGGGCTTGATCGCCTGGAGCCGGT
>DASYDZ010000047.1:0-11948 GCA_036499305.1 Candidatus Didemnitutus sp.
CCCGAAGGCGACGCCACCGCCACATTCCTGACCTTCTCAAGCACGCCACTGGCGGTTCACACTGTGCAGGGCAGCGGTCTGACCAGTCCGTACGCCGGGCATGTCGTTACGACCGGTGGCGTGGTGGTGGCCAGCTTCCAGGCGGCAGGCGGAATCGGCGGCTATTACATCGAGACTCCGGATGCCCAGCAGGATTCCGATCCGGCCACTTCCGAGGGCATGTACGTCTTCGACAACACGAATGCGGTTGCCCCCGGCGACCTGGTGGCGGTCACGGGCACGGTGACCGAGTACGGCACCGCGCCGACCACGGAAACCGAGGTGAGCAGCCTGACGGCGTTCAGCAAGGTGAGTTCCGGCAATCCCCTTCCAACCCCGGTTGCGATCACGCTGCCATTCCCGGCCTCCGGCTACGCAGAGCGATATGAAGGCATGCTCGTGACTTTCCCGCAGACGCTCACGGTGACCGACAACTACGATCTCGGCGCATTCGGCGAACTGCTGCTGAGCAACGGGCGGCTGTCCACGCCGACCAACATCGTCGCCCCCGGCGCGCCCGCGCAGGCGCAGGAGGCCGCGAATCTGCTGAACCAGGTGATCCTGGACGACGGATCGAGCGTGACGGATCCGGACCCGACGCCGTATCTCAACGGTTCCGATCCGACGACCGCCACCCGCCGCACCGGCAGCCTCATCAATGGTGTCACCGGCATCCTCGACAACAAGTTCGGCGCCTATGTGCTCGAGCCGACGGTCGCGCCGGCCTTCGTCGAGGCGAATCCGCGCCAGAACTCGCCGGCCAGCGTCGGCTCACTTCGCGTGGCGATCGGCAATGTCGAGAACTTCATGAACGGCGACGGTGCCGGCGGCGGGTTCCCGACCTCGCGCGGCGCGACGACCTCCGCCGACTATCAGCGACAGCTCGTCAAGGTTACCGCGGCGATCCTGAACCTCGCGCCGGACATCATGGGCCTGACGGAAATCGAGAACGACCGCGTCACGAATGGTGATCCCGACAGCTACGGACCCGACAGCGCGATCGCGCAGCTCGTCGCCAGCCTCAACGCCAACGCGCCCGCCGGCTACACCTACGCGTTCGTCAACGCGGCGGCGGTCGACGTCACCACGGACCAGATCCACGTGGCCTTGATCTACCGCACGCAAACGGTGCAGGCCGTCGGCGCGGCGGCGATGCTCGATGACCCCGCCTTCGACGACGTCGCCCGCAATCCGCTGGCGGAGACCTTCCAGGAGATCGCCACGGGCGAGAAATTGACGGTGTGCATCAACCATTTCCGCGCCAAGGGCGGCGCGGCGGCGGGCGCCGGCAACGTGGATTCCGGTGACGGGCAGGGCACCAACAACGCCCTGCGCCTGCAGGAATCCGCGGCGCTCACCTCATGGCTCGCGGGCGATCCCACGGGCAGCGGCGATCCGGATTTCCTGATCATCGGCGACATGAATTCCTATGCGAAGGAAGACCCGATCGTCGCGATCGAGAACGCCGGCTACGTCAGCCTGACCGAGCGTTTTGAAGGTGCCGGTGGCTATTCGTACTCGTTCAACGGCGAATTCGGCCATCTTGACCACGCGCTCGCGACCCCGTCGCTGAATGCGCAGGTCCAGAGCGCCGCCACCTGGCACGCCAACTCCGACGAGCCGACCTATTACGACTACGAACTCGAGAACAAGAGCCCGGCGCAGCAGGCGATCAACGTCGGCACGCCCTATCGCTATTCCGACCACGATCCCGTCGTGATCGGCGTGACGCTCGTTTCCGCCCCGACGATCACGGCGACGCTTGCGCCGCAGACCGTCACGGTCGGCGGCAGCGTGACCTTCACGATCACCGCAACCGGAACGCCGCCGCCAAGCTATCAGTGGCGGCGCAACGGGGTGGCGATTCTTGGGGCGACCGGTGCCAGCCTGACGATCTCGAACGTGACGACGGCGAACGCGGGCTCGTACGACGTCGTGGTTTCCAACAGCGCCGGCACCGCGTTCAGCAACGCGGTGACGCTGACGGTCAATCCGGCGGCGGGTTCGATATCGCTGGATGACCTCGTGGTGCCCTATGACGGCGCGCCGCAGCCGGTCGACGTGATCACATCGCCCTCGGGCCTGCCTGTCACGGTGACGTACAACGGCAGCCCGACGCCTCCGACGCTGCCGGGCACGTACAACGTCGTCGCGACGATCAACAGTCCGGACTATTTTGGCACGACTTCCGGCACCGAGGTGATCACGATCACGGGTGTCGTTCGCCATGCACCGACGCTGAATGGCGCGGTCGATGGCTCGCTGCAGGTGTTGTCGGCCGAAGCCACGACGCTCAACGGCAGCGCTTCGGTGTCGGACGACCTCCTGATGCCGGGACTGCCCGCGGTGAAGCTGAACGGCCATCCGAATTTTGGCGGCACGGTGGACGGCACCGGCGCGGCCACGCCGACGAACTACACGATCACGTTGAACGGCGGCTCGACCCTGCGCCACCTGGTGCGTCGGATCGATGCGATCGCCATGCCCGCTGTGTCGGCTCCGCCGGCTCCCACCGGCACGCGCGACGTCACGCTGAATTCCGCCGGCCAGAGCCCGGGTTCGTTCACGACAATGCGCAACCTGACGCTCAACGGCAATTACGGCACGCTCGCGGTGCCGGCTGGCACGTACGGATCGTTCACGGTCAATGGCAGCAGCTCGCTCGTGTTCGGCGTGGCTGGCGGCACGACTCCGGCGGTCTACAATCTCCAGGGCCTGACGCTCAACGGCAGCAGCCGGATCACGATCGTGGGCCCGGTGATGCTCAAGCTCGCGAACGGCACGGCGCTGAACGGTTCGATCGGCAATTCAAGCCACCCCGAGTGGCTCGATTTCCAGATCGCATCGGGCAGCCTGACCCTGAACGGCAGCGTGTCGGTGTCCGGTTACGTCGACGATCCGTCCGGCACGATCACGATCAACGGTGGCTGCGTGCTGAGCGGCGAAATCAAATGCGATCGCCTGACGATCAATGGCAACGGCCTGCTGATCGATCCGGGGCTCTGAACCGGATTCTCCAAGCCATTCGAAAGCCTCTCAAGGCCTGCCTTCGGGCAGGCCTTTTTGTTGGTGGGGCGGGGGAGTGCCCACGAAATCCACGAAAATGCACGAATGCAGGCGTGCAGGAATGTTTGCCCACGGAACACACAGAACACACCGAAGATTGATGAGACCGAACCGTCGAATTTGTGATCGGACCCCGGAATTGCCCATTTTTCCGTGTGTTCCGTGGGCAATCCGGACCGGTCCTGCTCGGGTTCAGGAACCTGTCATTATTCGTGTCTTTGGTGTCTTTCGTGGGCAAATCCGGACCGGTTATGGTCGAGTTCAGGAACCTTTCATTATTCGTGTCTTTGGTGTCTTTCGTGGGCAACTCACGGTCATCCGAGAATGATTGGCCCACGGAACACACAGAATGCACGGAAGCCGGTTGGTCCCGAGCCGTCGAATCCGTGATCGGGCTCAGGGAATTCTCATTTTCTGTGTGATCCGTGTGTTCCGTGGGCAAATCCGGACCGGTCATGGTCGAGTTCAGGAACCTTTCATCATTCGTGTCTTTGGTGTCTTTCGTGGGCAACTCACGGTCATCCGGGAATGATTGGCCCACGGAACACGGGCGCGTCTTTCCGGCTTCTATTCGAATGCTTCGCCGGCAATTCTTCCGCCGCGAATGACCCGTTCCGAACGCGCCATCATCATTTCACGCCGCCTCGCGGAACTCTATCCGCAGACGCCCATCCCGCTGCACCATCGGGATCCATACACGCTGCTCGTGGCGGTGGTCTTGTCGGCGCAGTCGACCGACGTGGGAGTCAATCGCGTCACGCCGGAGCTGTGGGCCCTGGCCGACACGCCCGCGAAGATGGCGGTGCAGCCGGTCGGGAAAATCCGCGAAATCATCCGGCCGGTCGGATTGTCGCCGCAGAAGGCGAAGGCGATTCAGGAGCTGTCGCGTCTGCTGGTCGAGCGCCACGGCGGGCACGTGCCGCGGACCTTCGAGGAGCTCGAGGCGCTGCCCGGGGTGGGGCACAAGACTGCCTCGGTCGTAATGAGCCAGGCATTCGGCGTCCCGGCATTTCCCGTCGACACGCACATCCACCGGCTCGCCCAGCGCTGGAAGCTCACGAACGGGCGGAGCGTCGAGCAGACCGAGCGCGATCTGAAGAAACTTTTTCCATCGTCCGAATGGAATCAACTCCACCTGCGCATGATTTTCTTCGGGCGCGAGCACTGCACCGCGCGCGGCTGCGACGGGACCGCCTGCCTGCTGTGCCGCGAGCTGTTTCCCGGCCGGCGTCCCGTCACGACCCGTAAGTGAATTGCCCACAAAACACGCGGAAGGCCGCAAAAGTCAGATGATTGGCCACAAGAGAACGCAAAGAACGCAGCGCCTGACGATCCATCCGTGCCCATCCGTGAAATCCGTGGTCAATTCCGATTGGCCGCAAAAGGGCGCAAAAGGCGCAAAGCTGACAAATTAACCACGGTGGCACGGAGTAAACTGAGCCAGAACCTCCGTGTCCTCCTGTAAAAAAGGATCGGACCTGTCTCGGCTGTTTGCCTCGGTATTCTCCGTGTCTCTGTGGTTTAAAATGGCTGCATTCATCCGGTCTCCCGGCCGAATCTGAACCCAACTGCGCCGAAAAAACGTCCTGGGGCACTGGGATATCCGCCCCCAAAACGGGATTGATTCACCGGCTCCGGCTGTTCACCGTTTTCCTTCCGCCGGACGCTTAGCTCAGTTGGTTAGAGCACCTGCTTCACACGCAGGGGGTCACTGGTTCGAGTCCAGTAGCGTCCACCATTTAGGGAAGGAGCGAGCATCGGGGAGCCAGGAGCGGGTAAGCGGACAAAGAACACCTGGGAACGATGCAGGGCCGCTCGATCTAGGTAGCGAATAGCGAGGAGCGAGCAGATTAACCGGTAGGGATCGATGTCCCATCGATCCGAAATCGCATCGGCTATCCGTGCAATCCGTGGTTGGAATGACTGGGCCTGTCTTGCGTCTTTTTACGGCCATTCCCTCGATCATCCCGATCGCGGCGTAAAGCCGCTCCTACAGTCGAAAGACCTGCCTTGGGATCGCGCGCTCGCTCCTGGTCCCGTATGTTCCGTGGGCCGTCGGGTTGAACCACAGAGACACGGAGCCGATCCGAGATATCTGCGCAATCCATGGTTGAAATTATTGGGCCGGTTTTGCGCCTTTTGGCGGCGATTCCCTCGATCATTCCGATCGCGGCGTAAAGCCGCTCCTACAGTAGAAATGCCTGCCTTGGGATCGCGCGCTCGTTCCTGGTCCGGCATGTCCCGTGGGCCATCGGATTGAACCACAGAGACATGGAGCCGATCCGAGATATCCGCGCAATTTGTGGTTAAAATGACTGGGCTGGCCTTGTGCTCTTTGCGCCCTTTTGCGGCGATTCCTGAGCTTACGACCGACCGCTCACCGCTTATCGCGTGCCGATTACCGCCTATCGCTTCTGGCTTACCACTTACGGCTGACTGCCTGACGCTTACGGCTTACAACTTACCGCTTAGAGCTTACAGCTTAGAGCTTAGAGCTTAGCTCCCCCATGCTCCACGACCTCCGCTGCGCCTTCCGTTCCTTGCGCAAAACCCGCGGGTTCACCGTCGTCGCCGTGCTGACGCTCGCCGTCGGCATCGGGGCCAACACCGCCATCTTTTCCGTCGCGCACGCCTTGCTGCTGTCACCGCCGGACTTCCCCGAGCCTGAGCGCATCATGGTGCTCAATGAAACCCGCCTGCCGCAGTTTCCGACCTATCCGGTCTCCGGGGCCAATTACCTCGACTGGAAGGCCAACGTGAAGTCGTTCCAGACACTGGGCGGCGCGTGCAGGATTTCCCTGACTTACACCGGGGGACAAGAGCCCCAGCGGCTCGCCGCCAGGCGCGCCACGGTTTCCTATTTCACGGTCTTCGCCATCGCGCCTCTGCGCGGCCGTCTCTTCAGCCCGGCGGAAGACATGGAGGGCGGGCGCCGGGTCACGATTCTGAGTTACGCCCTCTGGCAGTCTCTCTTCGGTGGGCAGGATTCCGTCCTCGGCCGCACCTTCCTCCTCAACGGCGACTCTTACGAAATCATCGGCGTCATGCCGCCCGGCTTCCAACAGGGCAGCGGGATCCAGCTCTGGGTGCCGATGGCTCTTACCGCCGACGAAAAGTCCGACAATTACCGCGGCTCGCATTTCCTCGAGGTCTTCGGCCGCCTCCGCCGCGGGGTGTCGCAGGCCCAGGCCTTGCAGGAACTCGTGACCTACAACGAGACCCTCCGGCAAAAATATCCCGATTCGAACAAAAGTTGCGGAGCGACCCTCATCTCCCTGGCCGAGTCCTACAACCAGAACGTCAGCGGGGTCCTGCATGTGCTCCTTGGCACGGTGGCCTGCGTGCTCCTGATCGCGTGCCTGAACGTCGCCAGTCTCCTCCTGGCCCGCGGAGCGGCGCGCCAGCAGGAATTCGCCGTGCGCAGCGCGCTCGGCGCCAGTCGCGCCCAACTGCTCGGCCAGCTCCTCATTGAGAGCCTGGTGCTCGCTCTGGCGGGTGGAGTACTCGGCGTCGCTCTGGCCGGCGGCTCGCTCGCCGCGCTCGTCCGCCTGATCCCGGTGAATCTCCCGCAGGCGCACCTGATCTCGCTGAATCTTCCCGTGCTCGGCTTCTCCCTCGGTCTCAGCCTGCTCACCGGTCTGGTCTTCGGGCTCCTGCCCGCCTGGCGCGCCACGCAGGTCGATCTGGTGCGGGTCACCAAGGATGGCAGCCGCGGCAACACCGCCGGCGGGGCCCGCTTCCGGCTCCAGTCCCTGCTCGTCGCCACCGAGGTCGCCGCCGCCGTCGTGCTGCTCGTCGGCACCGCGCTGCTCGCCCGCAGTTTCGCGCGCCTGGTGGAAACGGACAAGGGATTCCGCGCCGAGCAGGCGCTCATGTTCAATGTCACCCTGTCGGATAAAAAATACGGCACGCCCGAGCAGCAGCGCGCCTTCGCGCGCGAGTTGCTGCGGCAACTCTCCGGCCTGCCCGGCGTCACGGCGGCCGGCCTCACGCACCGCATGCCGCTCGTCCGCGATTCGGTGCTGCGTCTGATCGTGCAGGGCCGCCCGCCGGTCGCGCTCGGCGATCTCCCCAATACCAACTACTACGCCATCACCCCGGACTACCTTCGCGCCTTCGGCACCCCCGTGTTGCGCGGCCGCGGCTTCACCGAGCACGACCGGGAGGGCTCCGTTCGCGTCGCGCTGATCAACGAAACCTTCGCCCGCAATTTCTTTCCCGGCGAGGATCCCATCGGGCAGCGCATTCAGATCACCAACGGCAACGAGGACTGGCGCGAGATCGTCGGCATCGTGCGTGATGTCAGATCCGAGTCCCAGGGCATCGACCACGAGTCGATCTCCCAATCCTATGAACCCTACTACCAGCAGCCGAACGAATCCCTCTTCGTCGTTCTGCGTTTCACGGGCGACGCGCGCAGCCTGCCCGCCGCCGTGCGGCAGAAGGTCGCCGAACTGGACCACGACCTGCCCATCGCGCAACTGCGCCTCATCCACGAGATGGTGGACACCATGCTCGCCCGGCCGCGCTTTGCCGTGACGTTGGTGAGTGGTTTCTCCGTCATTGCCCTGCTTATCGCCGCCGTCGGCCTCTATGCCATGATCACCTATCGCGTGATCCAGCAAACCCGCGACATGGGCATCCGGCTCGCCCTCGGCGCCACGCCCGCCGCCGTGCTCCACATGGTATTGCGCGATGGCATGGTGATCGTCGGTGCCGGGCTTGCGGCCGGAATCGGCGGCAGCCTCCTGCTCACGCGTCTTCTCCAGTCCCTCCTCTACGAAACCAGATCGCAGGATCCCGTGGCGCTCGCTGCGGTCGCGTTCGTGCTGGCGCTGGTCGGCCTCGTTGCCTGCTGGCTCCCGGCCCGCCGCGCGGCCCGCGTCGACCCGATGGTCGCACTGAGAGCGGAGTGAAGAGCTTTAAGCGATAAGCTGTAAGCTGTAAGCGGTAAGCCAGGAGCGAGAACCGAGGAGCCAGAAGACAAGAGTCAGGAGGCAGGAGACACGAAGCAGGAGTCAAGAGACGGCCCCCGGGCTCAGGTCGGCCGCGCCAGCCACATGCCAGCCGCCATTGCGGCCATGCCGAGATCCTCGCCGAGGGCCACGACCGAGAGCGGGACCTTCAGGATGTTGCCCATGCACGCGCAGTGGAGGTCGAGTCCGCGCCGCAGCGCATTGATGACACCCAATGCGCCGAAAACCATGACAATGACCGTGGTCGCGCAAATAACCGACGGATCCCGCTCCGAAAGGAATCCAAGCCCCAGCGCCAATTCGATGAATGGATAAATGTATCCGTAGGGCCGGACTGCGCGGGCCAGCAGGTCATACATGTGGAAGCCGTCCACGAATCCGGGGAGGTCGAAAAGCTTGAGCGTCGCGAAGGTCACAAAAAAGTATCCCATGAAATCCTGCATCCACGTCCGCCATTGAATGCCGGTTTCATACGCTTCATTCTTGGCCACGGCGGCTACGGCAGTGACGACCAGAAGAACGATCAACGGGAGGTAGTCCTTCCAGGTTTTGACGACGGCCTGGCCGCGAGGGCGATGAGATTTCATTTCTCCCGTTTGACCGGGTCCAGTGATGCCAGTTCGCGACGGGCGCGCGGTTGGCGTGCTCGCCGGACGGCCCGGCGGTCCGTCCCCACCGGCGCTCTCGCGCCCAAGCCCAAGACCTTAGCCGGAACGATGCAGTAGGTGGGCGTCGGTTTCCATACCGGCGCCTCAGTCGCCGATGTGGAAATCGGCGACCACCAATGGACCCATCGATTCCAGGGCAAAACCAGCTTCAACTGCATCGGTGCGGCTTAGGGCGATTGGCATAACGTGTCGCCTGACGACGGAACACCGCCGCTTGCGCGGACGGTTGTGCGGACATAGGATGCCCGGTGAATGTTTTTCTGATCCGACATGCGCATGCCGTCGACGGCGAGCCGGACGACGCGCGAGTCTTGAGCCGCCATGGCCGGAAACAGATCCGCGCCATGGCCCCGCACTTGAAAGCGCGCGCCGGATTCGTGCCAGTGGAAATCTGGCGGAGTCCCTTGGTGCGCGCGGTGCAGACCGCCGAGCGCGTGGCGAAAATCGCACGAGTGAGGACGATTCGTGAGATGGCGGGATTGCGGCCCGGGGACGATCCCCGCATCGTGGCCCGGCGCCTGGCGACCATTCGGAAACCGGTGGCGGTGGTGGGCCACGAACCCCATCTGAGCGCGCTCGCGACGCTGCTCCTCGGCGGACGGGTGTCGGTGCCCGTGGTGAGCTTGAGGAAGGGTGCGATGCTGACGCTGGAGCGGAGCGAGGGTCTCTTTCGGATCGCGGCCTTGGTATCGCCGCCGGAGGCAAAGTGAGGGCTTGGGTGGGTGGTGGGGGGCGTAAGCGTGGCGTGGGGCGGCCTCCGCGAGCGGAGGCCCTACAGTGCGGAGCCAGGCGGATCCTTGGGGGTGCTGTGGGAGCGGGTTTATCCCGCGATCGGTTGTAGCCGGGTGAGGTGGACCCCGGAGCAGTATTGAGGGCTCGATACCGGGCCCTTCGGACCCGGCTACAGATGATGGGCGTCGATTTCCACGCCGACGCAGAGGAATCGTCGATGGGACATCGGCGACCACCTCGGATCGCGATCGCAGGCCGGGCGCTGCGGTCCCGGTGACATCGTGGCAGTCCCGAACGCCGGAGGGCGGCCTCCGCAAGCGGAGGCCCTACAGTGCGGAGCCAGGCGGATCCTTGGGGGTGCTGTGGGAGCGGGTTTATCCCGCGATCGGTTGTAGCCGGGGGCGAATGACCGCGGAGCAGTATTGAGGGTTCGATACCGGGCCCTTCGGACCCGGCTACAGATGATGGGCGTCGATTTCCACACCGACGCAGAGGAATCGTCGATGGGACATCGGCGACCACCTCGGATCGCGATCGCAGGCCGGGCGCTGCGGTCCCGGTGACATCGTGGCAGTCCCGAACGCCGGAGGGCGGCCTCCGCAAGCGGAGGCCCTACAGTGCGGGTGTGGGAGTCTTGGAATACTTCGCTGTGCTCCGCTCTTGCCGAGGGGGCCGTCGGCGGTTGGAATGCTCGTCGTGATGCGATTGTCGGGCTCCCATCTCATGCACGCGGCCGTGGCCGGTTTTGGCCTGGCTCTGATGCTGGTCTTGGGATCGTGCAATGCGCCGACGAACAACAAGGCCGCGCCAGTGGCGGAATTGTCGGCCGAACGCCGGATCCTCGCCCAGCTGGCGAAATACGAGGACGGAGTCCGGCGCATGGATTTCGACGACGTGGCGGACCTCTTCGTTGCGAACGGGAAGGTCGTCAACCCGGGCCGACCCGAGGTGGAGGGCCGCGAATTGATCCGCGTTTTCCTCAAATCCTTCAGCGGCTACAAAGTCATCGAGAACACCGACCACGCCGATTCGACCGTGGTGGAAGGGAAATCGGCCCAGCAGACCGGCACCTACGCCCAAACCGTGACGATTCCGGAAGGCGATACGGTGCACGTGAAGGGACGGTTCGAGGCCTGGTGGGTCCTCGATTACGACGGAGAATGGCGCCTGGCGCGAATGGAGACGACGCCGCAGCAATGACCGTTCGATTCCGCGGCCGGTGGTCCGCGGCCGAAGCGAGATCCGATTCGTTGCCTGGCGATCTCCCGAAATTGCCTCTTTCATCATGATACCCCGCCTCAGACTTCTGCTCGCCGTCGGCCTTGGGCCGATCGCTTTGTCCGCCCAGCCGATCCCGCGCGTCATCCACCTGTGGGAGAACGGAGCCCCGGGATTCGAGAAACTGAAGGACGAGCCGGAGCAGGCCAAGGACTACTGGGTGCGGCATATCAACAATCCATCGCTCACGGTTTTCCTGCCGCCGAAGGAAAAGGCCAACGGCTGTGCGGTGGTCGTGGCCCCGGGCGGCGGATTTCGCGAACTGGTGTTCGATGCCGAGGGAAAGCAGGTGGCCGATTTCCTGAATCCGCTTGGCGTGGCGGTGTTCGTGCTGAAATACCGCCTGCCGGAAGAGGCGGGGTCGCCCTACAACATGGCGAATGTTCGTGAGGATGCCTATCGCGCGATTCGGACAGTGCGGAGTCGGGCGGCCGAATTCGCCATCGATCCGCATCGGATCGGCATCCTTGGATTTTCCGCCGGCGGCGGGGTGGTCATGATGGTGGCTTATGGCAAGGGCGACGGCGATCCCGCCGCACCCGACCCGATCGACCGGGTGAATGGGCGCCCGAATTTTGAGATGATGGTTTATCCCGGCGGCAAGACGCCGGACAGGATTCCGGCTGACGCGCCGCCTGCCTTCCTTGTTTGTGCGAACGACGACGATTATGGCTGCGACAAGATCACCCTGGAGCTCCTCGAAAAGTTCAAGGCGGCCAAAGTCTCGGTGGAAGCCATCTTTTTTGCCCAGGGCCGGCATGCCTTCAACATGGGCAACCGGTCGACTTTCGCCGCGGTGCGGGGCTGGCCGCAGCGGATGGCCGATTGGATGGGGGATCGTGGCTTCCTTAAACCCTGATTGACGGCCATTCGTCCCGCGCCTTCACCCGTTCACCCCAGTCGGGTTTACGGCACCAGCGGAGGCGTTAGCGTGTCTCCAAGGTCAAGTTAAGGGGTCTGGCCCCGGCGAGTCTTCGAACTCTCCGGGGCTGGTTCTTTTAGGAGAGGAACGTTCAAGGCGAGATCGGCGAGGTTTGAGGTCATGGGTACTAGTATCGTGTAACACGTAGGGTTTCGTATGGAGTTTCACCCTGCCCACGAATTTACTGGGGCATGGCCAACCGATACAAAGTCACCCTGACGCAGAAGGAACGCGAGCAACTCACCGAGTTGACTCGCAGCGGTAAGT
>DASYDZ010000048.1:0-7986 GCA_036499305.1 Candidatus Didemnitutus sp.
CGCGGCGAACAACAACTACTGGCCCGAGATGTACGTGAACATGGCGATAGCCGACACCACGGAACCGGTTGAGCCGTATTCCGACACGCCGAAGCCGCGACGGTTCGGCACCGTGAGCCCGCTCGATCCGCAGATGTTTTCGACCGTCGAGGAATTGGTCGCGGATGTTTTGGCGAATCGGGTGGACGGCCGGTACCACCCGGTCGAGGTGGCGCGCTGGCTCGACGACCTGGCGGACGAAGCGGAGGATTCGCTGCGCGCCGCCAAGGCAAAGACGGATGGGCGCGCGTCATTCCGGCGGCTGGAACTCGACGTCTCGGTGACGATCGAGCTTGGGCGATTCTTCGCCGACAAGTTTCGCGCGGCAACCTGGTATGCCCTGCATCAATCCAGCGGGGATGCCGCGGCCCTCGCCGTCGGCGTGCGGGAGTACCAGCAGGCGCGCGCCCACTGGCAACGCGCGGTCGAGATTACGTTGCCCGCCTACGTGGCGGACGTGTCCTATGGCGAAGGCTGGTTTCAGCGGGGACACTGGTCGGACCGCCTCGCGGCGATCGACCGCGATCTTGCGGCCATGTCGGCGGCTGCGACCCAGCCGGTCGTGGCGGGACAATCCGAAGCCGGCCGACAGCTCGGAAAATGGGCGGACGGCAGCATCCGTCGGCCTGACGTCCCGATGACCCATGTCGCACCGCGCGGCTATCCGATTGGCCGCCCGGTGGAAATCGTGCTTCCGGGCGCACCCGGTGTCGCAGAGGCGACGCTTTATTTCCGGCGCATGACCCAGGCGGAGCGATGGCGTTCCGTGGCGATGGAGCCGGCCAGCGGAGGTTTTCGCGGGGAAATTCCCGCGGACGCCGCCGACGGATCGTTTCCGCTCCAATACTATTTTGAAGTCCGCGTCGCGGACGGCCGGGCCATGATCGTGCCCGGCCTGGCAGCGCTGCTGGCCAACCAACCCTATTGCCTGCTGCGGCCTTTGCCGCCCCCGCCGACCTGACGCCTTGCGATTGGCGGGACGACGAATGCGTTTCCCAACCGGGCCCTGCGGACCCGGCTACACCCGGGGTGACACAAATTTCGCGGGAGGAACTGGCGCCACCGGCGCGATGCCGGATGGGCGTCTGTTTCGGTGCCGGAGAGTGGAAGCGCCGATGAGGACATCGGCGGCCAGCTCGAATGCGTTCGGTCAACCGGGCCCTGCGGACCCGGCTACACCCGGGCGACGCCCTCAGGGCGCCGGCTTCTGGCGCACGAAGATCAATGGAGGACGGAACAGCTTCGGATTATCGCGATTCTTCCAGAACAGTTTCTGCAGGGCCGCGGAGTCCTTGGTCGCAGGCGGGATGACCTCGATGTTCACCGGCAGCAGCGTGAGCTCGTTGCCGACGGCGGACAGGCGCCAGGCGAAATAGGAATATTTCCGTTCCTTGGAATTGATGTCCTGCGCGCTGATCAGATTCAGTCCGGCCAGGTCGGAATGGAAGACGCGGTAGATATCATGATCGATCAGCACGATGTAACTGGACGGATCCCACTCCCGCACGGTGATCAGGTCGTCCTTGTCCGAATCCTTGTCGCGGGACTGCCACACACCGAGCAGCGGGCGCTCGATTTTTCGGGTCGGCGCGGGCGTGAGCGGCACCGAATAGTCGCAGCCGGCCAGCACCAGCGCGGCGGTGGCGGAAACGAAGGCGGCGAGGCGCAGGTTCATCGGGACGGCGGGAAGAAGGAAAAAAAGACTTCGCGACGCGGGCAGCGGATTCGAACGAGACGAAGGCTAGCGAATCCCGGGGCCCGAAGGAATCCAATTCTTGTATCCATCCGGCCCGGGCGTCGGGCTCTCACGGCTTGGTCGGGGACCAAAAAAAGGCCGCGAATCTCTTCGCGGCCTCATGATGGAAGAACTGCGGGTCAGGCCTCTTTTTCGTCCACGGGAATCCGCATGCTGTAGAAGCTGCGGTAGACGAAGACCAGGCCGATGGCGAAGATGATGGCGCCGAGGGTATGCTTGGTGCCGGCCTCCATCTTCACCGCGATCTCGACGGCGAGGAGGCCGAAGAGCGTGGTGAACTTGATGACCGGGTTGAGCGACACGGACGACGTGTCCTTGAACGGGTCGCCGACGGTGTCGCCGACGACGGTGGCCGCGTGCAGCGGGGTGTTCTTCGCCTTGAGCTCGACCTCGACGACTTTCTTCGCGTTGTCCCAGGCGCCGCCGGCATTGGCCATGAAGATGGCCTGGAAGAGACCGAAGAACGCGAGACCGACGAGGTAGCCGATGAAGAAGAACGGATCGAAGAACGCCAGCGAGAGGGAGAAGCAGAACACCACGACGAAGATGTTCACCATGCCCTTCTGGGCATACTGGGTGCAGATCCGGACGACCTCCTTCGATGCTTCCGTCGAGGCCGTGGCGGCGTCGAGCTTCATGTTGTCCTTGATGTACACGACCGCACGGTAGGCACCGGTGACGACGGCCTGCATGCTGGCTCCCGTGAACCAGTAGATGACCGCGCCTCCCATCAGCAGGCCCATGAGCGCCTCGGGATGGACGAGCGAGAGTTTCTCGAGAACGTTGAAGGACGGATCGAGGGCCGTGAAATGCTTCTTCAGCATCATGATGATGCCGAAGACCATTGTCGTGGCCCCGACGACCGCGGTGCCGATGAGGACGGGCTTGGCGGTGGCCTTGAAGGTGTTTCCGGCGCCGTCCGCTTTCTCGAGCTGATGCTTGGCGGCCTCGAAGTCGGGCTTGAACTTGAAGTCGCGCTCAATCTCCTCGCTGATGCCCGGGCGGCCCTCGATCTGGGAGAGCTCGTAGACGGACTGTGCGTTATCGGTGACCGGCCCGAAGGAGTCCACGGCGATGGTGACCGGTCCCATGCCGAGGAAGCCGAAGGCCACGAGGCCGAAGGCAAAGATCGGCGCCGCGAAGCGGAATTCGGCCGGCATCATCGCCTGCACGTCGGCCTGCTGCGAGAAATGATAGGCGCCGAACATAAGCACGAGGATGGTGAGACCCTTCCAGAAAGCGGAGAAGTTGCCCGCGACGAGGCCGGAGAGGATGTTGAGCGAAGCGCCGCCCTGCTTCGACGAGGTCACGACCTCGGCCACGTGGCGCGATTCCGTGCTCGTGAACACCTTGGTGAACTCGGGAATCACGGCGCCGGCGATGGTGCCCAGCGAAATGATGGTCGAGAGAATCCACCACAGGTCGGCGAAGTCCTGCATGTGCCCGAGGAGGAGGTAGCTTGCGACATAGGTGACCACAATCGACACGATCGAGGTGATCCAGACCAGGTTGGTCAGCGGCTGCTCGAGATTGAAATCGCGGGCGGAGCCCCAGATGGAATGCGCGATCGCGCCGTTGATCCAGTAGCTGACGAGTGACGTGAGGATCATCAGGATGCGCATGGCGAACAGCCACACGATGAGCGTGGCGCACAATCCGGGCGACGACGCCAGTGCGAGGGCGAGAAAGGCGATCAGCGCGACACCGGTCACGCCATACGTCTCGAAGCCGTCGGCCGTCGGCCCGACGGAGTCACCGGCGTTGTCCCCGGTGCAATCGGCGATGACGCCGGGATTGCGGGGGTCATCCTCCGGAAGTTGGAACACGATCTTCATCAGGTCGGCGCCGATGTCGGCGATCTTGGTGAAGATGCCGCCGCAGATGCGGAGCGCGGAGGCGCCGAGGGACTCGCCGATGGCGAAGCCGATGAAGCACGGGCCGGCGAGCTCGCTGGGCAGGAACGCCAGGATGCAGATCATGAAGAACAGCTCGATGGCGACCAGCACCAGGCCGACGCTCATGCCGGACTTGAGCGGGATGAGCAGCGTCGACAGGGCATTGCCGCGCAGGGCGGAAAACGCGGCGCGGCTGTTGGCCACGGTGTTGATGCGGATGCCGAACCACGCCACGCCGTAGCTGCCGAGGATGCCGAGGATCGAGGACAGCAGGATCAGGACCACGTGCCCGACGGTCATTTGCTCCAGCACGCCGAAGTAGTAGCCCATGCAGATCGCGATGAGCACCCAGAGGGCGGCGAGGAACTTGCCTTGTTGGAACAGGTAGGTTTTGCAGGTTTCCCAGATGATCTGGGAGACGTTGCCCATCGTGGAATGCACGGGAAGGTTGCGGGTCTGGATGTATTGGATCCAGCCGTAGACGACGCCGAGCAGGCAGACGACGAGGCCCGTCATGAGGATGGCATTGCCCGTGAGCGCGCCGCCAAAAAAGGTCGCCGACTTCACGTCGGGGATCTTCAGGTCGGCCTCGCTCGCGAACGCGGGGGCGGCGAAAATTGCCAATGCGGCAGCGGCCACGCCCGCTCGTTTCCAGGGGTATGTTTTCAGCATGTTGCAGGGATAGTTTGGGTCGGGACGATGGCCACGCCCCCGGGGTGAAGCCAGTTAAAACGGGATCGGAAAGACGGCGTCCGGACGCTTTAGACTCCGACGGTGGCGGGTGGTGCGCGCGGGGGCGAGAATTTGAGAGGCCAAATCCGCGGGCACGCGTTGACGCCCCAATGCCGGCCGTCTCCGACTTGCGCAAAGGCTGTCGCCGGCCCGATCACAGCCGGCGGCGGGTGAAAATGGACGGCGGGGTCGTCACCGCGTTCCTCCCCGGGAAGGATCCGATGCCCTGCTGCTCCGGCGTGAGGTCGCGGATCAACGAATCAGGGGTGGTGAAAATGAACGGTCAGGCGTCGCCCCGCTGATGGACCCGCCAATCACCTGCGAGGAAACGCTCAAGGCCGGGCCGCATATGAGAACGGTTATCTCACCGGCATCGACCGGCTCGGGAGCGACCGGATGGTGGCGGAGAAGAAATGAACGCCCGAGCGGGTTGATGCCCTGTCGGGCAATGCCCGGGATCGCCAATGGGAACATCGGCGACCCCTTGTCGCCGACCCCGGTGCCGCATCCGGCGATGTTTCGCCGGATCGTCGTTCGCGACGGCGGTCCCGGGGGCTACTCCGCGGTCGTCGGATCGATCATTCGGCTGACCGCCGAGACCCGATTGGCGGGAAAACCACCCCTGGTCGCGTGCTCGCGGACGGTCTTTTCATCGGGAGCGATGTAAACGCAGTATATCTTGTCGCCGGTGACATAGCTCTCGACCCAGTTGATCTGGGGACCGAGTTCCTTGAGGACAGCACAGGATTTCTGCGAGATGCCCCGGAGTTGTTCCGGGGTGAGGTTTCCGGCGCCGGGAATTTCCCGTTCAATGATGTATTTGGGCATGGTTTATATGGGGTTGAAGGAATCCAATCCTGCGGGCAGGAACGCCAGCCGCCGGCCGGCGAAAGTCGATGAATTTCCGAAGGTTGGCTTCAGCGCGAGATGTCGCGCTGGGAGAGGACCGTGAAACCGCGGCTGTTGAGCGACTGGCCGGCAAGGTCGGCATCCTCCAGGTTGAGTACCAGGGCGCATTTGCCCTCGGGTCGCATCATGAACGTATACGCATAGTGGATATTGATCTCGACGGCCAGCAGGGCGCCGAGGACGTGCTTGAGCTGGGATTCGCCCATGAACTCGACCACGAGGACTTCGCATTCGGTGAATGAGAAATTGTTGCCCGCGAGGACCTCGCGGGCGCGATCAGGGTCGTCGACGATGATCCGGTCGATGGCGCTGTCGGTCGTGTCGATCGTCGTGAGCGCCATGATGTGGACGTTGTGGGCGACCAGCAGGGCGACAAGGTCGAACAGACGGCCCACCCGGTTTTCCACAAAGACGGAAAATTGCTTCACCGGATCAGTTGCGCTGGTGACTTCCATGTCGGCCGTGCTGGCGAACCGTACGGTCCCGGGCCGGAGGGTCAACTGGCAACGCGCGGGCTTGTCTGCGGGGAACCTCCTCCTACGATGCCGTCATGCCCCTTCCCGAACGCCACGAGCGCATCGAGCGGCGTGCCCGGGAAAGCGCGCACCTCGCCACCCGCGGCATCGGGCTCAACGCGATCCTGGCGGCGGCGAAATTCGCGGGCGGAATCTTCGGCCATACCTACGCGCTGATCGCGGACGGGACCGAATCGCTGCTCGATGTCCTGGCGTCCGCATTTGTCTGGGTCGGAATGAAAATCGCCGGCCGGCCGCCCGACGCGGATCACCCCTATGGGCACGGGAAGGCCGACGCGATCGCAGCGCTGGCGGCGGCGGTCGTGGTGTTTCTGGCGGCGGGATTTGTCGGCTGGCATGCGGTGCATGAGATCAACGCGCCGCGGCCGGCGCCGCACTGGATCACGCTCCCGCTGCTGGTGGTGATCATCGCGACCAAGATCTGGTATTCGCGGCATCTGGCGGGAGCGAGGACCGGGAGCCCCGCCGACAGCACGGCGCTCGGCGCGGAGTCGCTCCACCAGTGGATCGATGCGCTGACCTCGGTGGCGGCCTTCATCGGCATCGCGCTCGCGCTGTGGGGCGGACCGCGGTTCGAGAAGGCGGACGACTGGGCCGCCTTGTTCGCCTGCCTGGTGTTTGCGCTGAGCGGCGGCATCATGCTCAAGCGGGCGATGGGCGAGATGATGGACAAGGCCGTGCCCGAAAGCCTGGGACGCGAGGTGCGCGCACTGGCGCTGACGGTGCCCGGCGTGGGCGCGCTCGACCGCGTGCGCATTCGCAAGAGCGGCCTCAGCCACCTGGTCGACATCGAGGTGCGCGTGGACGGCAATCTCACGGTGCGGCAGGGGCATGACATCGCGCACGCGGTAACGGACGCCCTGGTGGCTTCGCCGACGCTCGCGATCAGCGACGTGTCGGTGCACGTCGAGCCGATGCGCTGAGCTCGAAGTGGCCTTGGCGTCGCCGAGGGCGCGAGACCCCGGGAATGCGCGGGCTGGCGATAAGAGCCGATCCCGCGATGCCACCGGGCCCTGCGGACCCGGCCACACTCGATGCGGCACGGACCCTGCCCGTGATTCAGCCAAAGCGCTGCGCGACCTTCCAGCCCACGAACACACCGACGATGCTCCCGACTCCGCTGAGCAGGAAAGAGCCCATGAAATTCATTCCCGCGGCGTCGCCGGCGAACCAGAACGCGTAGCTGAAGATCGTCGTGCCGGCAAAAATGCAGAGCTTGGTCATGGCGGTGGTTGACGTCAAAGTCTGGCGGCGCGGACCGGGTCCGGCGAGACTCAACTTATGGCCCGCGCATCGCGGCTAATGGGAGTCAGCGGTCCGGGGCTTTCCCGTTTACTCACGCTCCCTTCGCTGCCAGATTGGAGTTAACATGAAAAATGCCAACAGGGCCTTGAGCCGGAACCCGCACCTGCTGCGGTGGGTGGCCAAGATGGCGGCGCTGTGCCAGCCGGCGGCGATTCACTGGGTCGACGGTTCGAAACGGGAGTACGACGCGCTGTGCGCGCAGATGGTCAAGGGAGGAACGTTCATCAAGCTGAACGCGCGGAAATGGCCCGGCTGCCATCTCGCGCGATCGGACCCGGGCGACGTGGCCCGCGTCGAGAACCGCACCTTCATCTGCTCCCTGTCCAAGGACGCCGCCGGTCCGACGAACAACTGGGTCAATCCGTTCGAGATGCGGAAGACCCTCAAGGCGCTTTTTCGCGGCTGCATGAAGGGGCGCACCATGTACGTGCTGCCATTCAGCATGGGGCCGATGGGGTCGCCGATGTCGCAGATCGGAGTTCAGCTCACCGATTCGCCCTACGCGGTCGTGAACATGCGCATCATGGCGCGCATCGGAAAGCGGGTGTTCGAGCTCATCGACCGCGACTTCAAGCGCGTCGTGCCCTGCATGCATTCGCTGGGCGCCCCGGTCCGGAAGGGCCAGGCCGACGTGCCCTGGCCGTGCAACCCCGAGAAATACATCGTGCATTTTCCCGAGACGCGCGAGATCTGGAGCTACGGTTCCGGTTACGGCGGCAACGCGCTGCTCGGCAAGAAATGCTTCGCCCTGCGCATCGCGTCCGCGATGGCCCGCGACGAGGGCTGGATGGCGGAGCACATGCTGGTCGTGGGC
>DASYDZ010000049.1:0-51879 GCA_036499305.1 Candidatus Didemnitutus sp.
GCGGGAAGAGTGAGTATCGAGTGCTGCACAAGGGTCAGTTGGATTTGGAGCTGTCTTGATCAAATGCCCCGGAGCTTGCTCCGGGGATCTTTACTTGGTTAGCACTCGTTCTATTTTCTTCTTTGTTCTGCCTCACTCATAACAACACAAATACGCTGTCTACGAACCAGTTGTGTTATCGACGCTTTCACGGTTCGAATCCCCGTGGGGACGCCACGCTAAATTATTTGCGGAAGTTTTTTGTTGGAGGTCGAAGCGTGACCCTTCCGTTTCGCACAAAAGCCTGGACCTCGGTGGCTCGTTAGCGACCTGCTCCGGGTTGTGTCGGGTTCCTGTGTTCCTTCGCCACGAGGGAGAGCAACGGATGTGGCGGATGCCTGCTACCATCGAGTCGGCTTTGTCTCGCGTTGAGTTTGGGAACTTCATAGAAAAGTCAGCGCGATTTGGACCATCTTCGGATGGTCGGCACGGCTTCACCTGCAACATGACATCCCATGAATAGACCTGGCGTTACGTTTCTCACTTTAATGATCGCGACTGCCGTCGCAAACGTCGGGCTCGCGGAGGGTCCGAACCTCGACATCGCCGGCATCAAGATCGGCGTCAGCGAACCCGAGGCCGTCACCGCGCTGAAGGCGCACAATCCGCGACTCGTGGTCAACGAGACCCCGCATCGACTCGAGGGCCTGCCGAAAGCAGTGATGCCCGCCGTAACCGCGCAGGCGATGCCCTCCGGCGCCCAGGAAGGCGAAACCGTCAACATGGTTTTCACGATGGCACCGAGTCCGGAAAAACTCTGGGGCATCCAGCGCATCACCAGCTATCCGGCGGCGCGCCGGCCGTCGACGGCGGCAACGCTGGACGCATTGCGCAAGAAATACGGTCCGGAAAATGTCCCCAACAACCAAAGCGGGCTCCAAACGGTGAACATCGCCTGGGTGTTCGGCCCGGACGGCAAACTGCTGGAGCCGGACAAGGCCAAGCAGGCCTATTATAGCGGGCAAGGACCGCTTCAAGGCCACTTCGGCCAGGATGACATGTCCGCGCTAAACGACCTCCAGATGGGAATCTCGCAGGACAAGGCGACGAGCTACTCAATCACTTTGATCACCGCGAGCGTCCAATCGACCCAGGGTGGCGACTTCAACGCGCCGTTCGTGATCTACAACATGATCGTGGCCATCAACGACGGCCGGATCTATGTCCCGGCTTTGGAAGCGACTCGTGCCGTATTGCTCGACGCCGCCAAGGCGCGCGCCAAGCCGGACGACAACAAGGCGGCGGGAATCTAGATCGGGCGCAGGAAGGCCCGGAGGTCGCGCCAGAGCGGCGCCAAAATGGGCCAATTCAAGCCGGTTTAAGCGCCACTCTGCATCTCAAACCCAACCCCGCGAAGCCTTGCAAGCTCCCTGAGCCAGTCGATCTGCTGGCTCCAACTCGCCTCCATTTGGGATGCCAACGGCTTTTTGCTGTGTGACTTGCACAAACATGCGCGCCCCGAGCAATGACCAATGATCGAACCCGGATGCCGTGGAGCGAATTCCCCAACGGACGCAACGCGGAGATCTCCTTGGATCCCGATGTGGCTGCCACCGACCGCAGAGACGGGCCCCTTGGCGTCAACAGGAGGCGGAGGTCCGGGCAAAGAGCAATTTCTTGACGGGGTGCAACACTCTGCGGTGTTAATAGCGGTAAGATGAATCCCGCCAAGATCGTTGCCTGCCTGATGCTCGTATCGTTAACCATGCCCACGGTTGCATGTTTCGCCCAGGAATCGCCTGGCGTTGCGGCGAACGAAATTGTCGTTCGCAAATATTACGCCGCTTACGAAAAGAAGGATTGGAGCATCCTGGAGCAAATCCTCGCTGACGGTTTCACCTTCACCAGCCCGGCAGGCGACGATCATATCAGCCTGAAAGTGTACAAGGCAAGGTGCTGGCCAAACGCCCGCAACACCAAGAAGTTTGATTTGGAAAAGGTCATCGTGGTTGGCGATGATGCCTTTGTAACCTACAATGGCTGGACGAACGACGGCCGATTATTTCGGAACACCGAGTTTTTTAAACTCAAGGACGGAAAGATAATTTCGAACGAGTGTTTTTTCGGACCGGGAGTAAGTTTCCCCAACAATCAGCCGAAGAAATAGTCCCTGGGCCAAACGGTCGGCCGCGTGATAGCGATGCGATAATCGGTCTGGCCTGCCGCTTGGCCTCAACTGAGGCCTTCAGCGATTTTCTCCCGGCCAAAGGAGGATGCCTGCTGGACATTCGTGGACCTTCGCGATTGCAGATGAAGTTGCAGATCCAACGCGCCGCATCGTGCTGCGGGGAGCCCGTGATTTTCACCGAAAATATTTGGCGAACACCGGGGCAAGCCTTGTTTCTGGTTCGATTTCGTTAGCGCTGGCTGTCGCTTCTTCGTTGTCCTAACTCGCTCATAAGGTGTCGAGGTTTTCACGGTTCGACTCCCTGCGGGATGCCAGCCGATTATTTTGGGGTCTACACCAAAGATCGGGAAGGGCATGTATCTCTTTCACGCTCGCTAATGATCGGCCCGTTCTCAGGCGGTCATATTCGCGACGAACAATGGGTGAGTCCCGCCCATGGGATGGCGCGGTGCCGTTTACGAAGCGGCCGGGGCAATAATGGCTGCGGACGAGCGGCTATATCTTATTGGATAATAGTGATATAATCATAGTATCGTTGGCTGGCATCCAATTTGCACTGAGGTGCAGACTTCGGCGCACGCCAAATGTTTGCTGACCCATACTCTACCTTCGGCAGCCCGCGGAATTCGCCGGTTTTACTTTTCCGTGCCCTCATCACCGCGCGCTTGGCATCGGAGCATTTCGCGCCGAATAGCCTCACATCCTAGTCTTTCCTCCATGCTCACCAACGTCCGCCACTCCCTGCGGTCCCTGCTCAAGACCCCCGGCTTCACCGGCACGGCGCTCGCTACCCTGGCCCTCTGCCTCGGCGCCAACCTGACGATCTTCGCCGTCGTCGACGCCGTCCTCCTCCGTCCGCTGCCGTATCCCGATTCGGATGCTCTCGTCACCGTTTATCACACCTACCCTCGCGCCAACATCCCCCGCAACGATGCGTCGCTCACGTCCTACTACGAACGCCGCGGCCACATCGCGGCGTTCTCCTCGCTCGCCGCGATCAGCGAGGCGACGTCCGTCGTCGGCGAAACTGGCGCGACGTCCTTCGAAAGCCTCGGTCGCGTGTCGCCCGAATTTTTCTCCACCCTCGGCGTGCCGCTGCTCATGGGCCGGGCATTCACCGACGCGGAGATGACCTACCAGACCGACCACGAGGCGATCCTCAGTTACGAATATTGGCGCGGCCATTTCAACACCGACCCGGGTATCCTCGGCAAAACCATCCGGCGCGATGGAATCAACGCCGTCATCGTCGGCGTTCTGCCGCCGGATTTTCATTTCCTCTCGTTCCGCGCGCCGCTCTACGTGCCACTTTCCTCGGAGGAATCCGAACGCAACCTGGCCGCCCGCCACAACAACGGCCCGGTCCAGATCGCCCGGCTTGCGCCGCACGCCACGCTCGCCGACGCGCAGGCGCAGATTGACGCCTTCGACGCTGCGCACGCCGCCGGGTTTCCCGAAGCGAAGGTCGTGGCCGACGCCGGCTATCGCGCGGTCGTCGCCCCGCTGCACGCCGACCACGTCGCTCCGGTTCGTCCGGTGCTGCTCCTGCTGCAGGCCGGCGCGCTCCTTCTCCTCGTGATCGGCGGCGTCAATCTTGCCAATCTCCTCCTCATCCGCGCCAGCGGCCGCTCCCGCGAGCTCGCCATCCGCCAGGCGCTCGGAGCGAGCCAGCGCCACGTCGTCCACGAGGTCATGACCGAGACGATCCTGCTCGCCGTCGGCGGCGCTTTGCTCGGGCTTGTTGTCGGAGCAGTCGGCGTAAAAGTTCTTGGCGCGTTCGGCGCCACCCAACTGCCCCTCGGTTCGGAGATATCCTTTAACTTCCGTATCGCAATCGTCGCACTGATCGGCGCGGTCCTCGCCGGCTTCGCGCTCGGGCTGCCCATCGTATGGTTCAATCTCCGCGCTCGCCTCGCCGTCGCGCTGCAAAGCGAATCGCGCGGCAACACCGTCAGTCGCAGCACGCAGCGCCTGCGCCACGGTTTCATCGTCGCCGAGATCGCGCTCGCCTTCGTGCTGCTCGTCGGAGCCGGACTGCTCGGCCTCAGCCTGAAACGCCTGATGGCCGTGTCCCCCGGTTTCCGCGCCGATCACCTGATCACCGGCCAGTTCACGCTGCCGTGGTCAGGCTATCATGATAATGGCAGCTTTCCGGCCTTCTTCGATCGCCTGGGCGAGAAACTTCACGGTTTGCCCGGCGTGATCGCGGCCGGCGCCATCTCGAATCTGCCGTTGAACGGCACCGGCGAGGGCACGCCCATGACCGTCCCCGGCCACGAACCGAAACCCGGCGAATCCGTCATCGTGCACGACCGGTTCGGAGTCGCCGGCGACTACTTCGCCGCGATGGGCATACCACTGCACGCCGGGCGTTTCCTGAATCACGCGGACGATTCGGGCACTGTTTTCAACGCGGTGGTCGACGAAAACTTCGCCCACCGCTACTGGCCGGACGGCGATGCGCTCGGCAAGCAATTTTATCGCGGCTCCACCGTCGGACCCGGCGAAAAGCCGTTCACGATCGTCGGCATCGTCGGCGCGGTGAAGCAAGCCGGGCTCACGGAGAAAAATCCGTCGGGCTCCGTTTATTTCAGCTACAACCGCATTCAGAACCGCGACTTCTTCCTCGTCGCCCGCACGAATCTGCCGCCCGAATCGCTGGCGAACACGCTCACCAAGATCGTGCGCGAAATCGACCCCGAACTGCCGCTGACGAACCTCCGCTCGATGGAAATGCGCCTCGACGACAGCCTCGCCACCCGTCGCGCGCCCGCGCTGCTGGCGGGAATTTTTGCCGCCACCGCGCTGCTCCTCGCTTCGATCGGCCTCTACGGCGTGATGGCCTACTCGGTCGCGCAGCGCTCCACCGAATTCGGCATCCGCATGGCGCTCGGCGCGCAGCGCCTCGATGTGCTCCGCCTCGTGTTCGGCCAGGGCCTGCGCCTGATCGTCGTCGGCCTGGCCTGCGGCCTCGCCGCCGCTCTGCTGCTGACGAGTCTTATGTCGTCGCTCCTCTTCGACGTCCGCGCCAACGACCCGCTCGCGTTCGCGGGCGTCGCCGCGCTCCTCGCTTCAGTCGCTGCGCTCGCATGTCTGCTCCCGGCGCGTCGCGCCACGAAAGTCGATCCCATGGTCGCGCTCAGAGCGGAGTGACCCGTGTCTCACAATCGAAAATCTCCCGCCGCCCGCCAAGAACCGCCGGAGACTCGTCACGATGGGTTATCACGACGCCATCAGCTCATAATATTCGAGCGGCCAGGCCGAGGGAACCGGACAGTTCCTCCATCACTTCCGCAAGCGGCGGAAAAAGTTTATCCCAACCGCGCTGAGGCGGAAGCGACCCGGGAAGTGGTGGGAAATGGAGCGGGCCGCAGGACGAACTGCTGCGTCGCAAACCTACCCGTGTGATCATCCGGGGCAGCTTCCCGGCGGATGGATGTTTTCGATGCCCTATTCCGCCCGCAGTGCGATCGCGGGGTTGACTCGGCTGGCCCTCCGGGCAGGGAGCCAGGTTGCGAGGAATGCCACCGAGAGGAGAACGAGCGGAACGGAGGCGAAAACGAGGGTGTCGAATCGCGGTGTGGCGTAAAGCTGCGCGGCGATCAAAAACCCGGTGCCGAAGCTGCCCACGAGGCCGATGATGATCCCGATCAACACCAACTTGATGCCCTGGCCCATCACCAGGGACAAGACTTGGCGTGTCGCGGCGCCGAGTGCCATCCGGATCCCCATCTCGCGCGTCCGCTGCGATACCGAATAGGAAATCACACCGTAGATCCCGACACAGGCAAGGAGCAGCGCCGTGGCCGCGAAGATCCCCAGGAGCACGAGCATCACCCGGCGAACGTGAAGCGTGCTGGACACCGATTGCTCCAGCGTGCCGACATCCGCCAGCGGCAGGTCGGCGTCGACCTCCTGGACCGCCTTCCTGATGCTCGTCACCAAGGTCGTCGGAGGCACTGCCGTGCGCACCACGACGGTGGCTCTCCAGGGAAAGTACGTCCTCCCGAAATACACCTGGGGTGTCGGTCCGTAGTCGAGTTGATACCGCCGGACGCTGCCCACGACGCCGACGATCTCCCACGTGGCTTCCTTGAAGTGGAGCTGTCTGCCGACGGGATCTTCCTTTCCGAAAAGGGTGCGGGCCAGGACGTCGTTAACGAGCATGACCTTGGGGGCGCTTTCAGTGTCATCTTGCCTGGTGAGAAAGCGGCCGCTCAGGAGGGGTATCTTCAGCGCCTGAAAGAAGTCTCCCCCAACGGAATCGAACCCGGCATTGTTGTCGTTTCGCGTCTCAGGACGATCCTCCCTGCTCACCAAGTCGCCCAGGCCATTTCCCCCGTTCATGGGGACCGAGGAGGCGATCCCGACGTTCACAATGCCTGGTACCTGCCCGAGCCGCTCCAATATGCGTTGGTTGAGCCGCACCTTGTCCGCGGTACTCGGCGCCTTCGAGTTTGATATGGAGAGATCGAACACGAGGACGTTGTCCGGGCTGAAGCCGGGGTTGGCATCAAGAGCGCTCACAAAGCTGCGCAGCAGAAGGCCGGCACACACGAGGAGCACCACCGTGAGTGCGGTTTCCGAGACGAGAAGCAACGACTGGACACGGTGCCGCCCCCCGGAAGTCGAACCCCGGACTCCCTCCTTGAGCGCTTCGTTCGGCCTCTGCCGCGCCGCACTGAGGGCGGGGAATATCCCGAACACAAGACCCGTGACAACGGACGCCGCCAGGGTGAAGAAGAGGACCCGCAGGTTGATGCCGATGTCGGCGCCGATCGTCTCCCCAACCCCGGTGAAGATCACCAGCGGATTGATCGCAAGAACTCCCAGCGCCAGCCCGGCCACCCCGCCGGCAAAGGCCAGGAGGACGCTCTCGGTCAGAAGCTGGCGAATGATCCTGCCTGATGTCGCGCCGAGGGCGGCGCGCACCGCGAGCTCACCCTGCCGGGCGGAGGCCCTGGCCAGGAGCAGGTTGGCCACGTTCGCACATGCGATCAGCAGAACGACGCCCACCGCCGCGAGGAGAGTCAGCACGTAGGGGCGCATGTCCCCGAAAATCTCGTCGTGGAGCGAGAGCAGTCCCACGGTCCATTTCTGCTTGAACGCGGGATACTGCGATCTCACGCCCTCCTTCAACCGGGTCAATTCCTCGGCCGCCTTCTCGGGGGACGCCCCGGCCTTCAGCCGACCGATGACGCTCACGACATAGGCGTAGTCGCGATTCATGTGGTGTTCGCTGCCCCGTATCGCGGACGGTGTGAAGAAGCTTGCGTTGCCCGCGAAGAGGGCGTGCGGCGGAAGGATGCCGATGACCTCAAGACTCCGCCGGTCGAAGTGGATCTGCTTGCCAACGATCGCGGGGTCTCCCCCAAACTTTGACTGCCAGAGCTCGTTGGAGAGAATCACGACGTCGTGGTTGCCGCCCTGCGAGTCCTCCTGGGGCTGAAAGTCTCGTCCCAACACCGGCGCGATTCCGAATACGCGAAAATAAGCCGCACTGACCTCGTAACCGCTAAGCCGCACCGGCTCGCCGTTACCCGTCAGGTTTTCTGCGACTCCATGGGCGGCCGCAATGGCGTCGAACTGTGTCGATTCGTCCTGCCAATCGATGAAGGCGCCCCCGGAGGCGATCGTGTATTTGGACCCGGGGTTTGGCATCTCGCAGATCTGATAGAGGCGATCCGCGTGCCGGTACGGTAGTGGTTCCAGGAGTACGGCATCGACCACGCTGAATATGGCCGTGTTGGCCCCGATTCCCAGGGCGAGCGTGAGAATAACAACGGCAGTGAAGCCCGGTGTCTTGGCGAATTGACGGAAAGCAAACCGCAGGTCGGAAAACATGTTTGGGTTTGTGAAGGGTGTGCAGGACGGGGATGTCCGCGCCAACACGCGGACAAACACCGACTGATTAGACAACCCACGGAAACGCGAATGGTTTCACGAAATCAGCTTCTCAATGAACCGTGCTCGAAGAAAGTATGGTACTGGCAGGGCAGTAACGGAGCAATGATCAGTCGGAGCGTCACGCAGTCGGAACGTCGGCAGCCTGGTTTGCTTCCAAAGGACGGATGAAATCGTGGCGTCCGGTGAGCATGAGCGCGGGCGCGGTATAAGCCATCATGGAGCCTGTCCCTGTGATCGTCCAATCCTGGCGGACTCTTTCGGAAGCCGGTCAAGCTTGACGCACTTCATCCCGCCTCGAAGGCACTCTGCAATTTCCGTGCGAACATCGCCGCCGCGGTGATGACGACACTCGCGGCAAAGGCAACGAGGGCGCTCATGAAAAACCCCGCCGGCCGGTCGTCTCTGTCGCCGAACATGATGATGAAGATCACTCCTCCAGCCACGAAACCGATTATGGCCATCGCGCAATGCCTGATGGCCCGCACGGCGCTCAAGGTCACCTGCGAGAAGGTCCCATTTCGCCTGACGTGCCCGAACAGCCCGAATGCCCGATGGAGAGCCATGAAGAACGGGATGGAACCCGCATACACATAGGCCAGGAAGGGATCCCTGAAGTAGATCTCGAAGGTTGTGGCGTGGGCGTTCCTGCCCTCGAGGTGGGGTTCCCAAAGCATCCAGCCAAGAGTGCCGATGCCGATGAGCACAATGACCACCTGCAGGAACAATGCTGAGCTGCTTCTCATGCTTGGCGTTTTCATGGGTGGCGAGGATGGCGCAGTCGGATGAAGTCGGTATGAAGAGGCGATGAATTCGGCGTGAAAACTGCCTGATGCCCCATGGCACGGTCAAAACCAACGAAAAACACCCTTCCCCTTTGCGACCACGCGAAGTGGTGATCACCGGCGACTCGGTTGAAGGGACGATGGGAATATCGAGACCCCGCCCCAATACGCTGTCCCTTGGAGAATCCGTGATATCGGTGAAATCCGTGGTCAAAAATGCGGCGTTTGCCGTCGTGCAGGGTCTGTCCCTGTTACAACTCGATGGGGGCATCGATCCCGACCTAAAGCCGCGGGCCAGGGTATGTGAAACCGAACAACCACGGATTTCACGGAGGACACAGATAAGCCCAGCCGCTCCGGGCGATCGATGCGAATCGGTGATCGCTGGCGACTCGGTTGAAGGGACGATGGGAATATCGAGACCCCGCCCCAATACGCTGTCCCTTGGAGAATCCGTGATATCGGTGAAATCCGTGGTCAAAAATGCGGCGTTTGCCGTCGTGCAGGGTCTGTCCCTGTTTCCGCGCAAAGAATCTCGAAACCATCGAAACTTCCTTCGATCGGGTCGAATGACACCGTTCCATCGTGGAGTGAGTCAGCCGCAGCGAAGACCCTTCGATCTGCGGACTTGGCTCAAGGGCTACAATTATTGTGCCCCGCAAATGTCGTGTAAAGATGCCTCGGGGCACGTCCCGAGGCATTTGATCAAGACAGCCCATGCAACCGAGTCCCTGTTTAGCCGTAGGAGCGGGTTTACCCCGCGATTTCCAGTTCGATCTCGGCATAAAGCCGCTCCTACAACAATCCCAGCCGGAGCAACCTCCGGGGTCTCGGACCCCCAGCGAATGAATTTGAACCTGTATTTTGCAGGGCTGCGGCTTGCGCGGACCCCAGCTGCTGCAAGCGACAACCCACAGATTTGATCGGAGAGTGATGGCGAGTGACGGTTTGGCGGAGGTTATCCGTGAACCGCCACCCGCGCAGCCAACGTCCTATTGATAATCACTCTGAACCAGCGAAACATGATACTTCACGCCATTTCCTTTCGACCAGATGACTGAGGCGCGCGCCTTGTTCGCCGCCAGCACGTCGGTGAGGGGCGGGTTGCCGGGGATCACCATGGGGACCCATTGGCCCGAACCCAGCCGCACGGCCACGTTGGGGTTTCCCGTTCCGCCGTAGGCCGCCCAGCCCACCACGGTGATCGAGCCATCCCGCGCCGCGGTTACGGGCGGGGTCAGGTTGGGCGCGCTCCCGTTCAACGTGAGCTGTCCCAGATTGGCCGGCGCTCCCCATGAGCCGCCGGCTGGGCGCGTGGCCGCGTGGATGAGCATTGCTCCGTCCGCATCCTCCACCACCCAGCTCGCCGTGACGTTGCCCGCCGCGTCGGCGGCGACGGAGGTCTGGCCGGCCACATACCAGTTCATCGGCTCGATTTGGATCGAACCGGACCAGGCGCCACCCGCGAGCTGCGTTGCCGCATGGATGTGGTAGTTATTGGCGCTTGAACCTTCCTCCCAGACGGCGGTCGCGTTGCCGGCGCCGTCGAGCGCCACTTGCGGGCTCCAGGTCTGCGGTACCACCGGCGAAACCGCGCTTGCCGCCCCCCAGCTTCCGCCAGCCGGCCGGCTCGCCGACTCGACCTGGTAAGGACTGCCGGCATCCTGGGAAGGCGCAACCTGCCAGACGACAATCGCGGTTCCATTTTCGTTGACCGCCAGTTCGGGCAGGAACGCCCCTTGCGCCGATGGGGAAAGTTGAACGACCGGGCCGAGGGCGCCCGAGGCGGTCCAGGTGACAGCCTCGACCACCGATCCCGGTGAAGTATTCCGGGCCCATGCGGCCACCCCATTGCCCTGCGCGTCAAGCCTGGCCAGGAGGCCGGACGCGTCGCCGCTCGGGACCAGGCTGATCGGAGCCTGCCAGACGCCGGCCGGCGAGCGGAGCGCAATCTGCACGCCCCCGCCGACGGACCAAGCCGCCACGGCCCTGTTGCTGGCACTGAATGAAACGGAGAGATTCTGCACGGAGACGAAGCCCACGGAATGGATGGTCGCGATGGTCGTCGGCGAGCCCCACCCGCCGCCGAACGAACGCTGCGCTACCTGCACGACAGCCCCGCCCGTAACTCCCGGTGCGGAAACCCACAACTCCTGTCCCGCCGGATTGAACGCAAACGCGTTGGGAGCCGCGACTGGCACCGACTGGGCGAAGACGACCCCGTTGGACCAAACGGCCCCGGACATGGCCAGCGGGTTGACCAACAGGGAACCGATCAGAACGGTACCCGCGAATGCCGACTGGAGCCGGCGGCTAAGTAACCAATGTATTGAGATCATGGCATTTTCCTTTCTCATGATCTTCTGTGACAAACCGGGCGTTCCCGCCGTTCCGGGCCCGAAATCGTCACTTCGTAACGCGCCTGTTACCTTCGGTTCGGCGACACGGGATCGCCCATCGTCCTGATCCCGACTCAACGGTCATTTGGTCCCCTCGAACTATGTCCTGCGCTCGCGGACCTTTTTCACTGAGCCGAATCCCCTGCGCGCCTGAATCCGCGAAAGCCAGTGGAGGCTTTGACGTTCGACCGATCGGTCGGTCGCGAGGACTTCGATCCGCCCCAATTCGCTATTCCCAAGAGAATCCGTGATATCGGTGAAAACCGTGGTCAAAAATCCAGCGTTTGCCGTCGTACAGGGCCTGTCCCTGTTACGACTCCAGGGTCTGTCCCTGTTACAAATCGATGGGGGGGTCGATCCAGACCGAACAACCACGGATTTCACGGAGGACACGGATAAGCCCAGCCGCTCCGGACGATCGATGCGAATCGGCGATCAAAGGCGATTCGATTGAAGGATTCGATTTCCCTTCCCAATTCGTGATCCCGGGAGAATCGGTGGTGTCGGTGAAATCCGTGGTCAAAAACCCGGCGTTTGCCATCGTGCAGGGTCTGTCCCTGTTACAACTCGATGGGGGGCTCGATCCAGACCGAACAACCACGGATTTCACGGAGGACACGGATATGAGCGGCCGCTTCGGACCATCGATGCGAATTAATGATCAACGGCACTTCGGTTGAAGGATGGAGAGGGACATCGATCCCCACCGGGAAACCAGCGCAATTCGTGATCCCGGGAGAATCCGCGGTCAATGGGCCCGGCGCTTGCGGGCACGAGAACCATTCGCCGCGGCGAAGCTGAGCAGCCCCAGCGCGGCGACGAACCAGCCGCCGATCGCGCCGCCGCCGCCGGTGCCGCTGGCCGAGCCGCCTCCGCCGCCGGTGGGATTGGTTGGGGGAGTCGACGTCGCGGCGGTGACGGCCAAGGTCGCCTTGGCGCTGGTGGCGTCGCCCCAGATGTTGTGTGCGACCACGGTGTAGTCGCCGGCATCGGCCGAGGTCACGCTCGTCAGCGAGAGCGTCGCGTTACTGGCCGAGGCGATGGCACTCCCGCCGTGGTACCATTGGTAGACCGGCGCGGGCACGGCGTCGACCGTCACGCTGAATTGCGCCGCTTGTCCCGCGGCGACGGTCTGGCCTTGCGGCTGAACGGTGAACCGGGGCGCATGTCCGGCAGTGGCGCCCTTGAGGACCACGTTCACGTTCTCGAGGCTGTCCGAAATGAAGATGTTGCCGGACGCATCGATCGCGATGCCGGTGAGCTTCCCGAAGGAATTGTGGCTGCCGGGGTCGGAAACCGTGGCGTTGGCCTTGGCCTTGGTTCCGTCCGGCCCGAAGCGAAACAAGCCGGACAGGCCGGTCACATAAACCGCTCCGGTCTTGTCCACGGCGACGCCCGTGGGAACGGCGTTCGCAGGATCGCCGTCGCTCGGACTGCCGTTCGGGGTGCTGCCCGGATCGCCGGCGACGAGCGTGACCGCGCCGGTCGGCGTGATTTTCGAGACAAAAGCGTGCATGCGGTTGTCGGTCGGATCCAGGACGCCCTGGCTGACAACGAACAGATTGTCGTCCGCGTCGACCGCGATTCCCATCGGCGTTATGAGCGGAGTGCCGTAACTCGCGGAAAGCGCCACGGTGGTAATCATGCCGGTCGGCGAGATCTCGCGGATACCGTCGGTCGAATCGTCGGCCACGAACAGGTTGCCATGATGGTCGAAGGCGAGGCCGGCCGGGGTCCAGTTGTCGGCCTTTCCATCGGCGGTGATCGAGCCGCCCGGCGCCCCCGCGAAGCGCGTGATGGTGCCGCCGGGGGAAATCTTTTCAATGACCCGGTTTTCCTCACTGGCATAGACATTCCCGCCGTCGTCAACGGCGAGCCAGTGCGGCGGGCTGGCCGTATGTGCGAGGGTGCTGACCGCTCCGCGCGGGGCGATGATCCGGATCGTGCTGTTGCCCGTGTCGGCAACATAGACCTCGCCCATCGGTCCAACGGCGAGACCGGTCGGCATGTGGAAACGCGCGTCGCTGCCGAGGCCGTCGATCGCGCCCGCCGAAGCGGGATAAAGGCCGGCCACGGTCGTGACATCGCCGGCCGGTGTGACGCGTCGGATGGCGTTGTTTCCGGAGTCGGCGACAAATGCGTTGCCGGCGGCATCGACAGCAACGTCGGAGGGCCCTTGGAATTGGGCCGCGGCTCCGTTGCCGTCGAGAAGGCCTGGATCGCCCAGCGCACCGGCGAGGCTGGTGGCTGTTCCGTCGGTGGCAACCAGGCGGATCAGGTCGTTCCCGCTGTCGGCAACATAGAGCGTGCCATCCGGGCCGAAGGTGATGCCGGTGGAGCCGGCGAATTTCGGTCCGTCGGGTTCACCGTCGGACACCAGGGTCGGGTTGCCGCTGGCATCGAGCCAGTCGATTTCGCCATTCGAGGAACTGGGCACAATGACCGAGACGTAAGGGCGGTCGGAATTGTCGATCGCAACGCCCCAAGGCCAGAAGTTGGTTGGCGTTGAGTAGACGAACTCGGTCGCGTCGGGGGCAAACGACGCGAGGCCGAAATTGGCCAGTCCGAGGAAGCCGGCGACATAGACGTGATCGGTCGAGTCGATGGCGATGTTGGAGGTGCCGTCGAAAAGCGGAACGAACTCGTTGCCGTTGATGACGAGGGGCCAGCCGGCGAAGGTGGAGACGGTGCCGTCGGGGGCGATCTTGCGCACCGCGTAAAAGTCGGCGACGAACAAGTTGCCGTGACTGTCCCGGACGATGTCGGTCGGTCCGTTGAAACGCGCGTTGCCCAGGGTGCCATCGATGTTGCCCTCCATGCCGGGGACACCGGCGATCGTGGAAACCGTGCCGTCGCCCGCGAGCCGGCGGACGGTGGAGTTGCCGTTGTCCGCGATCAGCACCGATCCGTCGCCATCGACGAAAAGTCCCACCGGGTCGTTGAAACGCGCCGTGGATCCGGGTCCATCGGCGCTGCCGACGCTCGCGGCGCCCGCGATCGGGGTGAAGGCGATGTCGTACTGGGCGAAAAGCGGGTGCGCGAGCACGCCTCCGGCAAGTAGGACGAGAAGGCAAAGCGGGCGGTTCAATCTCATGGGGAAAGGTGGTTGCCCTTGTGAAGACAATCGACGGCGCCCCACCCGCCAGCGAGGGGCCCGATCTCGTCTCAAGCTGGAATTTCGGCCGCACTCGAAAGCGATATGGGGGACAGTCCCCTTCATCGTTCGGATCAATCCAGATCAGCCGTCGCACCGGCACAGATCGGCCCGGTTGCCACAACGCAACCTTACCTGACGTTGCTCAGGTAATTTTCCCGGGTAAGCTGGGTCGTCGCCATCCAGAAAATGTCGCTCTGTTTTCCGTCGTGGCGGACAAAAAACAAATAGCGTCCATCGGGAGAAAGTGCGGGCGCATACTCGTTGGCCGGCGTGTTGACGTTCCCCTTCAAAGGCAGCGGCGTGGTCCATGATCGATCGTCGCCACGGAAACTCACGTAAAGATCCAGGTTGGGAAGCCCGCTCCGGGCCGAGGCGAACACCAGTGTCCGCCCATCCGGCGAAATGCAGGGATCGTACTCCGGGCCGGGAGTATTGATCGGAGCGCCAAAATTGACGGCGCGAAGTGTGCCATCCGCGGAATTTTGCGCATGGTAGAGGTCAAAATCGCCCTGCCCGCCCGGGCGATTGGATGCGAAGACGATCGTGCTGTCGGAACTCTGCCCGAAATAGAATTCCGCCGCATCCGAGTTGATCGGCGCCGGCAAACGGGAAGGCTCCCCCCAGCCGGTTGGCGTCCGTTCGGTCATCCAGAGATCCCGCACATTCCCGGCCTTGTCGCCTTCGGCGGTAAAATAAAGCCTTCGGTTGTCGGCCGAGAGAAACGGCTCATGGCAAAACCTGAATTTTGATCCAAAGGGCACCGCCGCAAATTCCGTCCATTCGTCGTTGTTTCGCCGGGCCACGAGCAGCTTCGGATGGGAAAAGGTCGCGTCAGTCTCGGTCAGATAGCATTCCCGCATATCGGACGAAAAGGCGATCCGGGCCTCAAAACGATCGGGTCAAGAGACGATTCCCGGAGCAAAGATCTCGGCATTGTCCCCCGGCTGAGCGGCCCTAAAATAGTCGACCAAAGCCTTGTGGGCTTCGGTTTTAATCGGGGCCCCGGCACCCGAATCATTCGCCTGGCCTCCGCGCAAAATCATCGTCGTCAGCGCCACGACCGAGCCGACAATGGCGGCGGGGCCTGAAAGGGAACGAACCAATGGCATCTGACTAAAACGAAGGGTCATGGGGCAACGGAGATAACGTTGGGGCGAGGGGCGACGGAATGGTTCGCAAGCATCGTGCCACGGTTTTTCCGGAAAATAATGGGCTATGGCCCAAGGGGTTATATTTTCGGCCAAGGGATCGCGCGGATGGAATTGTCCATTTGCGAAACGCTGGTCTCCCGAAATTGGAATCTCGATCACTTCAGGTTTCCACCCTCTCAAGGGCCTGTCCCTTTACCGCCCCACGGAAGCCAAGCTGCGTCGATGACCTTCAAATCGCTCAGACCCTCTAACAATCGCGGTGCAGCCTCGCGTTACGTTTTTAACATTACGCCGTGCCCTGCTCGGCCGAACAGCAGCAGACACCGATCCTCATCGGTTTGGCCTTTACGGAATGCAAAGGCATCCGTGGTCTCCCGCACAATCCGCGGTCAAATGACAGGTCGGTGGAATAGTCAGTTCCTGGCCGGGCGACGCAGGACGAGGAAGTTGCCGGCCAGGCAGAACAAGATTCCAACGAATGTTGCGGCGTGCCAGCGCAGGCCCTCGAAGCAGGTCGACATCAGGAGCGCGACGATCGGGATGGCCGCGTTGGCGTATCCCGCCCGGTCCGCGCCGATTCGCCCGATCAGGGTCAGGTAGGCGCCAAAGGCGAGCACCGAGCCGAACAGGGCGAGATAACCCAGCGAAAACAGGTACGGAGCCGAGGTGCTGAAAACAAAGGACCGGCCGGACGCGATCGCCGCGAGCGCGACGAAAGTGGCGCCATACATCATGCCGAAGGTGTTGATCTGGACCACAGGGAGTCCCTTGCGCTGGTTGCGGGCGGCGAGCAGATTCCCGAGCGACGCGGAAACGACTCCCACCAGCGCATAGCCGAGGCCAAGCGCTTCCTGCCCCTGCGCAGAGGCGCGGCTCACCTCCGGAAGAAAAACCAGCACGACCCCCGCCACGCCGAACGCCGCACCGATGAGGGCGGCCGGCTTCAGAGGGGTGCGGAAAAACAGGCGCGTCCCAAACATGTTGAGAAAGACGATCAACGAGAAAGTCACGGCCACCAATCCAGACGCGATGAGGCCCTCCGCCCGGTAGACGCAGATGTAGTTCAACCCAAACAGCAGGACGCCCTGGGCGGCCATCCCGGAGTGTTCGCGCCACGAATAGGCCAGGCGCAGGCGGCGCACCGCGCACCAGGTCAGCAGGATGATTCCCGCGAGCGCGAATCGGTAGGCGACCGACACCTCCGGGGGGCACCCGGCCGAGCTGGAATGTGATCGCAAACCAGGTGGAGCCCCAGATCAGGACGGCCGCGAGGTAAAGGCCCAGATCGTTCATGCCGCCGGCGGACCCGAGGTCGTCACCAAATCAACAGGACTTCGGAAAATGTCGCGCGGGGCGACGACCAGTCCGGCTGTCCACCGGGCCGCCACGAAGACTGGTCGCTCGTTGACCGGCAATCCGCCCGCAACGGGAACCCGTGGGAGTTCAAGCGAAGTCATGGGAATGCCCAGCAGTGGAAGCGACCAGCCGCAGGGTCAATATATAATATTAATATATGTGTATATAGCGAATTGTATCCTGACTGTAACGCCCGGTCGCCAAGCCGAGCGCGCGCGAATCCGCCGCCGCAACATTGAGTTCCACCGGCACGGCACGGCGGAACGGGAAGGACATCAACTCCGGAATTTGCGCTCCAACTCGTCGAGCACCGGTCCGCGCCAGGCGTCTTCGTGCTGTTTGGCTGCCGCCTCGGTGTGGAATCCGGCGTGTGTCAATCGAACCCGACATTCCTTGCCCGCCGTGATGAACTCCACGGTCAGGATTGTCTCGGCGCCGTCGGTTCCCTTGGCACCCGTCACCCAAGTCAGTTCCACCAGCCGACCCGGTTGGAGTCTCAGGTAACGGCCGTAATGCGGATGACGCCCTCCGTTGTGCTCCGTCTCAAAGAAAAAGGGCTGTCCTGCCGCCGGGTTGACCGAAGCGGAGCCGGGCCGCGCAAACCAGCGTTCCCATTGCGTCGTGAACGCCTCGTACAGTCGCTCCGGACTGGCGGCGAGATTTCGCGTCACGTTCGCGCTGAACGGCCGATCGGTCAGATTCGGAACTACGGTCGGCGTGGGTGCCGCTGAAGGAGTCATTTGAGGGCCATCAGCCGTGGATGGAGATTTCCCATCCCTTGAGCGGCGTTCTGTTGGGGATCAGGAGTGTCGCGCATACAACATTCTGACATCAACGGAGAAGATCGGTTTTGGCATATTCCTTTTTCCCATGCGCTTAGGTCACTTGGCATTCGTGTCATCCGGACACCCCCACCCCGGCAAAAGCCTGTGCAGGGTCTGTCCCTTTAAGCCGTAGCGATGCAATAGAAGCTGGTTTTGCTCCAGGATCGCCAGGTTCTTTGGTGGTCGCCGATTTCCACATCGGCGACGGAGGCGTCGGTATGGAAACCGACGCCCACCCACCGCATCGTTCCGTCTAAGAACTGGAAAGCGAGAACAAGGACTCGCTCTGGATGCAAATCGGCTTCCGCCAGCGTGCCGCAAATGCTGCCGGTACAACCGGGTTTTCGCTGGCACGCTCGGGCTCCGGGGCAAACCTGAAGCCATGTCGCATGTTCCCGGGTTGCGCAGTTGTTACGCCAAGGTGGGCCGCCTGGTCTATTTTGGCCGGATGCTCGACAAGATCCGGCTGCACGCGGCCGGAAGGCTGCCGACGGAGTACCAGGCCAACCTGGGCGATGGACAACTCAACACACTTGACGGCCGGAGCTGTCGGTTTCTCGGCATCCCTTACGCCGAATTGCGCGAACGCACGCTTGCAGGAGCAAGCGACGACGGTCTCCTCGCCTGGGCGCACGCGCGGGGGACTCCGCGCACCGACGAGGAGTGCCACATCTGGAACCGCTTCATCGTGAAGCTCGGCTGGCGGGATGAGCGTTCCGGCGTGCTGCCCCAGCGAATCAAAGACAGCGGCCTGTCCGGCAAGCCGATCGAAACCCTCGTCGACCATATCGAGTTTGACGAAGGACGCGATCCGGTGGCGACGCGCGCTTGGGACGCGGTGTGAGGCGCGGCAAACGAGCGGGCGGGAAACGGAGCAAGGAAAAGCTCGAAATGCCTTCTCTCTGACGACAGTGAAAATGCCGGCAGGAAAAGCCGCCGCGCACGCCATGTCGCTCAGTTGGACGAGTGACTGGGACGCGTGATTTCGAACAGGAACCAGGCGCGCTTTTCCGCGTGGTCGATCCAGTTCTCGAGCAGGCTGGTCGAGGCGACGTCACCCGCGTCCGCGCAAACATCGTGCGCGGCGGCCATACGCTTCACGAAATCCAGGTTGTCGTCGCGGAGCTCCGCGAGCATGCCGCCCGCGTCGACAAAAGCGGCATCGTTGTCGCTGATCCGCTGCAGCCGCGCAATGTGTCCGATCGAGCGGATCGTCGTGCCCCCGATCTTCCGGACCCGTTCGGCGACGGCGTCCGTGATCCCAATGATCTCCCCGCCCTGCTCATCGAGCAGCTTGTGGTATTCGTTGAAATGCGGCCCGCTCAGGTGCCAGTGGAAATTCTTGGTCTTGAGGTAGAGGGCAAACGCATCGGCGAGGACCGCGTTCAGCACCGCCGAGACCGCTCTCACCTGTTCGCCGGACAAGCGAGACGGCACCGCGAGAGCGGCTTCGAATTTCCTGGTCAGTTTCTTTTGGGACGAAGACTTCATAAGCGGAAAGGATGGTCCGGCGGGCAAAGAGGCTCAAATGGACAACCGAGGTGGCGGGCGCGCCGTGGCCGACCACTTTGGGTTCCCCCTATGGACTCACGCCATTGACGGCCGTTCCCAAATTTGGCGCGACCGCCAGCCCACGAAACACGCAAAACACAACGAGAGGGCAAAACCAAGCGACCGATGAAGACCGCGGATTTCGTCCCCACGATACAATCTGACCGAACGATGCGGATGGGATTGAGGATCACGACGGAGTTGCTGGAGTGTTCGTCTTCTCCCCACCCCATGATTTGCCGACTTTTTCTCGGTCTCTTGTTGTCGTCGCCGGCGTTTGCCGCCGGTCCGCTCGCCTTGCGGTACGATCACCCGGCGGAGCGTTGGACGGAAGCCCTGCCGGTGGGCAACGGACGCCTGGGTGCCATGGTCTTCGGCAATCCGGCCCATGAGCATCTCCAGCTCAACGAGGCGACGCTGTGGTCCGGCATCGGGCCCGGCCGCCGGATGAACAATCCGGGAGCGAAAGACGTTCTTCCCCAGGCCCGGGCCGCGGCGCTCGCAGGCGACTATGTCAAAGCCACCGAGCTCTGCCGCCAGATGCAGGGTGCGTTCTCCGAGGCCTACATGCCGCTGGGGGACCTGCACCTCGAATTTCCCGGCGCGGACAAGGCCTCCGGTTACGAACGGACGCTCGACCTGGACCGCGCGGTGGCCACAACCCGCTACCGCGTGGGCGACGCAACGTTCACGCGCGAGGTGTTCAGCAGCTTTCCCGACCAGGTCATCGTCCTCCGCCTGACGTGCGACCGGCCCGGAGAAATCGGATTCACCCTTTCCGGCAACAATCCGCTGCGCCACGCGATCCGGACGGACGGAAAGGACACGCTGCTGGTGAGCGGCCGCGCGCCGATCCACGCCGATCCGAGTTATCACCAATCCGCTCATCCGATCCAATATGACGACGGACCAAACCCCGAGGGAACGGCGTTCGATCTGCGCGTCCGGGTCCTGCCGCAGGGCGGGCGCGTGTTCGGGGGTGGGTCATGGCTCAAAGTGGAGAAGGCGAACAGTGTCATGGTGATCGTGTCCGCCGCGACGAGTTTCAACGGACCGTTCAAGTCGCCCGGGCACGATGGCCGCGATGCCGCCGCGCTGGCGGAGGCGGCGCTGGCCAGGGCCGCGTCCTCGACTTACGCCGACCTGCTGGCGCGGCACATGGCCGACCACCAGGCGTTGTTCCGTCGGGTCACGCTCGACCTGGGCTCGTCGCCCGAAGCCGAGGCGCGGACGACCGAGGCCCGGCTGGAGCGGTTTGCCGGCGGGAAGCCCGATCCGGGCCTGGCCACGCTGCTCTACCAATATGGCCGTTATCTGATGATCGCCAGTTCGCGGCCGGGCGGTCCGCCGGCGAACCTGCAGGGAATCTGGAACGAGTCGATGCAGCCGCCGTGGAGTTCGAACTACACGCTGAACATCAACACCGAGATGAACTACTGGCCGGTGGAGGTCGCCAACCTCGCCGAGTGCCATCAGCCGCTGCTCGATTTCATCGGCGAACTCGCGGTCAGCGGCCGGCAGACCGCCCGGATCAACTACGGCGCACACGGCTGGGTGGCGCACCACAACTCCGACCTCTGGGCGATGTCCTGTCCCGTCGGCGACTTCGGCCAGGGCGATCCCCGGTGGGCGAGCTGGCCCATGAGCGCCGGCTGGCTCGCCCGGCACCTGTGGGAGCACTTTGCGTTCGGACGCGACGAGAAATTTCTCCGCGACACCGCGTGGCCGCTGATGCGCGGCGCGGCCGAGTTTTATCTCGACTGGCTGGTGGACGACGGCCACGGCCGGCTCGTCACCGCGCCCTCGACGTCACCGGAGCTCAATTTCTTCACGCCCGACGGAAAGCAGGCGGACGTCGCCGTGGGTTCCACGATGGACATGTCGATCATCCGCGACCTGTTCCGCAATTGCCGCGCCGCGGCCGAAGTCCTCGGGATCGACGACGAGTTGACGCGGCGCATTGCGGCGGCGCAGCCCAAACTCCTTCCGTTCCAGGTCGGAAGCCGGGGGCAATTGCAGGAATGGGCGGCCGATCTGCAGGAGACGGACGTGCATCACCGCCATACCTCCCATCTGTACGGCCTCTATCCCGGTCGCGAAATCACGCCCGCCACACCGGAATTCTTTGCCGCCGCCAGGCGCGCGCTCGAGATCCGCGGCGACGACGGCACCGGCTGGGCGCTCGGGTGGCGCATCAATCTCTGGGCGCGCCTGCTCGACGGCGACCACGCCTACGTGTTCGTCAAAAACCTGCTGCGACCGGTCGGAGGCACCACGATCAACTATGCGCACGGCGGGGGCGTCTACCCGAATCTGTTCGACGCCCATCCGCCGTTCCAGATCGACGGCAACTTCGCGTTCACCGCGGGAGTGTCGGAGATGTTGCTGCAAAGTCAGCTCGGCACGATCGATCTGCTGCCGGCGTTGCCCCCGGCCTGGCCGGACGGCTCGGTGAAGGGGCTGCGGGCGAGAGGCGGCTTCGAAGTCGACTGTTCCTGGGCGGGCGGAAAACTCGTCTCCGCCACGGTGCGGAGCGTGAACGGCACGGGTGGTGCGGTGCGCTATGGCGGCAGGACGGCGTCGCTGGGTTTGAAGCCCGGCGAAAGCAGAACCTTCGGCCCAAACCTGAATTGAGGAGCGAGGGTCGCCCGCGGGAAACACCGGGCGCGCGTCAGGGCCGGACCAGCGCGCAGGCGAAGATGTTCGCCGTGGCGCCATCCCAGGTCGAGTTCGCCTGAAATTTCACGTTCACGCTCGACTTGCCGTTGAGCAGGTCCGGCGGGATCTCATACCGCTCGAAGACGATGTCGCCAATGTTTTCACCCGTGAGGGTCGGCGTTGCGACGCGGGTGCCGTCGACCCAAAGGCCGAATTTACGCGCCCGATCGCGCGCTCCATAGACGCAGGTGAGCGCCAGGTTCGACTGCCCGTGCGTCTCCAGCGTGTACGCGATCGACTCGCCCTTCATCGCCTCGCGCCATGACCGGCCGGCAACGATGCCTGTTTCGGTCCGGCCCGCGCGGGTCGCGTGGCGGCTTTCGGAGTCGGCGTCGCCCGCGGCCACGAAATCGACAGACGTCGAGGGGAGCGCTTTCCAGTCGGCTTCGAGCGCAGAGAGTTTCCTCGCGCGGTCTTCCCAGGCCGACGGCGTGAGCACGTCCCAATAAACGACGTAGCGCTCGTGCTGCAGTTGATAAAAGGGCGCGAGCAGCACGTCCTGCGGCTGGGCGAGCCCGTGGGTGCGGAAAAGAAGCTCGTGTGGCGAGATGCGCCCGATGCGATTCACCCAGTCCGGGTCGCCCGCCACAAACGCGGGCACGGACGCATGAGGGAAATGCGCGAGGTCGAGCTGGTCGCGCTCGTACGGGCTCGGCATGTCGGCCGAGCCAAGCTTGCCCGCGAGCACGATCGGTCCAAACAGGACCGCCTGCTCCCCCGTGTCGCCGGGCAACGCCTCGGTGTGAAGCACGGGAGAGAGAGTGACCTCGACATGATCGCCGGGATGCCACTCCCGTTTGAGCTCGGCGTACGAGCCGGGCGCGCTCGGGTCGGCCACGGATTGGCCATTCACGCGCAGGCCGAGCGGGCCGGCCGACCATTGGGGATGCCGGATCCGCAGGGCAAACGCGACTGGTTTGGCACCGGAAATGGTCAGCCGCGTGGTGGCCTCGTCGGGAAAACGGGTCTCCTGACGGATGGTCAGGCCGCGGTCGGACCAGTTGAGCTCCGCGGGGATGAACAGGTTCACGAACAGGCCGTCGGCGTCGTGCGCGAAGATCGTGTCGCCATACTTGGCGTGGTTTTCCATGCCCGTGCCGACGCAGCACCAGAACGAATTCTCCGGCGTCGAGTAGGTCTTGAAGTGGCCGGGCTCGAGCGACATCAGGTACACGAACATGCCCTGGGCCGGGTCCTGCGAGGCGAGGATGTGATTGTAGAGCGCGCGCTCGTAGAATTCCATCCACCGCTCCTGCGCGTCCCAACTGTACAGATGGCGCGTGAGCTTGAGCATGTTGTAGGTGTTGCACGTCTCGGCGGTCTCGGGATCGACGTGCTCGGCAAAATGATCGACGGGGAAGAAGTGCTCGCTGTCGCTGTGGCCGCCGATGACGTACGAGCGGTGCAGCGCGACGCGGTCCCAGAAAGTCTCCGCAATCTTCCGGTAGCGCTCGTCGCCGGTGAGCTCGAATTCGCGCGCGGCGCCGATGATCTTCGGGATCTGGGTGTTGGCGTGAAGGCCGTCGAGCGCATCGCGCCCCTGCGCCAGCGGGTCGAGAACCGCGGCGTGGTCGAACGCGTGGGCGAGGCGCCGGTGCTCGGGGTCGCCGGTGATCGCGTAAAGGTTGGCGAGCGCCTCGACCATGCCCCCCTGTTCGGTCTCGAGAGACGCCTGCATCTGCTCCTTCGAGATATGATCAACGCGAAACCCGATCCATCTCGCCATCGACTTGGCGATGCCGAGCGCCTGGGTGTTGTCCGTGAGGGTGTAGGCGTCGATCAATCCCGCGAGGATCTTGTGCAGCGTGTACCAGGGTGCCCAGACCTGCTGCCCCGCCTCGACCCGGTCGATGAACGACTCGGGAAACGCCGAGAGATATCCTTCGTGAAAACCGGCCTTCGGCGAGGCGGCCTGGCATTTCGCGAGTTCCGCCACGATGTAGCCGACCCGTTTCCTGAGCTCCTGGTCTCCGGTGCTGCGATACATGAGCGCGCAGGCCGAAAGATAGTGTCCCAGCGTATGGCCGCGCAACTCGACCCCGGGCGACTCCCAGCCGCCATAGGGCTCGGCCGTGGAGGGCAGGCCCACGTTCAGCCGGAAGGTGTGCAACAGGCGGTCGGGTTCGAGGCGCAGAAGGTAGGCGCGGTCGCGCTCCTGGGCCTCGCGGAACGGACCGGAACCGAGACGCACCTGCGACAGGTCGAATGGCTCGGCGGCCATCGCGGGCCCGACGGTCGCCGCGGGCAGGCGCACGGCGAAAATGGCCAGCGAGACAAAGGCGATGGGCAGGCGAAGCATGATGACGGCGGGGCTGGGGTGGCGACGCGGAACCAAGAATCGAACGCGATCGGTCGCGGGGAAAGTGCCATCGCGCTGGACCGTTAGGTGGCGGCGGAACGCACCTGCGATCGGAGCCGGGGGTTTCGCCCCCACCTGGCTACAACCAGGCCGGCCGCGGGGATGACATCTTCGTCCCCGAGGCCGAGGCAAACCGCGCTGCCGCCGAGTCCGGTCATTGCGGACCCCGATTGGTTCGTTTCCCGTTTCACGCCCCGAGCGCGGTGGGCGGGTCAACCCGCCGACATGCTTTTGACGCCAGCGCGGATCTCATCATGATAGCGGCACCCCGCGACCCGCCTGGAAAGGCCGTCCCGTCCACCCCGCCATGAACCCAATCCGTTGCCTCGCCTCGTTTCTCGCCCTGCTTCTCGCCGCCGCGCGCCTTGCCGCCGTCGATCCGGCGCCCGCCAAGCCGGCCGCGCCCGTGCCCTTCTGGCAGCTCAGCCCGGAGGAACGCGAGCGGATCAACAAGCTCACGGCCGAGGACCACGCCGACATGTTGCGCCAGCTCGGCATCACCAAACTTCGATCCGGACGCAACGGGAGCACCGCACAGGGGACGCCCAATCCCGCCAATTACGATGAGGCGAAGGCGAATCCGTTTCCCGACTGGCCGGACCTGCTCACGCTCAAGGACGGCCGCAAGGTGACGACCGCAGACATGTGGTGGAAGGAACGCCGGCCCGAGATCGCGGAGGATTTCGAGCGCGAGGTGGTTGGACGCATTCCCGCCGGCGTGCCCGCCGTTCGATGGGAGGTCACGCAGACGGTCGAAACCAAGGTCGGCGGCGTTCCCGTCACGGCCCGGCGCGTGATCGGACATGTCGACAATTCCGCGTTTCCCGGAGTCACGGTCGACATCAGCATGGCCGTCGTGCTGCCCGCCAGGGCTCCCGGACCGGTGCCGGTGCTCGAGATGTTCAGTTGGGGCGCGATGCCCGACGACCCGGTGCCGCATTTCCCGGGCTTTCCCGAACCGCCCGGCCCGCACTCGGAGGAACAGCTCATCGCCGACGGCTGGGGTTACGTCTCGATCAACACCGGCAGCATCCAGGCCGACAATGGCGCGGGGCTCACCGCCGGAATCATCGGCCTCACCAATCATGGCCGCCGACGCACGCCGGAGCAATGGGGCGCGCTGCGGGCCTGGTCATGGGGAGCAGCCCGCGCGCTCGATTATCTCGAGACGCTCCCGGCGGTGGATGCGAGGCACGTCGGCATCGAGGGTGTTTCGCGGTACGGCAAGGCGGCCCTGGTGACGATGGCGTTCGAGCCCCGGTTCGCGTTCGTGCTGGTCGGCTCGCCGGGCGAGGGCGGAGCGAAGCCGCATCGGCGCAATTTTGGCGAATCGGTGGAGAATCTCACCGGTTCGGGCGCCTATCACTGGATGGCGGGCAATTTCATCAAGTATGGCGCGGAGGAATCGAAATTCGGCCGCAGGGACGCAAACGACATCCCGGTCGATTCGCACGAACTCATCGCCCTGTGCGCGCCGCGCCCGACCTTCATCAGTTACGGAGTCCCCGCGAAAGGCGACGCCCAGTGGCTCGACCACCAGGGCAGCTACATGGCCACCGTCGCGGCGGGCGCCGCGTTCCGCCTGCTTGGCGTCCGCGACATCGGCGACCGCGCGGACTACCGCGAGGCGAAGATGCCGCCGGTCAACACCGGTCTTCTCGACGGAGAGCTCGCGTGGCGCCAGCATGATGGCGGTCATGAGGATCGCTCGAACATGAAATACTTCCTCGCGTGGGCGGACCGGCACATGAACCGCACTCCCGCCGACCAGCGATAACCCCCGGGCACGAGAACGGCGTCGCGCAGACGACTTCATGGTCGGCGGCGTTGGCACCGCCCGCCGAAGCCACCGGTGAAGACCCCTTCCATCCTTTCGATCGGCCGCCGCGCCGCGCTGATGGTCAGCTTCGCAGTTGCCGTGCACGGCGCGGGAGACGAGCCCTACCTGTTGCAGAAAGCAGAGATCACGGCCCTGGCATCGAAGGCCGCGAGGGCGCTGAACGCTCCGATCGAGACCATCACGGCAAAGCCACGGCATTCTCCCAGCGGGGACGATCACGACTACGTGAGCTATGCGCGGTATTACTGGCCCGATCCAGGCAAGCCGGATGGGCTGCCCTTCATCAATCGGGACGGACGCCACAACCTCGAACAGGTCGCGCAGGGCGACCACGAGCGCCTTTGGAAATTTGCGGAGACCGTCGAGGCGCTGGCCGCCGCCTGGAAAATGCGGCGCGACCCGGTTGCCTCCCGGCGGGCCGGCGAGTGGCTGCGCGCCTGGCTGGTCGATCCGAAGACGCGGCTCAACCCAAACCTGGAGTTTGCGCAGATCCGGCTTGGACACGACGGCAATCACGGCAGCTCCTCGGGCGTGCTCGACGGGCGTTGCCTTGCCGGCGTCGTCGATGCCGTGCGATTGCTGCACGACTCATCCGCGTTGACGCCGGGCGACGAGGCCACGATCCGCGACTGGTTCGTCCGGTATCTCTCCTGGCTGGAGACGGCGAGGAACGCGCGGACGGAACATGCCGCCCGGAACAACCATGGCTCGTGGTTTCTCGCGCAGATGATTCCAATTGCACGTTTCTGCGGACGCGACGATCTCGCGCGCTCCCTCTGCGCGGAGGACAGGGAGCGAATCGGCTGGCAGATCCGGCCGGATGGCAGCCAGCCCGCGGAGATCCGGCGCGTCGATGGACTCGGATACAGCCAGTTCAATCTCGAGGCCCAGTTCCAGATCGCGCGCCAGGCCGCGGGCCTCGGGCTCGATTTGTGGCATTATGCCGCTCCGGAAGGCGGCAGCCTGCAACGGGCGTTTGAGTTCCTGGCCCCGTACAATGCGCATCCGGAGAAATGGCCCACGGGCCAGAAGGCAAAGCTTGTGCCCGGCTTCATGGACGCGCTGGCGAAGGACGCGGCCCTCGCCTGGCCGGAAGGCACAAGAAAGAGCTGACCGCCAGCCGACGGAAGAAAACGACCGCGGTGACAATTCCGTCGTTGGCATCCCACGTGCACCGCTGCGGTCGTGTCACCTTCGCGTCCGGAACAGAATCGCTGCGAGGCGAGTCCATCCTTCGAACCGCGGAATGGCATTCCGCCTCGATTGCCATGCCCCAAATCCACTTCCCCGTCCTCCGCCACCTGCATCCGCCCGGCGCGGCCCGTCCGGCCGCCGGTCCCTGAAAATGCCGCACATGTTTGACGTCACGATCCGCGTCGGCTGCCACCTGATTTATGAAGTTCAGGGCACGGCGTGCATCGTGCTGCAGGTCGAGCCCGGCCCCGGCCCCGGACATGCCATTGTCGCGGAGGACATGCTGCTCGGCAACTGCTGGCCGGGGGAGTCATTTGTCGACCGGCACGGGAACCGGCTGCGGCGCGTCAACCTGGGGGCGGGCACGTATCAGTTTCGCCACGACGCCATCATCGCCGCCACCTCCCAGCCGGATAACCATGGATTCCCGCCATCGATTCCGCTGACTCCGGCGGAGATGCCCGTCGACGAGTTGCGCTATACCCTGCCGAGCCGGTATTGCGATTCGGACAAGCTCGGCCAATTCGCCTGGGAGAAGTTCGGGACGATCGAGCACGGCCTGCCGCGTGTGCAGGCAATCAGCGAATGGCTGCACCGGAACATCGAGTATCGCTTCGGCTCGGGCCGACCGGATTTGTCGGCTTGGGACGTCCTGCAGCGCGGCTACGGCGTGTGCCGGGATTTCGCGCACCTGGCGGTCGCGCTCAACCGGACGTTCAACCTGCCCGCGCGTTATGTGACCGGCCATCTGCCCGACATCGGTTTCGACGATCCCGGCACGCCGATGGATTTTCACGCTTATGCCGAGGTGAACGTGGGGGGGCACTGGTTCACGACCGATCCCCGTTTCCATGTGCCGCGCGTCGGACGGATCAAGATCTCGAACGGCCTCGACGCTGTGGATTGCGCATTCGGGACCGTTTATGGGGCCGCCCGGTTGAGTCATTTCGAGGCCTGGGCCTATCAGGTGCCGCACGGCGCCGTGGCCCTCGGCAGCCCGATCGATCTTTCGCGGCGCCTCGACGGGACCGCCCAGGTCCGGACCGAGTCGCCGTACGCAGCCGGCTGAGTCCCGCCGCGGCCGATCCGGACAACTCAGCTCTGGAATCGGCGACGAATTTCGGACAAGAATCCCCCCATGCGCGTCAGCAAGGCGATCATCGTCATCAACCGGGCCAAATCCCACGCCCGCAAAACCGCCGAAACGCTCAAGCAGGCGCTCGACGAGCACGGCGTGACGCAGCAGTGGATCGATGCGTTGCCGCCACGGCGGGACCTGTTCAAGCGCCTCAATGATCTGCGCAAGGCATCGGCCGATCTCATCATCGCGTGCGGCGGCGACGGCACCCTGCTCCAGACCGCCCATCGTTCCCGCGGCTCGGGCGTGCCGATCCTCGGGGTGAACATCGGGTACCTTGGCTTTATCACCTCCGTCCACAGCGACCAGGTGAAGTCGGCCATGAAGCGAATCCTCGACGCGGATTATCTCGTCAGCCCGCGCATGGCGCTGGACCTCGTGATCGAACACGGGCGAAAACGCATTTCCGGCTGGGCGCTCAACGACGCCGTCATCGTCCGCGGTGCGAATCCCCGTCTGATCAACCTCTCCGCGCGGATCGGCGAGCGTCCGCTGACCAACTACCGCTGCGACGGGCTCATCGTGGCCACGCCGACCGGTTCGACCGCCTATTCGCTCGCCGCGGGCGGCCCGATCGTCAGCCCCGAGTGCCGCGTGCTGACCATCACCCCGATCTGTCCCCATGCGCTGACCAACCGTTCGGTGGTCGTGAATTCAACGGAGGAAATCGAGCTGCGGATGGACGCCGGTTCCGGCACGGGAGCGCTGCAGGTCGACGGCATGAACCTTTCCCGCGTGACCCCGCAAACCGTGGTGCGGGTGCAGACATCGAAGGAACCCGTGCCGATCGCGTTCCTGCCGGAAATCAATTATTATGAGATCCTCGGGGAAAAACTGGGATGGAGCGGCGATGGAGTGAAGATGGGTGATAAAGTGTAAGGTTTAAGGTGTAAGGTGTAAGCCGTAGCGATGCAATAGAGGCTGGTTTTGCTCCAGGATCGACAGGTCCTTTGGTGGTCGCCGATTTCCACCTCGGCGACGGAGGCGTCGGTATGGAAACCGACGCCCACCCACTGCATCGTTCCGGTTAGGGTATAAGGTCTTGACGAGCCCGAAAGGCAGGTGGGCGCACACTCAATCCTGATCTCAGACGATCGAGAATCTCGGCGGCCGGGGTCGGTGAGGATCGGCCAGCACGCCGGCGCTGGCAACAAGTTCGACGCCGGCGGCCCGCATCTCCTCGAGCGCGCGCGCGACATCGCCCGGCGCGAGTTCGACGCCGCGGCAGCCATCGGTCACGAGCGTGACCTTGAAACCCAGGAAGCGGCCATCGAGCGCGGTGGCCTTGACGCAGTAATCCGTGGCGAGTCCAAGAAGCGTGATCTCAGTGACACCGTTGGCCGTCAGATACTCGCCGAGGCCGGTCGCCTTCCGGCGGCCGTTGTCAAAAAAACCGCTGTAGCTGTCGATCGTCGGATCCACGCCTTTCTGCACCACATGGTCAAGGCGATCCCGGTCGACGCCGTTCGCCAACCCGGCGCCCGGCGTGCCCTGCACGCAGTGGACCGGCCAGAGGACCTGGCGTAGTCCGGCAAGCGTGATGACTTCACCCGGAACCGCTCCGGGGTGATTTGCGGCGAAACTGCCGTGATCGGCCGGATGCCAGTCCTGCGTCGCCACGACGAGCGGGAATTCCGGTTCGAGCCGGCGCGCCACCGGCAGCACCTCGTCGCCATGGGGCACGGCGAGGGCGCCGCCCGGCAGGAAGTCGTTTTGCAGATCGATCAGAAGGAGCGCATTCATGGCAGGGTCAGAGTTCGAAATTGAAACCGGCCTTTTTCAGGCGGCGGTATGCGGGCTCGTCGAAGCGGTACAGGCGCGCGGCCCGATGGGCGACGTCCTGCTGAATTTCCTCGGTGTCGGCCAGCAGGCCCATGCCAAGGATCTTCTTGCGGAAGTTTCGCTTGTCCAGGGGCTGCTCCAGGATCGTCTCATAAAGGCGCTGCAGCTCGGACAGGGGAAATTTCCCCGGCAACAGCTCGAACCCGATCGGCTCGTAGCGGATCTTGCCCTTGAGGCGGCGAAGGGCGCTCTCGAGAATTTCCTCATGGTCGAAGGCGAGGCTCGGGAGGTCCGCCACGGGAAACCAGGCGACATTGAGAGCGTCGCTGGTCGCGTGGACGGCGTGTTCACTCAGCTTCACCAAGGCATAGTACGCCACGCTGATCACCCGTTCCCTTGGATCGCGCCTTGGCTGGCCAAAGGTGTATAGCTGCTCAAGATACGGCGCCGTGATCCCGGTCTCCTCGTGCAGCTCCCGCCGCGCGGCATCCTCCAGGCTTTCGTCGAGGCGCACAAAACCGCCCGGCAGCGCCCACCGGTGCCGAAACGGCGGCAGATCGCGCTGAATCAGGAGCACCTTCAGATCGGCGTCGTCACAGCCGAAGACCACGGCGTCGACCGTCACGGCAGGATGCGGATGTTCGTAGGTGTAGGGCATGGCGGGGGAAGGAAATGAATGGTAGTGTGTTTGGTACACTAAGACAAGATCGATGTGTTCATCTCGCCCTGCGTTGGATCGCTCCGTTCACGCCGCGACCGGGCGGGCCTTGAAGATGAGCTGGGTCTTGAGCTCGAACAGTCCGGGCTCGAGGCCGACCGGATATTCGTGCGGATTGAGCAGTCGCTTGGTCCCGCGATGGAGGCAGGCCATTTGCGCGTGCGCCCGCGCGCGGATCGCCGCCAGGGCCGGCAACGCATAGACGAGGCGACCGCCGCGAAAAACGGGAACCAGCAGGTCCTCGGCGGTGGCGTCGATGCCGATGCCCTTGCGCCGGGAAACATTGGTCGGGTCGACCAGCACGCGGTTTCCGCCCGGAGGCGCGGCCTCGTTGAAGATCATGTCGCCCACGAACTCGCCGTTCCGCGCAAAGCGCCGGATCTGCAGGATGCCCGGGGTGGAAATCTTCGCGGCCTGTTCGGACAGCTTGAGCTTGTATTCCCAGGCGCCGGCCGGATCGCGGAGGGCCGACAGTTTGTAGACGCCGCCGAGAGCGGGCTGGTCGAAGGCCGTCACCAGCTTGGTGCCGACGCCCCACAGGCCGATTCTCGCGCCCTGCTGTTTCAGGCTGGCGATAATGTGCTCGTCGAGATCGTTGCTCGCGACGATGACGGCCTTGGGAAAGCCGCCCTCGTCGAGAATGCGGCGGGCCTCGATGCTCAGATACGCGAGATCGCCGGAGTCGAGCCGGATGCCCGCCATCTCGTGTCCGTGGCGGCGCAACCACCTCCCGGCCTCGACCGCGCGACGCACGCCCTCGATCGAGTCATAGGTGTCGACGAGAAAGATGCTGTTGTTGGGCATCGCCTCGGCATACGCGCGGAACGCCTCGGGCTCGTCGGCGAACGACATCACCCAGCTATGCGCATGGGTGCCGCGCACGGGAATGCCGAAGCATTGCCCCGCGAGGACGCTGGACGTGGCGGCGCACCCGCCGATGTAGGCCGAGCGGCTGGCGGCGAGCGCGCCGTCAACGCCCTGCGCCCGGCGCAGGCCGAACTCAAGCACCGGTTCGTCGCCCGCCGCCTGACAGATGCGCGCGGCCTTGGTCGCGATCAAGGTCTGGAAGTTGATGAAATTCAGCAGGGCGGTCTCGACGATCTGCGCCTGCAGGATCGGGCCGCGAACACGCAGCAGCGGCTCGTTGGGAAACACGACCGTGCCCTCCGGAACCGCATCGACGTCGCAGGTGAACCGGAACTCACCGAGGAAAGCGAGGAAGGCCGGCTCGAACAGCGGACGTTCGTCGTTGCCGGTCAGGGTGGCCAGATACGCGAGATCGGAGGCGGAAAAGTGCAGGCCCCGGAGCCAGGCGATCGCATCCTCCAGCCCGGCGACAATCGTGAAGCCGCTCTGGAACGGCGCCTTGCGGAAAAAGAGATGGAAAACGGCCTCCTTCGCGTGGGTTCCGCTCTTCCAGTATCCATAGGCCATCGTGAGCTGATACAGATCGGTCAGGAGGGCCGAGGCCCGGAAGCGTTCGGGGGCGGGGGGATTCATGTTAGTGTTATACGTACACTAACAGGAAAGTCAAGGAGCGGTCTGGGAAGCATCCGGAAATGACTCGTCCTCCGCAGGGAAACGCCGGGGTGTCGCCATCGACCTTCCCAGATTACCCCGTCATCCCGCCGCCCGCGGATGGTCGCTGATGTCCCCATCGGCCATCCGGACCGCGCCGGCATGGCAACCTGCGCCCCCCTCGCGCGATCCATCGCGCACCCTGTCCTGGCAAATCGTGCCTTCCCGGCTAGGATCCGGAGATGCCCGTCCATCAAACGCGACTTTCCGTGCCCACCCACGGACGGGGGCCGATCGAGGTCACCGGCCAGGTCGCCTCCGCCGTCGCGCGAAGCGGTTGCGCCGCCGGCCTGGTCTCGGTGTTTTGCCGCCATACAAGTTGCAGCCTGGTCCTGATGGAGAACGCCGACCCGACCGCCTGGGAGGACCTTCAAGGCTGGTTCGATCGCCTCGTGCCCGAGAATGATTCGCATTTCCGGCACACGCTCGAAGGCGGCGATGACATGCCCGGTCACATCAAGATGGCCCTCACCAGGTCGTCGGAAACGATTCCGTTCACCCAGGGGAAACTGCTGCTGGGCACCTGGCAGGGCATCTTTCTGTGGGAGCACCGGCGCGCCCCGCACGACCGCGAACTGGTGCTGACCGTGACCGGCGACTAGCGGGTCACTTGCTCGTGCCGAGGACGAATTGGTTGCCTTCGCTGTCCTCGAATATCGCGAACGTTCCCCACGGCTGCTTCTGCGGCGGCCCGCGAAACTTCACCCCGCGCGCCGCATAGTCGGCGTAGGTCTGCTCCACATCATCCGTGGCAAACGACAGGCCTGAGAACGATCCGACCCGGGCCTCGTGGCCCTCCGGCGTGAACAGCACGATCCGCGTCTCCGCCTTCGGAATGCGGACCTCGATCCAGCGCTGCTTCCCGTCAAACGGCTGGTCGGTCAGAATGGTGAAGCCCAGCTTCTCCGTGTAAAAATCGAGGGCGCGGTTCTGGTCCTGGACGGGAATGCTCGCGAACTTGAGATGGGAGATCATGCGGCCACCCAAACATTGTCCCGCCGCGTCGTCCATTCCAGGCGTACGTCGGGGATGAAAAGTCTTGTCCGTTTATCGGTATAGCCAATTGTCCGGCCATGCCCCGCTGGCGCGGCACCATCGCCGTCGACGATTACGTGATCGATGTCCTGCTGCGGGACATCACCGGCCACGACAAGCAGCCGGCGGCCTTCCTGGTCTATCTGTGGCTGTACGGCCAGGCGGCGCGGCGGCGCTGGCGACCGGTCCGCGCCGGACTGGGGGCGATCGCCGAAGCCACCGGACTTTCCCGCAGTGCGGTGCAATCAGCGATGGCCCGGCTGCGCGATCGCGAGCTGATCGCGACGACACGGGAACATCGCACGGCGACCCCCGGCCATGCGGTCCGGCGTCACTGGCGCGACCAGGGGAATTCGAATCTCCCTGAGGCCACGAAAAGACGCCAAAGATCCCTTCCGAGGCGGACGTGGCTCCTGGGGCAAAATTCGGGATGAGTCCGGGCGAGCTCCCGCGCCGGCCGTCTTGCCGTGACGGGCGGGGGCCGCTTCTTGACGGTCAACCAACTGATTTCCTTGCCGCGGGCGGTTCCCATTGCCTCCGGGGCACGCGGCGGTTTGAAATCGACGCCTCCCCACCCCGCCGGCCACCGGGCGCCGGTTACCCCCTCGCGTCATGACCATCGCTGTTCCCGCCCTTCTCGGCGTCGCCGAGACTTCATCCGCCACCCTCACCGGCCTCGACTGGCTCGCCATCGTCGGCTACTTCAGCGTGCTGGCCGCCGTCGGCTGGTGGGTGGTGCGTCGCAGCCGCAACACGACAGCCGACTATTTTCTCGCGGGTCGCAATCTCGGCTGGTGGGTGATCGGCGCCTCGATCTTCGCCTCGAACATCGGGTCCGAGCACATCGTGGGCCTCGCGGGCTCGGGCGCCACCGATGGAGTGGCGCTGGCTCATTATGAACTGCACGCCTGGTGCCTGCTCGTGCTCGCCTGGGTCTTCGTGCCGTTTTATGTCCGGTCGCAAGTCTTCACGATGCCGGAGTTTCTCGAGCGCCGTTTCAGCCGACGGTCGCGGACGGTGCTCTCGTGGGTCTCGCTCGTCACGTTCGTGGTGTCGAAGATCGCGGTCGGCATCTTCGCCGGCGGCGTGGTCTTCGCCGCGCTGCTGCCCGAGATCAGCGTCTCCGTCGCCGGCATGACGATCGACAGTTTCTGGATCGGCTCCGTCGCCGTCGTGCTGCTCACCGGCCTCTACACGACGCTCGGCGGCATGCGAGCGGTGGCGTACAACGACGCCGTCCAGGTCGTCGTGCTGATCGGCGGCTCGGCGCTGCTGACCTTCTACGGCCTGCACCGCCTCGGTGGCTGGCAGGAACTGCGGACCGTGTGCGGTTCCGACATGTTCAATCTCTGGAAGCCCCTCGTGCCGGCCGGACAGGTGGCGACGTGGGCGCCGATCCGCGAGGTCAACGCGGCGGGCGCCATCGTGCGCCAGGCGTGGTATTTCAACGGCAACTTTCCGTGGCTCGGCATGGCGATCTGCGCGCCGGTGATCGGATTGTGGTATTGGTGCACCGACCAGTACATCGTGCAACGGGCCCTGGGCGCCCCCGACGAACGCACGGCGCGCCGGGGATCGATCTTCGCCGCGTTTCTCAAGCTCTTTCCCGTGTATCTGTTCATCATCCCGGGCCTGATCTGCTTCGCCCTGGTCAAGACGAACCGCATCCCCGAACTCACCGCGCACTATGATCCGCAGGGGGCGTTTCCGCTGATGGTGAAATACCTCCTGCCCGCCGGACTCCGCGGCATCGTGGTCGCCGGGCTGCTCTCCGCCCTCATGGGATCGCTGGCCGGCGTCTTCAACGCCTGCTCGACGCTCTACACCGTCGACCTCTACCAGAAGCGGCACCCGGACGCGTCGCAGGAAAAGCTCGTCCGGGTCGGCCGGCGGGCCACCGCCACGATGGTGCTGATCGCCCTGGCGTGGATTCCCGTCATCCGCGGCGCGCACGGACTCTACAACTACCTGCAGTCGGTCCAGGGCTATCTCGCGCCGCCGATCTTCGTGGTGTTCTTCTTTGGCGTGTTCTGGAAACGCCTGAATGCCGCCGGCTGCTATTGGGCGATGATCTCGGGCTTCGTGCTGGGCTGCTTTCGCATGCTGGTCGACACGCCGGTCACGATGAACCTCGCCGGCCTCGCCAACGGCTATGCGCCGGGCTCGTTCCTCTGGATCATCAACAACATCAATTTCCAATACTTCAGCATCGTGATCACGCTGGTGTCCGCGATCGTGATGGTGACGGTCAGCTATCTCACGGCCGCGCCGGACGATGCCCAGATCCAGAGCCTCACTTTTGCGACAGTGACCGAGGCCGATCGCGCCCGCACCCGCGCAAGCTGGGGAAAACGGGAGGTCCTCGCCTCCGGCGTCGTGCTCGTCTGCATTCTCGGCGCGTACATTTATTTCCGCGGCTGAGCGCAACAAAAAGCCGGGGCGGGCGCCCCGGCTCAAAGGTTGAAGGGGAAATGATGCCTCAGGGCACCGTCAGCTCGAGCGGGTCGTAGCCCGTGACACTCACGGTAATCTTGTCGCCCGCCGCGAGGTTGGGAATGGTGATCGATTTTCCCGCCGGCACGGGCTGTTCGGCGACGTGCCGCGCCTTGTTGTCGGCATGGAACGCCACGCTCAGGAGGATTTTCGCCGCGACCTTGATCGTCTCGTCGGAGGTATTGGTCACCGTCAGCACGTAGGGCGCCGACTCGGTGCTGGTCGTCTTTTCAAACGCGGTCTTGATCGGCGCCGGGCCGGTCGCCAGGCGCAGCATCGCGGGCGCGTCGACGGCCGAAACGGAAACAGCGGCGAAGGTCAGGGCGGCAACGCCGCCGGCCAGCGCAAGGGCAACTCGGCCCGCGCGCGAATAGGATGAACGGATTTCGGGGATGGTCATGGTGTGCGAACCTGACGGTTACCGGTACGCCGCGAGCCTCGCAAGGCCAGAGTCAATGATGACAATTCGCCCGGGCGAAAGCGGCGATTCGCGGTTGCGACGGGGCCGTCGGCGCGCGATGGTCTGGCTCCCACCCGGGAGACGCACTCCTTCCCATGCGCCGTCTGATCCCTGTTCTCTTCCTGCTCGCCCGTGCCGCCGCCGCGGCGGCGATCGCACCACAGCCCGACCGTGCTCCCGCCGGTTTGCCGGATGTGCTGGCGCCCGTTGATCCGGCGCAGGTTCACCTCGACGGCTGGCTGGGCCAGCGGATCGACGCCAACGTCGCCCACCGGCTGGCCGTCGTCGACACCGCACCGCTCCTCGCCGGATTTCAGCACCGACCGGGCGACCATCCGTGGATCGGTGAGCACATCGGCAAATGGCTTCATGCCGCCACGCTTGCCTGGGAGTACACGGGCGACTCGGCCTTGCGCGAAAAACTCGATGCCAATGTGCGCGCGCTGTTCGCGACCCAGGAAGCCGACGGCTATCTCGGCACCTACGCGCCGGCCCGGCGTTTTGGCCTCTATCCCGACGCCGATTGGGACGTGTGGGTGCACAAATACGATCTGATCGGCCTGTTGACCTACTACCGCTACACGGGCAACGAGGCGGCACTCACGGCCGCGCGCCGGATCGGCGACCTCCTCATCCGCACGTTTCCGTCGCAGCACAGCATCCTCGCCGCCGGCACGCATGTCGGGATGGCCGCGACGAGCGTGCTCGAGCCGGTGGTCCTGCTTTATCGCGCCACCGGCGACAACCGTTACCTCGACTTCGCGCGCTATCTTGTTCGCGCCTATGACGAGCCCGGCGGTCCGGGAATTGTCCGCTCGCTGCTGGCGGGCAAGGGCGTCGACCACACCGCGAATGGCAAGGCCTACGAAATGCTGTCCAACCTGGTCGGCCTGTGCGAACTCGCGCGCGCGACCGGCGATCGCGGGCTTCTCACCGCCGGAGAAAACGGCTGGTCCGACATCGTGGCCCGCCGTCTCTATCTCACCGGCACCGCGAGTACCCACGAGCATTTCGGCGCGGACCACGAACTGCCCAACGAAGCGGAGGCTGATGTCGGCGAGACCTGCGTGTCCGTCACCTGGCTGCAGCTCAATCTGCAACTGCTCCGCCTCACCGGAGAATCCAAATTTGCCGACGAGATCGAACGCACGGAATACAATCACCTGACCGCCGCGCAGAACCCGCGCGGAGACGATTGGTGTTATTATACGCCGCTGCAGGGGAGGAAGCCGTACGATGCCGGCATCACCTGCTGCCATTCGAGCGGACCGCGCGGCCTGGCCCTCGCGCCAACGGCGGCCTACCTCCGCGCGGAAAATGCGATCGTGGTCGACACCTTCGAGCCATCGCGGGCGCGCTTCGTCCTCGACGGCACCGAAGTCGAGATCGCGCAGGCGAGCCAGTTCCCCCGCGCCGGACACTCAACGCTCACGATCCATCTCGCCACGCCCGCCCGCTTCGCACTGCGCGTCCGCGTGCCGGCCTGGGCCGCGCCGCTGCGCCTCGATGGCATCGCCCGGAATCCGGGATGGGCGGAAATCGATGCGCGCACCTGGCACGACGGCGACCGGGTGAACCTGGATTTCAATCTCTCCGGCCGGCAGGTGCGCGGCGAGTATGGCAACTACGGCAAGACCGCGCTGGCCTGGGGGCCCTTCATCCTCGCCGCGGACGACGCGTTGAATCCGAAACTCGGGCGTTTGTCCGCGCTCCGCGTCGCGGCCGGTGTTTCGGTTCGGGCCGAGGCCTCCGATTCCAGCCTGCGTTTCGCCGTTCCGGCGCGCACCGTCTGGGAGGACGAACCGAAGGAACTGGTGCTGGTGCCCTTCGCCGACGCCGGCGCCACCGGCGGCGACTACCGCGTCTGGCTGCGCGCGATGTGAACCGGATCCGTCCCTGGCCGGCGATCACGGGATTCACCCGGATTGCCCGAAGATCCTACCCGGGAATTCCGCGCGCCCGATAACGGTCGAGAATCACCGCCCCGACAATCACCGCACCGGTGATGATGCGTTTCGTCGGCTCGGTGGCCCCGACCTGGGCCAGCCCGGCTTCGAGCACGGCGATAACCAGGGCGCCGAGGACGGTGCTGACGATCGAACCGCGTCCGCCCATCAGGCTGGTGCCGCCGATCACGGCCGCGGCGATGGCCTGCAATTCCATGCCGACGCCGGCGTTGGGGTCGGCGGCCTCGAGCCGCGAGATCTGAAACACGGCCGCGAGGCCCGCGAGCGCGGCCGAACCCGCGAAAATCGCCACCTGGCAGGGCCGCGGGTCGACCCCCGCCAGGCGAACCGCCTTTTCGTTCGTGCCGATTGCCGTCGCGTGCCGGCCGAAGACCGTGCGCGTCAGAATCCATTGGGCGAACCCGGCGATCGCGATGGCCGCGACAAACGCCGGCGTGATCCCGAAAGCCCAGGGATTGCCCAGCCAGTCGAAGCTCGCCCCGACATACGCCGTCCGCGAGTCGGTGAGCCGATAGGCCAGTCCGCGCGCCACCTCGAGCATGCCGAGCGAGACGATGAACGACGGGACGCGCCACGCGACGCAGATCAGGCCGGTCACCGCCCCACCCGCCGCGGCCGCGACCAGACCCACCGCCGCGGCGGCCAGCGGCGGCCAACCCCATTGCAGGGCCGCGACGCTGATCACCGAGCCCGTGAAGGCCAGCATCGAGCCGACCGAAAGGTCGATTCCCCCGATCACGAGAACAAACGTCATCCCCACCGACATCACCAGCAGATCGGGAATCTCGTTGGCGATGGTCGTGAACGTCCGCGCCGAGAAAAAGTGCCGCGACAGCAGGCTGAACAGTATGATCATCACCACCAGGGCACCGATGAGCCCGAGCGCCGACTGCCCCAGGGGCCGCCGCGACTTTACCGGCCGCGTGCTCATGCGGCACCGTCCTCGCGGTCCTCCGGGCAAAATGCCGCCCCCAGGATCGCATCCGCCGACCAGGAATCCCGATCGAAAACCTGCACCAGTCGGCCTTTGCTCAGGACGGCGATGCGATCACACAGCGCCATCAGTTCCCGCAGATCACTCGAGACGACGAGCAGCGCCTTGCCTCGTTCCGCCAGGCCGGTCATCAACGCGTGGATGTCGGCCCGGGCCGCGGGATCGACGCCGCGCGAAGGCTCGTCGAGGAGATAAACCGCCGCATCGTGCTCGAGCCACCGGGCGAGGAGCACCTTCTGCTGGTTGCCGCCGCTGAGCTCGCCCACCGGCTGACCGGTCGAGGCGCAGCGGATGCCCAGGGCCCCGACATGGCGTGCAGCCATCGCATGCTCGCGGGTCCGGTTCACCGCGCGGCCAAGTGGAGTCGGCCGGGAAATGCCGGCGAGGTTGCCCAGCGCGATGTTGGCCGCGACCCCTTCGCCGGCGAGCAGGCCTTCGCTTTTCCGGTCCTCGGTGACGAGCGCGATGCCGGCCGCGACGGCGTCCCACGGGAAACGAATCTCAACCTTCCGCAGTGGATCGCCGACCCACACCTCCCCGGACTCGGCGTGATCGGCGCCGAAGATCAGCCGCAACAATTCGGTGCGCCCGGATCCCACCAGGCCGGCCAGGCCGACGATTTCGCCGCGCCCCACCTCGAGCGACACTCCCCTCACGGCGCGGCCGCGCGTGAGATCGCGGAGGCGCAAGCCAGGGGGGCCCGCGGTGCGCACAGCCCTTTGCGGCCCCTCGGCGAGATCGCGACCCGCCATCAGGCGCACCAGTTCTCCGAACGAATAATTCGCCATCGGCCCGATCGCAACGAGGCGTCCGCCGCGGAGGACGGCGATGCGATCGGCAATCACGGCGAGCTCCTCGAGGCGATGGGAAACAAACACGACGGCCACGCCCTCCGCCTTCAGGCGTCGCACCTGCACGAACAGCAGATCCACTTCGCGCGCCGTCAACATGGCGGTGGGCTCGTCGAGGATCAGCACACGGCAGGGGTCGACGAGGTTGCGGGCGATCTCGACCATTTGCTGCAAACCGAGACCGAGTTCGCCGACCAGCGTGTCCGGCGAAAGGCGGTCGAGGCCCACGCGTGCCATCGCCTCCCGCGCCCGGGTCCGCAGTTCGCCCCGGCGGATCACGCCGGCCCGCCGGGGCAGCCGATGGAGGAAAAGATTTTCCGCAATCGTCAGGGTCGGGATGACGTTCAGTTCCTGCAGCACAATCTGGACGCCCGCGCGTTCCGCCGCCGGCCGGTTCGCCGGCCGATAATCGTCGCCCGCCAGGCACATCGATCCCGTCGCGGGCACGACGAGCCCGGCGATGATCTGGGCCAGCGTGCTCTTCCCGGCGCCATTTTCGCCGACCAGCGCAAGCACCTCACCGCCCGCCAGCTCAAGGTCGACGCCGTCGAGCACCGGGGCCGCGTAGGATTTTCCGAGACCGCGGACCGAAAGGACTGCGTCGGAGCCGGACATTGTCCCAAGGTTCAGGGAGCGGCCACCAGGTCCACCGGAGTCTCGACCACGGCGTCGAGCTTCGCCTGCGGCGTCTTCGCCGAGAGCGCCTTCAAGGCCAGCTCGATGCCGTACACCGCCTGCTGGGCCGCATGCTGGTCGGCGGTCGCAAGGATCCGGCCGTCCGCGAGCATCGGCTTCACCGCGCCGATATTGTCGTAGCCGACGACCAGCGTCTGTCCCGTGCGGCCGGCGGCGCGCACGGCGGCCACCGCCCCGAGAGCCATGCCGTCGTTGTCGCAGAGCAGCGCCCGCAGATCGGGATATTCGTTCAGAAAGGCCGAGGCCACGGCGTTGCCCGGTTCCATTTCCCAGCGGCCGGACTGCACTCCCACCACCGTGACACCGGCAGCCGCCATCGCGTCCTTGAATCCGGCGGTGCGCTGCTGCGCATTGGTCGTGGTGGGAATCCCCTCGACGATCGCGACCCGGTCGCCGGGCTTGAGCTGCCGCGCCAGACGCCCGCCCACCAGCCGGGCGCCCTTGCGGTTGTCCGGACCGACAAACGGGATGTCGAGGCCCTTGGACTTCAGGATTTCCGGGTCGAGGCGGTTGTCGATGTTGACCACGATGATTCCGGCCTCGATGGCCTTCTGGAGAGTGCGGATGAGGGCCTTCGAGTCGGCGGGCGCGATCACGATCGCATCCACGCCGTCGACGATCATCTGGTCGACCAACCGGATCTGCGTCGCGGTATCGGCCTCGTCCTTGATGCCATTGGCGATGAGCTCGTACTCGGACGCGTGCTTCTGCTGATGCTCGCGGGCGCCGTTTTCCATAGTGAGAAAAAACTCGTTGGCCAGCGACTTCATCACCAGGGCGACCCGCGGCCGACCCGCGGCGGGCAGCAGGGTGACGAGAAGGAGGACGGCGAACACGCCGGTGGAAAATCGACGAAAGATCATGGGGCCGGCCGCCGCCTATTTCGCCGCTTCCTGGCGGGTGAGAAACTCATAGTGCGTCCGGTTGTCGTCGTGCGTCACCGATGGGTGGGCGGACAGATGCATCACGGGAAGTCCGTTGGCCTCGTCGTACCGCGGCCACGCCGGGAGATCCGGACCGTTCGGATCGCCGTTCTTCGCGAAGTTGCTCCAGTAGGAGGCCATCATGTCCGATACGTGGCGGTCCGCATCGCTCCACGGCAGGTGGCGCGAGGACAGGACGTGGAAAACGAACTCGATGTCCGACGCGTGCGGAACCACGAGCGCCGTGCCCGGCTTCGCGTCCGGTGCGAGAGGCAGCGGTTGATCGAATTGGTAACGATAGGTTTTCAGTCCCGCCTGCCGCTGCAGATCGATCCAACGCCATGTTCCGCCGGCAATGAAGTCGTCGCCGCCATAATCGGCTGCCGCCCGCCTCGCTTCCGCGTCCGTGGTGGCGGCGTAGGATCGCAGGAAATCGTCCGCCCTGGCCCCGAATTTTGCGCGCGCCGCCGCGGGATAGTTCGCGAGCGTCGGCGGCAGGTCGCCGAAGACGCTTTGCGCGTTGCCTTCGTCGCGGTTCCACCCGGCGAGCAGGTCGACGCGGTTCTGGCGCCCCGCCCGGTAGGTCACAAGCGGATCTTCCGTCAGAAAATCTCCATCGACGCAGACGTCGAAGATGTCGGAAAGTTTGTCCCACGAGGCGTCGAGCAGTTTCTGGCCGGACATCGCGCGCAGATCGGCCAGTTTGGTCGTGCCGAGCGTCTTTTGCGCCCACTGGAGCGTCTTGTTCTCGGCTTCCCGCAGAGTCGGAAGGGGATGCCCGAAATCGAGCATGGCGCCGCTCTCGCCGATCGCGCGGCGGAAAAGTCCCCGCGCCTGAGCCGAGGCGACCAGCGCGCTGACCGACCACGAGCCGGCGGACTCGCCGAAGATGGTCACGTTTCCCGGGTCGCCGCCGAACGCCGCGATGTTGCGCTGCACCCAGCGGAGCGCCGCCACCTGATCCATCAAGCCGTAGTTGCCCGACGCCTGCTGGTCCGACTCCGCCGCGAGTTCGGGATGGGCAAGGAGCCCGAAGATTCCCATGCGGTAGTTCAGGCTGACGACCAGCACGCCCTCCTTGCAGAGGTTGCCGCCGTCCTGCCGCGCCTCGGAGGATGAGCCGGCGACGAATCCGCCGCCGTGAATCCAGAACATCACCGGCAGCGGACCCTTGGCGTGGTTCGGAATCCAGAGGTTGAGATAAAGGCAGTCCTCGCTCGGACCCGCATCGTGGAAAATCATGTCGTCCCACTTGTGCTTCTGCATCGCGCGTGGTCCGTATTTCGACGCCTCGCGCACGCCCGCCCAAGGCACGACCGGCTGCGGTGGTTTCCAGCGGAGCGGACCCACCGGCGGCGCCGCGTAGGGAACGCCCTTGAATGTCTTCACCAGGCCGTCGGCGCTGATCACGCCCTCGAGAATACCGTCGGGAATCTTCTGCTGCACCGGTGTCACCGACGGGGAGGCGGTCAGGCCGGGAAGCAGGGCGAACAGGGCAGCACACAGGAAACAGGACAGACGCATGGAGGAGATCCGGATTTCGGGTTGGGGCACATCCGGGAACGACACGTCCGCCGGCTGGAGGGAATTGACAAACTGAGCCACCAGCCGCGCGAATGCAATCGGCTTCAACGACCGCGGTGCCCTCAGGACGGCGGAAGCTCGTTCCATAGCGCGAGCACCGGCGCGTCGGCCTCGCCATGCTCAAAGGCCAGAATCCCCCGCCCCGCCGGCCCGAACTCCAGCCGGCTTCCGGCTGCGACCGGCAGCCGCATCCAGCGCGCCGCGAGCACGCGGCCAAAATGCCCGTGAGTAAACAGCGCCACCTCTCCGTCGCACGCGAGCAACCGGACAATCAAGCGGTCGGCGCGGGCCGCCACCTGCTCCGGCGTTTCCCCGCCGGGGCAACCGTCGGTGAATAGATTCCAATCGGGCCGGCGGGCATGAATCTCCGGTGTGCGCAGGCCCTCGTAGTCGCCGTAATCCCATTCCGCAAGATCGGGGTCGACCTGCGCTGCCGCGCTGCAGCCCGCCAGTTCGCAGGTCCGGCGGGCCCGCAGGCGCGGGCTCGTGAACACGGCGGAAAGGCGCGCGGTCTCCAGCCGGCCCAGCCACCGGGCCGCCTGTTCCTCGCCACGGGCATTGAGCGGGACCTCAGTGCGGCCCGTGTGCCGTCCCGCGACGGCCCAATCAGTTTCGCCGTGCCGGAGGAGGTGGATGCGCGTCACCATGCCGGAAGCCGCCGGGCGGTCAGCCCTCGCCGCGCGCGAGGCGGCGCCGGATGGCCTGGAGCTCCTTGCGGCGCGCGCGTGTGACCGTGGGATAGGACATGTTGAAACCCTGCAGTGCGGCAATGACCAGGTGCGAAATGATGAGCCGGGCGTTGCGCTTGTCGTCGGCGGGCACGACGAACCAGGGCGAAGCCTTCGTGCTCGTCGCGCCGAGGCAGTGCTCGTAGGCGCTCATGTAGTCGCTCCACCGGAGGCGCTCGGTCACGTCGTCCCCGCTGAATTTCCAGTTCTTGTCCGGATCGTCGATCCGGTCGAGGAAACGGCGACGCTGCTCGTCGGGCGAGAGATGAAGGAAGAACTTGAGGATCTTCGTGCCGTTCCGGCTGAGGTGCTTTTCCAGCGCGCGGATCGAGTGCAGGCGCTTTTTCCAGATTCCGGAGCCGTCGGCTTCCCTCGGCAGTCCTTCGCCCCGGAGGATTTCCGGATGCACCCGCACGATGAGCACCTCCTCGTAATAGGAACGGTTGAACACGCCGATTCGCCCCCGACCCGGCAGGCACCGGGTCGTGCGCCAGAGGAAATCGTGCTCGAGCTCGGCCGCGCTGGGGTGCTTGAAACTCGTGACCTCGCAGCCCTGCGGATTCACGCCGCTGAGGACATGGGCGATGGCGCCATCCTTGCCGGCGGCATCCATCGCCTGGAAAATGAGGAGAATCGCGTGCTCGTTGGAGGCGTAGAGCAGGCGCTGCAGGCGGCTCAATTCGGAGACGTGGTCCTCCAGCAGCCGGCGATATTCCTTCGCCGAGTCGTAAACCGGCTTCACCCGCGTCGCCCATCGGCGCAGGTTGACCTTGCGTCCGGACCGGACGCGGAAGCTGTCGGGATCGACTTTCATCGCGAGCCGACGAAAAGCGTGCGGGCAATCGCGCGCGCCGGCAACGCCGGAACGGCGCGGCCCCCGCTCATTCGTCCAGCGTGAAGCCGACCTTGAGCGTGACCTGCCAGTGGTGAACCCGGCCCCGCTCGATTTCGCCGCGTGTCTCCACGATCTCGAACCAGCGCAGACCGCGCAGTGTCCGGTGGGCGCGCCGCAACGCTACGGTAACCGCGTCCTCGATCGATTTGGCCGAGGAGCCGGTCAATTCGACGAGTTTGTAAACATGGTCCTTCATCGGCGGCGCGCCCACGGACGGGTCAGTTGCGTCCCGCCGCGGCACCGGAATCGTTGATGAACCGGTCAATCGCGGCCCGATCCTGGCCGGTCCGTTTCTGGATCCGGCCGAGCAGTTCCTCGTAGTGACCCTCGGTGTATTGCAGGTCGTCGTCGGTCAGGTGCGCCCATTTCTGCTTCAGGCGTCCCTTGGTGATGTTCCAGTCTCCCTTGAGTTCGAGTTTGTTCATGATGGTACACCGCTCCGGGGATGATCCGTGCTTCGTGACGACGAAGCCTAGCCGGAGGGGTGAGCGTCCACCGTAGCCAGGCCGGCCGCGGCAGGCCATGGGGCAAAACCCAGGTGATCCGCGGCCTCGTTCGCCGCGGGCGGGCCAGCCTCAAAATCGACGTGATGCTCGCGACGATCGTCCTGCAGCGGGAAGGACGCGCCGGCCACGTCGACGCCATCGACCCGCAGCCGGCTCGGCGCAGCGGGATCCGCCGGCCGGGTTATGGTGATGTGGTAGACGGTCTGATGAAAGCGATAGTGCATCTTGTACGAGGTCCAGTCGCGCGGCATCCGCGGCTCGAGCCGGATCCGCTCGCCGTCCCGGTGCACGCCGAGCAGCGTTTCGGCCAGGAGGCGGTACATCCATCCCGCCGAGCCGGTGTACCACGTCCAGCCGCCGCGGCCGGTGTGCGGGGCCACGCCATAGACGTCCGCCGCCACGACATAGGGCTCGACGCGGTAGGTCGCCACCTCTCCGGCCGTGGCCCCGTGGCGGACCGGACTGAGGAGGCGGAACAGTTCCCAGGCGCGCTCGTGGTCGCCGCGCAGCGCAAACGCCATGGCGGCCCAGATCGCGCCATGGGTGTACTGGCCGCCGTTTTCCCGCACGCCCGGGATGTAGCCGCGGATATAACCCGGATCGAGCGATGACTGGTCGAAGGGCGGATCGAACAGCAGCACCAGGCCGGCGTCGCGGCGGACCAGCCGTTCGTCGACCGACTGCATCGCCTGCCGCGCGCGCGCCGGATCCGCCGCCCCGCTGATCACGGCCCAGCTCTGCGGCAGCGAATCGATCTGGCATTCGGGGTTTTCGTGCGAACCGAGAGGCGTGCCGTCGTCGAAATACGCCCGCTTGTACCACGCCCCATCCCAGGCGTGTTCCTCGATCTTGTGCCGGAGCTGTTCCGCCTGGTCCTCGCAACGTTTCGCAAACGAGTCGTCGCCCCGTCCCCGCGCCAGCCGGGCAAAGCGCGTCAGCACGTCGTGCAGGAAGAACGCGAGCCACACGCTTTCGCCGCGCCCTTCGCGCCCGACGCGGTTCATGCCGTCGTTCCAGTCGCCGCATCCGATCAGCGGCAGGCCGTGCGGCCCGAAACGCAGCCCATGCTCGATCGCGCGCACGCAATGGTCGTAGAGTGTCGCGGACGCGTCCGACCGGCCGGGCTGGTCGTAGTAGGCCTCCTCGTCCGGCTTGACGGGCCGGCCCGCGAGAAACCCCACCCGCTCGTCGAGCACTCCGGTGTCCGCCAGCGCGGTGACGTAACGGCAGGTGACATAAGGGAGCCAGAGAAAATCGTCCGAGAAATGCGTGCGCACGCCGCGACCGGCGGGCGGATGCCACCAATGCTGCACGTCGCCCTCGGGAAACTGGCGCGACGCCGCGCGGAGAAGATGCTCCCGCACGAGCGCGGGCTCGGCGTGCACGAGTGCCATGACATCCTGGAGCTGGTCGCGGAATCCGAACGCGCCGCCCGATTGGTAGAAACCCGTCCGGCCCCACAGGCGGCAGGCGAGCGTCTGATAAACCAGCCAGCCGTTCGCGAGCACGTTGACCGCCGGGTCGGGGGTATCGACATTGATCGCACCGAGCGTGCGGTTCCAGTATTCCCACACCTGCTCGAGCGCGGCGCGCGCCGCCCCCGGCCGCCGAAAACGCTGGATCAGACTCTGGGCCTCGGCCACGCCGCGGCCGGCCCCGAGGCGGAAACGGACCTCGCGCTCCTCCCCCTCGGCCAGGTCGAAGGCAATCTGGACGGCGCCGAAGGGATCGAGGCCCGCGCCCACCCGCCCCGCGAGCCGGGCGCGCTTCATCGCGGCCGGCGCGTCCCATGATCCATTGCGGCCGAGGAATTCCGCCCGGTCTCCGGTGACAGTGCGACCGTCCTCGTCGAGGTCGAGAAACGCCACGCAGTCCGCGAAGTCGGGAGTAAAATGATTCCGGGCCAGCATCGCGCCCGTCCGGGCATCGACCTCGGTCTGCACGTGGAGCAGCGTCTTCGACCGCAGATCGCCGAGCACCCATTCGCACGCGGCGGTCGCCGACAGCCGCCGGGGCCGGCCGGAACGGTTGCGCACCTTCAGGACGGAAAACTTCACCGGCGCATCGGTCGCCACGTAGATCCAAAGCTCGGTCTCGATGCCGAACTCCGTGTGCTCGAAGACCGAATAACCGAAGCCGTGGCGAACCACGTACGACGCCGCGCCCGACGCGGGTTGCGGCGTCGGCGACCAGTACTGGCCGGTGTGCTCGTCGCGGACGTAGACCGCCTCCGCGGTGAGATCCTGCACGGGATCGTTGTGCCACGACGTCAGGCGGAATTCATGGGAGTTTTCCAGCCACGTGTAGGCGTTGCCCGACTCCGACACCACCGTGCCGAAGGAGGGATTGGCGAGCACGTTGACCCACGGCTGCGGCGTCACCCGTCCGGGTGCGAGCGTGAGCACATACTCGTGTCCGTCCGGGGTGAAGCCACCAAGCCCGTTGTGATAGATCAGGTCGCGCTCCGGCGGCTCGACCGGGGCGTCCGTCCAGGCGGACCGCGTCGGAGAAAAGGCCGGCACCAGCGGAGCGAGAGAGCCGGAGCCGGCGAGCTGCTCGGCCAGTGTGCCCTTCTCGTCGTCGAGATAGATCCGGGCCGTGGCCAGCAGCAGCAGACGGTCGTCGTGCGGCACCTGGTCGATCCGCCGCACAAAGACACCGCCCGGGCGGTCGAGCATCTGCGCCTCGAGGCCCGAGGCGATGAGGTGGGTGATGCGGTCGTGCAGCGCCTGGTGATACGCCGAGGCGTCCTCGTTGAGGATGACGAGCTCGACGGCCAGCCCCTTCATCCGCCAGTACGAATGCGCCTGCACCACCTGCCGGACGAGCTCGATCCGGTCCGGCTCCGTGACCCGGAGCACGACCAGCGGCAGGTCGCCCGACACTCCGTAGGCCCACAGCGCGCTTTGGGCGCGACGGCTCGAGCGCAGGACCGCCGCGCCGGCGCGCCGCGACGGATCGGCATACAGCAGCGCGCCGGCCATGCGCGCGTAGAGCTGCGCGTCGGCTTCACTCGCGTTGAGATGCCGGAGCGTGACCTGGCTGTGCGTCCAGGCGAGGTCGAGGGCGCGGTCGGCCATGCGCGGCCCGAGGTATTTGTCGACCAGTGCGAGGACGGCATCGCGGCTGGCGGCGACCCCCGTGATGACATCGACAACCGCGGATTCGTTGGGTGCGAGTTCGATGCGCCGGCGCAGCGCAACGATCGGATCGAGCACCGAGCCGGTCGTGTTCGAAAGCGGACCCTTGCTCTCCAGCGCCGCCGGACGCGCCACGGAGCGGCCGCGCCCGATGAAGCGCATGCGATCGGTCTCGCACGAGACCTCGCCCGCTCCGCCTCCCTGAAGTGCCAGCAGGTGCATCATCCAGGGTGGCTTTTCATCGGGCGAGCGGGGCCGGCGGGTGCAGAGCAGCGCCGAGGACCGGCGCACGAATTCCGTCTGCACAAAAAGATTCGCGAACGCGGGATGCGCCGCATCGTCGGCGAAAGGGACCAGCACGACCTCGGCGTACGACGTGACCTCGATCGTCCGCGCATGCGCCGAGCGGTTCACGATCCGCGTGCGGCGCACCTCGACGTCGTCCTCCGGCGAAACGCAGATCTCGGTGTGAAGCTCGACGTTCTGGTTCCGTCCGCGGAATTCGGCGCGCGCCTGGGAAAAGATCGCCTCGTAGCCGCGCACACCCAGCCGGGTGGGCTGGAACGTGGTCGACCACGACGGGCCGCCGTCGCCATCGCGGAGATAGAGGAACATTCCCCAGCAGTCGCGCGTGGCGTCCTCGCGCCAGCGCGTCACCGCAATGTCACCCCAGCGGCTGTAGCCACCGCCCGCGTGCGTGATGGCGACATGGTAGCGGCCATTCGACAGCAGGTGAACCTCCGGCGCGGGTAGCTGCGGTTGCGAGATCACACGGCTGACCGGGGCGCCGATTTCCGTCAACCGGCGCGAATTCTCGAGCGCCAGATCCTCGGCCACGACGCCCGCCACCGCCTGCGGGACGCGTTCCTGCAGCAGCAGATCGGATGCCTTGAGGGGCGGACAGGACATGAACCGGCGGTGCATCGGCCAGTCGGCCAGCACATTGGCGATCGCCACGAGGCTCATGCCCTGGTGATGCACCATGAAGGAACGCACCGTCACGCTGGACTCGCCCGGCGGCAGCCGCGCCGGCGTGTAGTCGACCGCCTCGTAGAATCCGTAGTCGCCGCCCCGTCCGTCGGCGGCCAGGCGCTCCAGGTTTTCGCAGGCCGCGCGCGGTGCGATCATCACCGCCATGGCCGAGGCGTAGGGGGCGATCACGAGGTCGTCCGCGAGCCCGCGCTTCAGGCCGAGCCCGGGCACGCCGAAGGCGCGGTACTGGTAATTCAGGTGGACGTCGGTGCGATTGTAGCCCGATTCGGAGATGCCCCAGGGCACGCGCCGCAGCCGCCCGTATTCGATCTGCTGGGTGACGGCTTCGCGGCAGGTGTGGTCCAGCAGCGTGTGGTCCAACTGCGGCATCACCAGCAGCGGCATCAGGTATTCGAACATCGAGCCGCTCCAGGAGACGAGAATGGGCTCGCCGCGGGCGCCGACGAGCAGCCGTCCGAGGGAAAACCAGTGGTCCTGCGGCACCTGGCCGAGTGCAATCGCGACATAGCTGGCGAGGCGCGCCTCGGAGGCGAGCAGGTCGTAATAGCTCGCGTCACAACGCCGCTCGCTGACGTTGTACCCGGTCGCGAGCAGTTTCCGCGCGGGATCATAAAGAAACGTGAAATCCATCGTCGCGAACTGCTCGCACAGGAGCGCCGCGGCCTCGTTTTCCGCCCGGCGCGCGCGGGCCCGCCGGATGGCCTCGAGCACCATGGACTGAAACGGCTCGGCCGGGTCCAGGCGGGTTTCGCTCGCCTCCGCGAGCTGGGCGAGCGTGGGACCCGGACCCGTCCCGGCGATATGCTTCATGAGTCCGTTTTCCAGCGGCGGCGCCGGCGGCGGAATCTGCGCGAGCCACGGAGCAAGGGCCATGATCTCGGCCCGATGCTCGTCGCACGTCCGCCGCAGAAGGATTGCCCAGCGGCGGATCGCCTCGTCTTCATGGCGAAGCGATTCGTCGAGCGCCGCCGCCAGGGCGCCCACGCGTTCCAGTCGCTCCCAATCGTGCCGAAACCCCGCCGGCGACGCGACGAGCTCGCTTTCGATCGTGGCAAACTCGGGGCGCGGCGGGCCCTGGTCGGCCAGAACCCGAAGCGTGTCGAGCAGCCCCGCAAAGACCGTCGGGGGCAGGATCGACTGTTCCGCCTGCTCCCGCAGTCCGGCGGCGAGCACGAAAAGATGCCCGGCCAGGTTTCCGCTGTCCACCGCGGACACATAGAGCGGAGGGAGAGGCCGCAGCGTCCGGGTGTCGTACCAGTTGTAGAAATGGCCGCGATGGCGTTCGAGGCGCTGCATCGTGGCCAGCGTGTCCCGCGTCCGCTGGAGCAGGCCGCCCGGCGGGATGTAGCCGAGATCGGCCGCCGACAGGTTGGCGAGCAGGGCGAGCCCGATGTTGGTCGGCGAGGTGCGCGAAGCCACGACCGGGGCCGGCGCCTCCTGGAAATTGTCGGGCGGCAGCCAGTTTTCCTCGGCGTTCACAAACGTCTCGAAAAAATGCCAGGTGAGGCGCGCGGTCCGGCGCAGGAACCGCTCCTGGCCGGCCGAGAGGGTTTCGATCCCGGGCTCGATCGGCAGGCTGATCCGCCAGGCAATCCAGGGCGCCGCCAGCCAGAGCGCGAGGAATGGGCGGGCCAGGGCGATTTCGCCCGGAAACCGGAAGGCGAGCAAAAGGCCGCCCGCGAGCGCGACCACCGGCGCGATCGCCATGGTGCCGTAAAAACTGACGAGGCTTGTTCCGGCGCTGCGTTCCGCGTCGCTTGCCGTCTGCCATTCGAGCAGACGCCGCCGGGTGACCAGCACGCGCAGCAGAGAGCGGCCGATGGCGTCGAGGCTGATGAAGGCGTCGTAGGGAAGAAAGGCCAGGGTCAGGAGAAGCTGCCCCAGATGCCGCACGGCCGACTCCATCCCCGTCCGCAGATGCAGCCACCATGGCACCTCGGGCGCCTTGCGCACGGCCTCGATCGCCAGCGAAAGCCCCACCGGGATGGCGGTG
>DASYDZ010000050.1:0-35931 GCA_036499305.1 Candidatus Didemnitutus sp.
AAGCTCTCGGCTATCGCCGGTATTTCCAGTCGAACCTTCTGCTTTCGGCTCCATCCGGGGGCCATTCGAACGACCCAGGTCATAGCCTTCCTCGGACAACTGCGCCGGCATTTTTCCAGGAAGCTGCTCATCATTTGGGACCGTGCCCAGATCCACCGCAGCCTCCGGGTTCGGCGATACCTCGCCAAGCATCAGCGGCGCATCGCCGTGGCGTACCTCCCGGCTTACGCCCCCGAACTCAACCCCGTCGAATACCTTTGGGGCTACTGGAAGGAGCGCGAACTCGCCAACTTCTGCCCCAAGAATATCTGGGAACTCGGCCACTTTGCTTCGCAAGCACTCAAACGCATCCGCCGTCGCCCTAAGCGACGCCAGCTCATTGCCGCCTTCTGGAATCAAGCCGAACTTTTTTGAGGCAATTGTCACTTCGTTAGGTAAGTCTCAGTAGCCGGAACGATGCAGCGGGTGGGCGTCGGTTTCCATACCGACGCCTCTGTCGCCGATGTGGAAATCGGCGACCACCAAAGGGCCTGTCGATCCTGGAGCAAAACCAGCGTCTATTGCATCGCTACGGTTTAGCGCCTCGGGGGCGCCCGCGGGTCCGCGCGGAGGACTGAGTCCACCCCGTCCCTTCGTTCCATGCACGTCACTCACCGTGCTGGCCAGCTTGCGGACCGCCGGCTCTCAGCATGGAGGAGATATGACGACATCGCAGTTACCCGAGCGCCCAAATCTGGAGCAGCTCAAGCGGCAGGCGAAAGACCTGCTCCAATCGGCCCGCCAACACGACCCCGCCGCCCTGGGGCGTTTTCAAATCCTGCCGGCTTATGCCTCCCGCACGGCCGCCGAACTCGCCGGAATATCCCTGGCGCTGCACGATGCCCAGTCGGTCATCGCGCGCGAGCACGGGTTTCCAACCTGGAACACGCTGCCGTCGGCCGCCGGGCGCATTTCCTAGTAACCGGCTTTCGCGTACGGGCCCTCGCCCCGCTGGTACACAAGCACGAGGCGCTCGAAAGTGCAGACCAGACGCCCATCAGCGGCGAACCCGGAGGTCCGGAGATGCAGGATACCCTGGCCGGGACGCGACTTCGACTCCCGTTTCTCCAGAACGGTCGTTTCCGCATACAAGGTCTCACCGACCCGCAGCGGCGAATGGAAAATGACCTTCTTCCAGGCGAGATTGGCCACCACGCGCGAAAAAGCCTTCGTCATCATCCCCGTCATCACCGCGACGACCTGGAGGGGATTGATTTCGGCCACCCCGGATTCCGTCTGGCTGCGATAATGTTCGTCGATACCCAGGGGCGACAGGTCGAGCGTGCGGAGGGAGGCGGTGGGATTTTCACCGGCGGGAAAGGTTCGGCCGGGACGGTGCTCGTAGGTCTCGCCGGCAATAACGTCCTCGAAATAGAGGCCGGCCGATTCCAGAAAAACCCCCGGCTCAACCTCGATGTGCGATGCGTGGCGGTTCATAGGAATCAATATCCGTGATCTGCGCGTCCGTCATGGCCGGTGCGTGACACGAAAAAGTCATGCACAACCGTGACGGCCGCTTCGCCCTTTTGATTTGTGCCGACGGTGCGAACCTTGAGCCGGCCGAGGCGGCCATCGTCGGGCCCGCTGGCGGTCGCGAGGATCTCCGATTCCGCATAAAGCGTGTCACCGCCGAACATCGGCTTGGTGAGGGTGATTTCGTCGCAGCTCAGGAGCCGCACCCGTTGGCCGAAGGTCTTCCAGGTCATGCCGAGAAGCACCTTCACCGTGAGGGTTGAATCCATCAGGCAGCGGCCCCATTCGGTGTGAGCCGCGAAGGCCTCGTCGAAGTGCAGCATCTGCTGGTTCAGGGTGTCGAGGCACTCGTCCCGGCTGTCCTGCTGGGAAAGGGTCACGCCGGGCCGGTGACGGAATCGCTGTCCGACGACAAACTGCTCGAAACCGAGACCGAAGCGTTCGCGGAAACGACGCTCCCCGATCTGCACGAAGGCGAGGAATTCGCTCATGCCTCAGCTCCGGATCCGCTGCAACGTGCGCCGGGCGGAATGGACCAGCGGTGCATCAATCATCCTGCCATCCAGGGCGACGACCCCGCCGCGCGCCTCGTCGGCCGCCGCGACGATCCGGCGGGCGAGGCTGGCCTCCTCGACCGAGGGCTGAAACGCCGCCACGATGGCCGCGCACTGGCCCGGATGAATCGCGAGTTTGCCCGCGAAACCGAGCGAACGCACGCGCGCGCATTCCGAGGCGAGCCCGGGGCCGTCGCGATAGTCGATGAACGGCTGGTCGAGGGCGGCGATTCCAGCCGCCGCGCAGGCGTGGACCAACTGGGTGCGCGGCCAGAGCAAGGCATCCCAGACCGGTTCGCCGCCGGTCTCGGCCGAAAGATCCAGGCCCCCGAAGCCAAGCGCGAGGAGCCGTGGGCTGGCGGCAGCGATTTCGTGGACCGCCCGGATCCCGCGCACGGTTTCGACCAGCGCGATCAGACTGGTCGCCGCCGGAAGGCTCTCCGCCGCTTGCTGCACTTCTGCGGGGGATTGAACTTTGGGCAACATGACAAAATCGACGACCGGGCCGGTGGGTAGCGCCTCAAGGTCGGCCAGACCGGCCGCGGAGCGAAGATCGTTGATCCGGATTCCCGTCAGGAAAGGAGCAGCCGCCAGGCGGCCATTTTTCGCTAGCCAGTCCAGCACCATGCGACGGGTGGCGTCCTTGTCGCCGGCGGCGACCGCGTCCTCCCAGTCCACGATGATGCCATCGGCCCCGCTCACCGCGGCCTTGGGAAATCGGTCCGGCCGGTTACCTGGGGTGAACAGCAACGCGGTAATCCGGGGCGGGACGGCCGACATGATGCCAACAGAACGCGTTTTGACGTCGAGGGAAACGAAAAACGCGCGGTCCACGGCGGGCGCGTGAAGGGATCATCACGGGACCGGGGTTTTGCCAGTACAAGCCCATGAAAAACCTCCTGCCGGCCGGGATTCATCCTTCCCGTCTCCCTTTCGCGTTGTTGCTGGCGGTCGGAGGCATGGCTGCCGGGGGGCGGCCGTGCCCGGCGGCCGACGCGCCCCATCCCGACCCCGATCTCGTTGTCTCGGTCTTTTCGGCCGCCAGCCCGGATTATCGGCGGACTCGCGCCGCCGACGGAAAGTGGCAACCGGAGACGTACGCGTTCGGCGAAGGCGGCGTGACCCTCTCGGCCATGAAGGACGACACCATCGAGAAACTCCAATTCCTCGACGTGGTGCGCACGATCGCACCGGCGCTGGCCCGCGAGAACTATGTCCCGTGCGACGCGCGCGATCAGCGCAGCGCCAACCTGCTCATCATGGTTTATTGGGGCGCCACGCACGGCACCGAGGACACCTCCCATGAGGCGGCGTATGAGATGGCGCAGGAATTCATCCCCCCTCCCCGTCCGCTCATGTCCCCGGCTCCGAACGGCGGGAGCGGAACCGCGATGGTCAGCGATCCCTCCACCTCGGGGCGCGGTGGCGAGGCCGAGGCCCTCAAGGCGCAGCAGGTCGAGATCGACAGCATGCTGCAGCAGTCTCTCATCCTGACCACCCTCGCGAACCGCCAGCGGGACAAGGAGAACTATGCCACCGCCACGCTGCTGGGATACCTCCCCGAGATGCTCAGGGTGCGGGATCTTCGGCTCACCGCGCTCGAACACCGGCGGGATGACGTGATGGCGGAGATCGAGGAGGCACGCTACTACGTGGTCCTGCTGGCCTACGATTTCCGGCTTCTTTCCGAGCACAAGGAGCGTCGGATCCGCTGGGAGGCCCGCTTCAGCATTCGCGAGCGCCGCAATGATTTCGGTGCGCGCCTCGCGGCGATGACCGCGGCCGCCGCCCCCTACTTCGGCCAGGACAGCGGCGGCCTGACCCACCAGTCTCCGCGCGCCGGGCATGTCGACTATGGCGAGCCGCATGTCGTCGGCTACGGGACGAGCGGCAAGTAGACTCCACGGTCGGATGCGGCGGCGGCCGCCGTCGCAGACGAGTTTTCGTTGACAGCATAAAAAGGCCGCTTTTTATCGGTCAGCGAAATATGAAGCGCCGCGCGATCCCCCGGTTCGACTTCAGCGTCCTGCGGCGGCTCCGCCGGCAGCACGACCTCACGCTGGCGGAGCTTGGCCGCGCCGCCAGGGTTTCCGCCGCCGTGATCTCCAAGCTGGAACGCAACCGGCAATCGGCGGAGCTCGACACCGTGTGCCGCCTGGGACGGGCCTTCGGGATGAGTGCAACGGACCTGCTCGCCCTGGCCGAGGCTCCGCTGGCCCACCGCGGACGCGAGGCGTCGCATCGCGCCGGCCAGTTCCGTTTTCGCGAGATCAAATTTGCCAAGGTGGTCGGGCTGTTCGGCACGGCCCCGGCCGGCGCGCGTCTCTCGCGTCCCGAGATTCACCACGACGACACCGAGGTCTGCTGGGTCCTGTCCGGCGAACTGCGGGTGGCGCTGCCCGATGAGGACCACGTGCTCGCGGCCGGCGAGTGCATTCAGTTCGACGCGATCCAGGAGCACACCTACGAGGCGCTGGCGGAGGCGAGTTTCGTGATTCTCCACCTGCGCAAGGAGAAGCGTTTCTGAGCGGAATCCGATGAAGATCGATCCCGCCCTCGCCCCCGCCTCGCTGACCCCGGCCCTCGGGCGGCTATGGGAATTGTCGGGCGCGAAGATCGAAGCGATCGCGCGGCAGCACGATCCGGCGCGCGGGGCACCCGTGTTCACCGTCGAAGGCCGGTACACGAGCCGCGGCTGGACGGAGTGGACGGACGGTTTCAACCACGGCGCCGGGTTCCTGCAGTTCGATGCGACCGGGGACGCGGGCTTTGCCGACCGGGCGGCAACGGCGACGGTGCGGTTCATGGCGCCTCACGTCAGCCACGTCGGCGTGCACGACCACGGCTTCAACAACCTGAGCACCTACGGCAACTGGCTTCGCCTGCAGCGCGAGGGCCGGCGCGCGTCCAGCCACGTCGATTTCTGCGAGCTGGCCCTGAAAGTCTCGGGGGCGGTGCAGGCGGCCCGGTGGTCCCGCCTTGCCGACGGCGGCGGCTTCATCCACTCCTTCAACGGCCCCCACAGCTTGTTCGTCGACACGATCCGCTCGTGCCGGGTCCTCATGGTCGCCGATCGTCTCGGCCACCGGCTCATGGGGGAAAACGATGTGGCGCATTCCCTGCTCGACCGGGCGCTGCAGCACCTCGATGCGACCGCGAAATACTCGGTGTTCTACGGTGAAGGACGGGATCATTACGACGTTCGCGGCCGCACCGCGCACGAGGCCATCTTCAACCCGACCGATCGACGCTATCGTTGTCCGAACTCGCAGCAGGGCTATTCGCCGTTCACCACGTGGACGCGCGGACTCGCCTGGGCGCTTCTCGGCTTTTCGGAGCAGCTCGAGTTTATGGAAAGCCGGCCGGCCGAAACCTTCGCCGGACATGGAGGCGTCTATCGCTGGCGGACGATGTTCCGTCGGGCGGCGACCGCAACTGCGGACTGGTACATTGAAAACACGGCGCTGGACGGCGTTCCCTATTGGGACGGCGGAGCGCCGGGCCTCGTCCATCTTGGGGCCTGGCGGGAACGACCGGCCGAGCCGTTCAACGACCACGAACCGGTTGACAGCTCCGCGGCGGCGATCGCGGCGCAGGGTCTGCTCCGTTTGGGGCGGCACTTCGGGGAGAATACGGCCGATGGCCGCAGATACTGGCAGGCGGGCCTGTCGGTCATGCGCACCCTCGTGGCGGAGCCCTATCTCAGCGTTTCCCCAACCCATCAGGGCCTCCTCTTGCATTCGGTCTATCACCGGCCGAACGGATGGGACCACATTCCCGCCGGACGGAAGGTGCCGTGCGGCGAGTCGTCGATGTGGGGCGACTATCATCTCCGCGAGGCCGCGCTTTATCTCCAGCGGGTGATCCGGGGCGAACCCCATCTGACGTTTTTCGGATGCTGTCCGCCATGAGTGTCTTTTCCCACCTCGCGGTCGGCGCGGTCGCCGCGCCGCTCGACCGGCTGTGTGTCCATACGATCACGACCAAGCCCTGGCCACTGCCCGTCGCTGTCGGCAAGTTTGCGGCCGCCGGCGTCAGCGGTATCACCGTCTGGCGGGACGCGCTCGGCGGAATCGGGCCGACGCGGGCCCGCTCGCTGATCGCGGACGCCGGCCTGCGGACCATTTCGCTGTGTCGGGGCGGATTCTTTCCCGCGACCACGGCCGAAGCGCGGCAAAAGGCCATCGACGACAACCGCCGCGCGATTGCCGAGGCTCACGAATTGGGCGCGCCGCTGGTGGTGCTGGTTTGCGGTGCGGTGCCCGGACAGGATCTCGCCGAGTCGCGCCTGCAGATCGCGGACGGAATCGCCGCCCTCCAGCCCGACTGCGAGGCGGCCGGCGTGCGCGTCGCCATTGAGCCCCTTCATCCGATGTACGCCGCCGACCGTTCGGCCGCGAACACACTTGCCCAGGCGAACGACATGGTGGAGTCGCTTCGCTCTCCCTGGGTCGGCGTGGCGGTCGACGTTTATCATGTCTGGTGGGATCCGGCGCTCGAATCCGAGATCGCCCGCTGCGGCCGGCTCAACGCGCTTTTCGCCTTCCACGTCTGCGACTGGCGCAGCCCGACCGTTGATCTGCTGAACGACCGCGGCCTGATGGGCGAAGGGTGCATTCCCCTGCGCCGGATTCGCGCCTGGGTCGAGCGAGCGGGATTTGGCGGCGCGATCGAGGTGGAGATTTTCTCGAACCGCTGGTGGGCCGCCGACCAGGACGAATTCCTCGCGCGCGTCGTCACGGCCCATCGGGAGCACGTTTGATCCTTTTCTCGTCATGAAAACCCACCGCATCGGCATCATCATGAACGGCGTCACGGGACGCATGGGCACAAACCAGCACCTGCTCCGGTCGATCAAGGCGATCATCGACCAGGGCGGCGTGCGCTTGTCGGACGGCGAAACAATCATGCCCGACCCGGTGCTGGTTGGGCGCAATGCCGACAAGCTTCGCGCCCTGGCGGCCCGCGCCGGGATCACGCGATTCACGACCAATCTCGCCGCCGAACTGGCCTCGGACCAAAACCAGATCTATTTCGACGCCACGCTGACCGGCCAGCGCCCGGCCGGGGTGCGCCTGGCGATCGCGGCCCGCAAGCACATCTATTGCGAAAAACCCACGGCGCCGAGCCACGCCGAGGCACTCGCCCTCGCGCGCGAGGTGGAGGCCGCCGGACTCAAGAATGGCGTGGTGCAGGACAAACTTTGGCTCCCCGGCCTGCGCAAGCTCCGCTACCTGATCGACACGGGTTTCTTCGGGCGGATTCTTTCGGTGCGCGGTGAGTTCGGCTACTGGGTCTTCACCGGTGAGTTCGAGCCGCTGCAGCGGCCGTCATGGAATTACCGCAAGGAGGACGACGGCGGCATCATCGTCGACATGCTGTGCCACTGGCAGTATGTGATCCAGAATCTCTTCGGCGAAATCAAGAGCCTGACCTGCCTCGGCGCCACCCATGTGCCGACCCGTTGGGACGAGAACAGCAAGCCGTACGTCTGCACCGCCGACGATTCCGCCTATGCCACCTTCGAGCTGATGAACGGCGTCATCTGCCACTTCAATTCCTCGTGGGACGTGCGCGTCAACCGCGATGACCTTCTGACGCTTCAGGTGGACGGGACGCATGGCTCGGCGGTGGCCGGACTGCGCGATTGCAAGGCGCAGGCACTCGCCGCGACACCGCGCTGCGTATGGAATCCCGATGTCGACAGTCCGATCAATTACCGCGAAGGCTGGACGCGGGTGCCCGATCAAGGCACCCAGGACAATGCCTTCAAGGCGCAATGGGAGCTGTTCCTCAAACATGTGGTCGCCGGAACGCCCTTCCCCTGGACCCTCGCCGAAGGCGCCAAAGGCGTGCAGTTGGCCGAGCTCGCCCTGGCCTCGTGGGCCCAGCGCCGCTGGATTGACGTACCCAGGCATACCCCATGACGGCCCGCGCAAGTCAGTTTCGGACCACGGTCGAGGTCTACCGGGCCCTCAGCCGGACTCATGCAGGTGGAGGGGGAACGTGTTTTCTCAACACGTTCGCGAACCGAAGCGCGTTGAGGACAACACGCTCCACCATTTGATTCGCAGCCTCACAGAGCCAATCGCGTGTTCAATTGCATGATCCCGGCTCAGTGTTTCCTGTGCGCCCCGTCGGCCACTCCCAAATCATGACTAAAACTGCGTTGATCACCGGAGGAAGCCGCGGCATCGGATTCGGCATCGCGGAAAAATTGGCGGCGGAGGGATGGGATCTGGTCATCAACGGCGTTCGCTCCGAGGACGATGCCCGCGAGGCGCTGGCAAGCCTCCGGCAAACCGGGCGCCACGTCACCTACGTGCGCGGCGATATCGGCACACCCGGGGGACGGGCGTCGATCGTCGAGGCCACCCGCTCATTGGCGGGCGGTGCGGCAAACCTCCTGGTCAACAACGCGGGCGTGGCCCCCAAGGTGCGCGCCGACATCCTCGAAACAACCGAGGACAGCTACAACCGCGTGGTGGACACCAATCTCAAAGGGGCCTTTTTCCTGACGCAGGAAATCGCGCGGCAAATGGTGGCGGCGCGCCGGGCCGATCCCGCTTTCCCGGCCGCGATCGTCAACGTATCGTCGATTTCCGCCGCCGTCGTGAGCACAAACCGCGGCGAGTACTGCATCGCCAAGGCCGGACTGGCGATGGTAACCCAGTTGTTCGCGGCCCGCCTCGGGGCCGAGGGCATCCCGGTTTATGAAATGCGACCGGGGGTGATCCGCACGGACATGACCAGCGGTGTGGTGGAGAAATATGACCGCTTGATTGAACAAGGCCTGATGGTCCAGCCGCGCTGGGGATTGCCGGCTGACGTCGGACGAGCGGTCGCGGCAGTCGCCCGTGGTGACTTTCCCTATTCCACGGGGCAGATTTTCATGATCGATGGCGGCATGACCATTCCCCGGCTCTAGCGCAGAGCGAGGCCTGTTGCCGTCGCAAAGGAACGCGCGGCATGTCGTCGGGGAACGCGGGATCCCTACCAACTGAGTCCAATTTCAAAGGGAATAAACAGAAACCGGACGACCCGGAATGTGACGTGCCTCCCCTTGAATTCGCTGATCCCGGTGCCAGGCAGGCCGCCGCTCAGCCTCTTGACCGTCGCCTCGGGCTTTTGCAGGACCGGCCCTCGATCCTCCGAAATGATGAAAGGGGCCATCTTGATCACCTCCGGATCCGGGATGGCGCCATCGTCGGATTTTGCGTCGGCCACCGGCTTAACCTCTGGCTTCGTCGCGGGCGGCAGATTCCGAAAGGGAGCGAGGATCATGTCACTGACGTGCTTCGAGACATGGACCGTTCCGTGATCCTCGTCGTCCGCCATGGCCGCCGTGGCCGCAAACATTACTCCCGCGACAAGGAGCATGGGACGCCGATATCCCACCAGCGCAGCCAAGCCGCGCCAGATCGTCGCTCGAAATATCAGCCGGGGAATCATCGATGGAGCGGATCTGATTTCATCGCGGCGGGTCCCAGTTCCCCCGCAAGCACGACAATCTTGCACCGAGGGCCCGCACCTGTTGTCCTCAAGATTGAGCCGTGAACGAAATTCAAAGCTCATTTTATTCGGTCGCCATTGCGCTGTGCCTTTTTTCGACAGGCATAGTCGGGGGGCGCCGCACCCGGTCGGGCCGGCCATTCGCCTGGTTCACGGTTTTTCTCGGGCTCGAAACGGTCGGATTTGTCCTCGACCTGCTGGTCGGGCATCCCGCCGTCCCATACAAGGCGCTGTGGCTGGGACTGCGCATGGGAATGTCGCTTCTGCTCGGTCCATGCCTGTGGTTGACGGTCAGGGAAGGCGTCGACGCCCGCAGTCCGCACGTCTCGTCGCTGGGTCGCTGGCCGGTCATTTTCATCGCGCTCGGGATGGCATCGACACTACCGGTCATCCAAAGTGCCCATCCGGGGACCGAATTCTACAGCCCGCTGTACGCCGTCAGCGCCTGGCATTCGCGTTTCATTCACACCACCATGTTGATGTGCATGGCTGTATTCGCCGCGCAAGGACCCGTTTATCTTGCGCGCTGCCGCCGGCTGCTCCGGTCCCATGAAGAACGCCGGGATGGCAAGGCGTCGGGAACCGGGCGTCATCTCCTTCTCGTCATCGTCTTCACCACGTGGCTGGTTGGCGTCCTCCGTGTGATTCACTGCGCATCCCATTCGCCGCCCGAACTGGCAATGGCCATGTCGCTGCTCGACGTCAGCGTCGCAGTCGGCGCCTTGTACACCATAGTGCGACGCGTCGCCTCGGCGGGCCCGCCGGCATCGTCGAACGAGGCCGGTCAATCTGCGCACAGCCAACCACCAGCCGCAATCGCGGTCATGGCCCTCCCGGCACATACGCCAACGCTGGCCGAATCCATCCCGCCTCCGACCGACGTAACCGTGGCCCCGATATCCGCCGTGTCGGCTCCGGTTGGAACTCTCGGGAACAAATATGCCCGCTGCCCGCTTCCATCCTCGGTTCGCGGACGGATCCGCCAGAAACTCGACACGGCGATGCACCGCGACGCGCTGTATCGCGAGAGTCTTCTGAGCCTGCGCTCGCTGAGCGCACGACTGGGCGAGAAGCCGCATTATGTGTCACAGGTGATCAACCAGGATCTGGAGACGACATTCTACGAATTCGTGAACCGCCATCGGGTCATCCAAGCCGGCCGCCAGATTGTCGATGATCCGGCGCGGTCCGTCCTCGAAATTGCGCTGGCCGTCGGCTTCAACTCCAAATCCACCTTCAACGCCGCATTTCGCCGCCATTTTGGCCTCACCCCTCGGCAATTCCGCGTGCAGAACGATCCGCAGGCATCTGAAACCGGCTGAGCGGACTCATGCAGTTGGATCCGCTCTTTCGAATGACGGGAGATGTACTGAATGGTGGAACCCGACCTCCGGGCGGGTTCGCGACACTTTCAGAAAAAAACCGGCCCGCCCCTCGACATCGCTCGGGGCCCTGAGCCTGTCGAACGGGGAGGTCCGGTTCCACCTCGGCTCATTTGCTTGAAACCGGCTGAGGTTGGAACCTTTTAGGTTTTTCGGGCGGCAAGTCCAAGATGCCGGACAAAGGCCCCGACGATCGAGGCCGATGGGTGGCCGTCGTTGTTGCGAACCACGGCGCGCTCCGGCAAAATGCCGTAACCGGGATTGCCGCGACGACCCGCGATGGGAAAAGAATTCGGCGGAGAAACGTCCGCGCCGAACGGCTCGGACGACGACGACCCGCCTCGTGAATATGCTCGCGACGCGTCGGTGGAACAGGTCCGCCGGGGCACTTCCTCCCTCAACCTCACAAATCATCAATCATGAAACTGATTCGCCACCTGGTGGCCTCTGTCTTCGCCCTCGCACTCGCAGCCCTGCTCCCGGCCGCCGGGGAACCGCCCCACGGATCGCTCGCCAACCTGGTCATCGATTCCTCCGTGCTCCGCGTGTCGGTCCTCAAGGTGGATCCGCAACGCCATGTCATTGTTTACCTTCCGCCCGGCTACGCCGATTCCGGGCTTCGCTATCCGGTGGTCTACTATTTCCATACCTTCAACACCAACCCCACGCGGTTCTTTTCCGACAGCCGGGTCCAACGGCAGTTTGACCGGGCCATCGATGACGGCCTCACCCGGCCGGTGATCGTGGTCGTGGCCGACTACAGCCTTCCGGCAGCCGCCGGGTTCTATGAGAACTCACCGGTCACGGGGCGCTGGCTCGATTTTACGACGCAGGAGCTCGTGCCGGCCATCGACGCGCATTTCCGGACCCTCCCGCAACGCGCAAGCCGAGCCCTGACCGGGGACGGGATCGGCGGCTATGGGGCCTTGAAATTCGCCATGCTTTATCCCGACCTTTTCAGCGTGGTCTACGCGCTGCATCCCGTGGGGACGGGCACGGGCGTCGTGCCGATGGTTTCGCGACCCGACTGGCCAAAGATACACCGGGCCCGGACCATCCACGACCTCGAGGGCGATCCGTTCTCCGGGATTTTCGTCGCGATGGCGCAGGCGTTCCTGCCCGACCCGGACCGGCCCCCATTCTATTGCGATTTCCTCATGGAGATGGACCACGGCGAATTGAAGGTGAACGTCGCCAATATGAGAAAGCTGCAGGATCGGTTCCTGCTCGACCACCTTGTGCTCGATCACGTGGACGCGCTCCGCCGGATGCGCGGCATCAAGTTCGATTGGGGCCGTTATGATTCCAATCCGGACCACGTCTATTCAAACCAGGCGTTCACCCGAAAGCTCGATGATCTGGGGATCGAACATTTCGCCGAGGAGTATCGCGGCAACGGCTGGGACCATAACTGGATCGACGAGGGTCGCGTCTATTGTGAAATGATGCCGTTCCTGAACCGCCACCTCAGCTTTGAGGCGGGGCAATAGGCCGGCCGGAATCAAGCATCGCGTCGGCGGAATGGCAGGCGGGTCCATCCCGTCGGCGACACCGATACGGTTGTCGCGGAACAACTCAGTCGAAAAGTAGCGGTCGAATGTTGAGGAGGCCGGGCCGACAGCGTGGCCGGTCAGAGAGCGGAGCGAAAGACTCTCGTTCGGCAGAAGCGGCTCGAACGTCAACTCTCGACTGAATGACTCAGGCTGAGACCGCGTTTTCGAACAATGGAATGCAACGATCTTCCTCCATGGCACGATACAGCTATTCAACTCGCATCGCGGTGGATAATGGGGCACCGTGCCTGCTGGCCGGTTGCTCCCACGTCCGAGCGGTCGTGATGCCATGCTAGACGAGGCCCAATGATTGCAGCCATGCAGCCCACGCCCATTCCCGTCCCAAAAAACAGTTCGGCGCCGCAGGCAGATCCCGCGGAAACCGACCGATTGAGGACACATTCCCGGTTGGATTTTCCTGTCATCGCCCTCGGCGGCTCGGCGGGTGGATTGGAGAGCTTCATCGAGTTTCTCGACGCGGCACCGGCTGATGCCGGGATGGCATACGTGTTCATCCTTCATTTGCCGCCCGACCGGGACAGCCTGCTCGGAGAAATTCTCGCCCGGCACACGAAGATGCCTGTGCAGCAGGTGTCCGACGGGCTGGAATTGGCTCCGAACCAGGTCTACGTCACCCGTCCTGATCGCGTGCTGGGGGTGCGCGACGGCCGACTTTGGCTGGGCGAAGCGATAGACCGGGGCCGGAGATTCTGTCCCATCGACGCCTTTTTTCAGACACTGGCCGCGGAGTTCGGTGATTCGACGATTGCCGTGGTCATGAGCGGCATGGGAACGAACGGAACCGCCGGGTCCCGGGCCATTTGCTCGGCCGGCGGACTGTGCATCGCGCAAAAGCCGGCCACGGCGAAATTCCCGTCGATGCCCACCAGCCTGATCGAATCCGGCCTGGCCGATCTGGTGCTGGCGCCGCGCGAAATGCCCAAGGCCCTGGCCGACTATCTGGCCAACCCGTACCTGAAGGAAGTCGCCCCGGCGCAGGTGGAGGTCGATCAGCGGGCCCTGACCGAAATCCTGCATGCTCTGCGGAATCGCAGCCGATATGATTTTTTTGGCTACAAACGCCCGACGATCCTGCGCCGGATTCACCGCCGGCTCAGCCTGCGTCATCTCAAGAACATGGCCGAGTACGCGGCCTTTTTGCGGGAGAATCCGGCCGAAATGGAAGCTCTGGCCGACGACCTGCAGATTCATGTCACAGGATTTTTCCGCGACGCCGAGGTCTGGCAGACCCTGCGTGAACAGGTATTGGATCAACTGGCCCGCGAGCGCCTGGATGCGCCATCCATTCGCGCCTGGGTGCCCGCCTGCGCGACGGGTGAAGAGGCCTATTCGCTGGCGATCCTCCTGGTCGAGGCCACGGAAGGCAGCGAGCGGCGCTTCGACCTTCGCGTTTTTGCGACGGACACGTCCGAGAGCGTCCTGGGGGTGGCGCGCGCGGGGTTTTACGGGCGGGAAACCGCGGACGCGGTTGGGCCCGCGCGGCTCGCCCGGTTCTTCACCGAGGAGGGAACGGGATATCGGGTGAAAAAGGAATTGCGGGAGCTGATCGTGTTTGCCGCCCAGGACATTCTTCAGGATCCACCGTTTTCCCGCGTCGATATCTGCACCTGCCGCAATCTCCTGATCTACCTCGAACCTCAGATTCAGCGCCGGGCGCTGGCCCTGATTCACTTCGCGCTTCGGGAAGGGGGCGCCCTGGTCCTGGGCACCAGTGAAACGGCCCCCGTCGAGGACGGCCTTTTTGAGGCCATCGACAAACGCCACCGGATATTTCGCCGCATCGGCTCGACCCGGTATGGGTCGGTCGATTTTTCACCACGCTCGTTCACGTTTGCCCCGGCGACCTCCAGTTTCCCCGCGGGGGCATTGGCCGCACGGCAGCCATTGTCCAACGTGGCGAGCCACGCCCTGCTTGACCGTTTCGCTCCGCCATCGGTCGTGATCGACCGCCAGCAGCACGTGATGTACTACCATGGATTCACCGAGCGGTTCCTGACTCTTCCGGCCGGGGAACCAACCCGGGAACTGATGGCCCTGGTCCGGGAGCCGTTCCAGGCCAGCGTTCGGGCGGCGGTTGAGGCGGCCCTCAGCCGCAACGAAGCGGTCACGGTTCATGCGGGCCCACTTCAATCTCCGGAGGCGCTCCAGCGGCTGGAGGTCACCGTCGCGCCCCTGGACCGGGCGTCGCCTCCTTCGACCTTTCTGCTCAGTTTCGTGTCAAAGCCGGCTGACCCCGCCACGCCCGTCACCGGGTCCGAAATCGCGGGCGACCGGCAGGTGATGCGCGATGAACTCGACCGGGTGCGCTCCGAGTTGCGCGTCACCCTTGAGGAATTGCAGGCCGGAAACGAGGAAATGAAGGCGGCGAACGAGGAGTCAACGAGCGTCAACGAGGAACTGCAGAGCACCAACGAGGAGCTCGAGACGAGCAAGGAGGAGCTGCAGTCGCTGAACGAGGAGCTTTCGACGGTCAATGGCCAGCTCCAGGCCAAGATGGAGGAATTGGAAGCGACCACCAACGATCTCAGCAGCCTCCTGAGCAGCACCAACATTGCGGTCGTCTTCCTCGACACCAGGTTCCGAATCCGCCGGTACACGCCGGCCGTGAAGGATCTCCTCGAGTTGATCCCGAGTGACGTGGGGCGGCCCTTGGTCGACCTGGCGCGCAAATTTGACGATCCCGATCTGATGGCGGACGCCGCTGCCGTGCTGGAGAAACTCATCCCGCTCGAAAAGGAAAGCGCGAGCGAAAGCGGCCGCGTTTATCTCCGCCGGATCCTGCCCTATCGCACGACCGACAATCACATCGACGGCGTCGTGATCACCTGGGTTGACATCACGCGGCGCAAACGGGCCGAGATGCAGCTTTATGCCGAGGAACAGCGGCACCGCCTGATGCTCACCGGCGTCAAGGAATATGCGATCTTCATGCTCGATCGTGACGGCCGGATCGTCACCTGGAACCCGGCCGCCGAACATATGCTCGGCTATTCGGAAGCGGAGGCCGCCGGCCAGCCGCTCAGCATCCTTTATCCTCCCGAGGCGCGCGCCAGCGGGACCGTCGAGGCGAGACTCAACGAGGCCAGGGTGCGGGGCAGCGTCTCCGAGGATGGCTGGCGCGTCACCAAGTCCGGCCAGCGCTTTTGGGCCAGCGGGATGATCTCCGCGCTCAGCGACCACGAAGGCCAGATGATCGGCTTTGTGAAGGTGCTGCGCGACAACACGGAGCGGAAGCGGGCGGAGGAGTCGCTGCTGGCGGCGATCCGAGCGGCCGAGGAGGCCAATGCCGCGAAGGACCGCTTTCTGGCCAACGTCTCCCATGAGCTGCGCACGCCGCTCTCCGCCATTGTCCTTTGGTCGGCCATGTTCCGGGAGAAACGCGACCTCGATCCCGCCGAAGTGCGCGAGGGCATGGAGATCATCCGCCAGAGCGCGGAGGAGCAGCAGGCGCTCATCGAGGACCTCATCGACACCGCCCGCATCTCCAGCGGCAAGCTCCGCCTCGAGCCCGTGGCGGCCGCCCTCGCGGTCATCGCGAACGCCTGCACCGAGGTCGCCCGCGCGGAAGGCCTGGAAAAGCGAATCGCCGTCACGGCGGAAATCGATCCGGGCCTCGGGGTCGCGAGGGTCGACCCCCATCGTCTCCATCAGATCGTCGGCAACCTGCTGCGCAACGCCATCAAGTTCACTCCCGACGGCGGAAGCGTGGCGATGAGCTGGCGTCGCGTCGGCGACGATGTCCATATCCAGGTGCGGGACTCCGGCAAGGGCATGACGCGCGAATTCCTTTCCCGGATTTTCGAGAATTATTTTCAGGCGGAAGTTTCAACCCGCCGCGTTTATGGCGGCCTCGGCCTTGGCTTGGGAATTTCGCGCGAGCTTGTCCGGCTGCATGGTGGGACGATCGCGGCGGAAAGCAGCGGCCTCGGCAAGGGGTCGATCTTCACGGTGGTCCTTCCCCTGCCCGTGGTGAGCGACGCGCCGGCGGCCGCGAAAGGAGCCGGCGTGGAGCCCCATGCCTTGGCCGGCACACGGATCCTGCTGGTCGAGGACATGCCAGCCACGCGGGCCGGCCTGGCCGCGACCCTGGTTTCGTATGGGGCGGAGGTAACCGCGGCCTGTTCAGTGGCCGAGGCCTTGCAGGAGATTCACCGGCGTCGTCCGGATGTGTTGCTCAGCGACCTGGGAATGCCCCGACTCGACGGCTACGACCTGATCCTGAACGTGCGCGAAATGGAAAAAAGCCAGAAACTCGGCCGATTGCCGGCGGTGGCGCTCACGGCCTTTGCCGGCAGTGTCGAATCTGGACGGGCGATGGAATGCGGCTTCGACCGGTGTCTGACGAAACCCGTCCAGCCCCGTGAACTGATCCGGGCCTTGGCGCTGGCCCTGGGGCGGAACGCCTGACGGTTCAGAAAATCGGAGATGGCGGTCGGCGCCCTTCCCACCGTCAGAGAGCCAGCGGCGGACCCACCATTTCCATGCCGTGGGCGGCCCAGAGCTGGCGCATCGCGGCGTCCTGTCCCTGCGGAATTCCCCGGCCGAACTTTTCGCTCATTTCCCTGAAAAAAGCTTCCATGCTGCCGGCCGGCTGGAACAGGACCAGCATCTGACCCGGTCCGTCTCCCGTCATGGCGAATGCGTGCGCGATCCGGCGCGGCGCGAAGGCCGAGTCGCCCGGTCCGATCGCAAAGGTGTTGTCCCCCACCCGGACCACAAACTGGCCGCGAATGACGTAAAACCATTCGTCCTGGTTGAAATGCCGGTGCAGCGCCGGCCCGCCTTTCGCCTCGCGGAAAGTGTCGTAGATGCAGAGATCGCCTCCCGTGTCGCGTCCCGACACCTTGAGATTGAAGGTGCCGCCCATGATCAGGAGTTCCTCGCCGGAGCGATCCTGATGCGCCTTGACGCCAAAGCCGGCTTCCGACCGGCCCTGCTTGGACGCCATGTTTTCCGCACTCCTCCCGATGGTGGCCAAGGCCGCGGCCGCGATCGGGAGCTTGAGAAATTCGCGACGTTTCATGGAGGACGACCCAAACAGCATATCTCCGAGCAGCCAATCTGGAAAAGAGAGACGCGTGAGCGGCGCGCCGTTCACGTCGAGCGTCCGCCTTCCCCATTTCATATGCGTCCGGACGGGGCGGATGATTTGAGCCGGACTCATGCAGTTGAGCCGAGGTGGAACCGGACCTCCCCGTTCGACAGGCTCAGGGCCCCGAGCGATGTCGAGGGGCGGGCCGGTTTTCCTCTGAAAGTCTCGCGAAATCCGCCCGGAGGTCGGGTTCCATCCTTCAGTACATCTCCCGTCATTCGAAAGAGCGAATCCAACTGCATGAATCCGTATCGGTAGTCCGCTCCGGCGTCTGACGCCGCAAAGACCGGAACCAACGCGAGATCACTTCAGCGTAACGCTTCAGTTACCAAATTCGCGCACACGGAGCCGAACGACCACGGGTCAACAGCCACGGCGGATCATACAACCGCCGGCGGAATCGCACCTGCGACCCGTCCAAGTCAAATCCGGCCCCGCGCCGGAAAATATAGGAACCATCATGAAAATGTCAGCCCTGCTGCGGGCCTCCCCCGCAATGCCTGTGACCCCGCGCTTGCGTTCAACCGAGTGGGACGAGTGCACGCCGGCGATGGGACGCCGGCCGTCGACCCGCTTTTCCGCCGTCCTGTGCGCCGGAATTGTCCTGATCGCAACTGCGACCGCCCTCGCCCAGTCACGCTACCAGCAGACCAACCTCGTGTCCGACCTTCCGGGTCTGGCCGCCGCCACCGATCCCAACCTGGTCAATCCCTGGGGCCTGTCGCTCAGCACGACGTCGCCCTGGTGGGTTTCGGACAACGGCACCGGCCTGTCCACGCTCTACAACGGTGCGGGAGCGACCCAGTCCCTCGTCGTGACCGTGCCGCCGGCCGCCGGGCAGTCCGGACCAGCCACGCCGACGGGAACGGTTTTCAACGGCACATCCGATTTCAACGTCGGACCGAGCCAGCCCGCGCGGTTCCTGTTCGCCACCGAGGATGGCACGATCTCCGGTTGGAATCCCGCCGCGAACGCCACCAGCGCGATCCTCATGGTCGACAATTCCGGCCACGCCGTGTACAAGGGCCTGGCGCTGGCGCAGGACAACGGCGCCAACTACCTCTACGCAGCGAATTTCTTCACCGGCACGATCGACGTCTTCGACAAGAACTTCGCGCCGGTGACGCTCTCGTCGACCGCCTTCCGGAATCCGTGGCTGCCGCGCGGTTACGCGCCGTTCAACGTTCAGGCGATCGGCGCCAAACTGTACGTGACCTATGCGAAGCCAGACGCGCAGAAACACGACGAGGTGGATGGTGCCGGGCGGGGATTTGTGGCGGCCTTCACTCCTCACGGAAAGTTTGTCCAGATCCTGGAATGGGGACCGTGGCTGAACGCCCCGTGGGGAATCGCCCTGGCCCCGGCGACCTTCGGGCGTTTCAGCGGCAAGCTGCTGGTCGGCCAGTTCGGTAGCGGACGCATCGCGGTGTTCGAGCCCGGCAGCGGATTCTTTCGCGGGTTCCTGCGGACCCCGAAGCATGGCGTCCTCGAGATCGATGGTCTCTGGGCGCTGACCTTCGGCAATGGCGGCGGCGCCGGTCCGATCGACACGCTCTACTTCACCGCGGGCATCGATGACGAGGCGCACGGGCTTTTCGGCACGATCACGCCGGTGCAGGATACCGGCAAGAACCACGACAAGAATGACAACGACGACGATGATGATGACGACAATTACTGAATTCATCTGAGTTCGTCCCAAGCGATTCCTTCGGCCGGCGCCGCCATCAATGCGGCCCGGCCTTTTTCGTCGCCAAGGAATTTCGGCGGAAAGCGTGTCCTCACCTCGCTCCGCGATGTCGCCCTCAATGCCAGTTGAAGCGACTGTCGGTCTGACAACCCAATCACGCCCCTGCCTAATCTTTGGTGTAGACCCTGAAAGTGGCGCACCCGTAGGGAGTCGAACCCCAAACCTTCTGATCCGTAGTCAGATGCTCTATCCAATTGAGCTACGGGTGCGTGACGGAACGGCGAATAAGCGAATTTCAGAGGGCATCCGCAAGCAGAATCTTGAGGAGGCAAATTAGCCGCCAAAGAGCACAAAGACCGATAAGAAAGGTAGCGCCTGCGGTATCTGCCGAGCCCGGAAAGCGGCATTGCCGCAGGACAGCGCAAAGCTGGCCAAAAAATAAGGCCTCTGCCACTGGCTTCCTCCATCCACCAGAGACGGCCGCGATCATTTGCGTTCTTTTGCGGCCAAGAAATTCTACGTCTGCGCCAGCCGCCAGTCGTGGAGTTCCAACTGCAGCGATTTGCGGCCGTTGTAGACGTTCCAGTTGAGCTGGGCCACGAGGTCGATCCGCGGCCCAACCGGCGGCAGGCGGCGAGCCTGCTTCCAGGCGACACCGGGAATCCGCCGGCCGCGCCCATCCTCGAGCGAGAAACGAAAATGGACTTCCTTGAACACCTCGGGGGCGCGCGCCAGGCGGGCGGCGCGAATCCCAAACAGCGGCTCGGGGTTGCCCTGGCCGAACGGATGCAGCAGGTCGAGATCTCCCATCAGCCGCTCATTGACCTCGATTGCGTCCAGCCAGCCCGAGAGCTCGAGCCCCGGCTCCGTCGCTGCGCCGCGCGCGGCGCGGATGACTTCGTCAAACCGCCGCCGAAACTCGCCGACGCCCTCCTTGCGCAGCGAAACTCCGACCGCCATCGGGTGGCCACCCCAGGATTCGAGTCCGGTGGCGCACGCGGACAGCAGCTCGACCAGGTTCGTGCCGGTCACGCCCCGCCCGGAACCCTTTGCGAGCGTGCCTTCGTTGCCCAGCACGATCGCGGGCCGGTGGTATTTGCGGGCCACGCGGCCCGCCACGATTCCGACCACGCCCGGATGCCAGCCCTCGTCGAAAAGCACGATGCCGGCGGCATCAGCGTACTGCTGCTCCACCATCCGCTCCGCCTGCTCGGTGATGTCGCGCTCGATGTCCTGGCGCTCCCGGTTCAGGTCCTCGAGCTGCTGGGCGGCGGACCGGCAAAACGCCGCGTCCTCGCTCAACAGCAGGTCGACCGAGATGGCCGCGTCGGCAAGACGTCCGCTGGCGTTGATCCGCGGACCGAGCCGGAAGGAAATGTCGACCGGGTTGATCCCGTGCTCCGGTTTCAGCCCCGACACGCGCATCAGTTCCCGCAGCCCCAGGCGCTGCGTCTGCGCCATTACCTGGAGGCCATGACGGGCGAAGACGCGGTTCTCGCCCTGCAGCGGCACGAGGTCGGCCACGGTGCCCATTGCGACGAAATCGAGGTAATCCTTCAATTTCATCTCGTGCGCAATCGGATCGTTCTCGGCCCGCAGGCGCTTCAACAGCCCGTGGAGAAGCTTGAACACGAGGCCGACGGTGCACAGGTATCGCCAGGCCTCGTCGCCTTCCCGCGGATGAACGTGCGGGTTGACGAGGATGCCCTCCACGAGGGGTTCGTCCTTCGACCGGTGATGGTCCACCACGATGACGTCCACGCCCGCGGCGCGCAAGTGCGCGACCTCCGCGAGGGAATTGGTGCCGCAATCGAGGGCGATGAAGAGATCGGGACGACCGGCCTCGAGGGCGCGGTCAATCGCCGTGCGCGTCAGGCCGTAGCCCTCATCGAGGCGCCGGGGCACAACGTGGCGTGGGGCCAGGCCGAAGCGGCGCAGCACGCTGACGAGGAGGGCGGTGCTGCAGACTCCATCAACGTCGTAGTCGCCGAGAACGACAACCTTCTCCCTGGACCGGATGGCGCGGACCAGGCGCTCGGTCGCGGCATCGATGTTCGAAAGCAGAAACGGATCCCCCAGCGTGGCGAGGGCGGGCTGCAGGAAGCGGCCGGCGCGCACCGGGTCGGCAAATCCGTTGCGCAGGAGGAGTTCGGCGACGATCCGGCTCGCGCCGAGGGCACGGGCGAGTTCCTCCACGCTTTCGGCGTGGACCGGCGTGTAGTTCCAGCGCATCGGGGCGTGGAGGCGACCCCGTGTTACCTCGAGGCGCGGGAAGAGCCGGCCCACTCGTACTTGGGCGCGATGTCCTGGTGGGCCTCGACGTGCTTCCGGTCGCCCTTGTGCCACCAGTAAAATACCTGGGCGGCTATGAAGATGGCCGAGAACGTGGACGTCACGATGCCGACGAGGAAGGCGAAGGAGATGTCGCGCAGCACGCCGCTGCCGAAGAGATAGAGCGAGAGAGCGGCGAGGAAGGTCGTCGACGCGGTCATGATCGTGCGCGCGAAGACCTTGCGGATCGCGCTGTTGATGATGTCGCGCAGCGAACCGGTCGGGTTGAGTTTCAGCTCCTCGCGGATACGGTCGAACACGACCACCGTCTCGTTGATCGAGTAACCGGCGACGCAAAGGATCGCGGCCACCATCGGGGCGGAGAACTGATGGCCGAACATGACGAAGATGCCGATGTTCATCAGGATGTCGTGCAGGGTCGACGCCATCGCGCCGACGCCGAAGCCGAACTCGAAGCGGAAGGCGATGTAGAGAAGGATGACCGCCATCGAGGATCCGACGGCCAGGAGGGCGTTCCACTCGATCTCCTTGCCGATCGAGGCGCCGACGTGATTCTCGCCGACGCTTTCCAGGCCGGCGTTGGGATAGGCCTTCTGAAGGGCGGCAAAGACCGCGGCGCTCTTGCCCTCGGGCGTCTCGAGCTTGAGCGTCTCGTGATCGCTGCCCACCGGGCTGATGTAAGTCGGATTGATGTCCTTCACGCCCGCGGAAACGGCCACCTCGCGGATCTTCGCGCTGTCGATCTTCTCCTTGAACTGGACGTTCACCACATCGCCACCGGTGAAGTCGATCCCGTAGATGCGGTCGCCCTGGAAAAGGACGTAGGCGAAGCTCACGATCACCAGCGCCACCGAGGCGATCGCTGCGGGCTTGCCGTAGCGGATGAAGTCCACCTTCAGATCGTGGATCATCCGGCGCATCGTGATCGATTTCACGAAGTGCGAGTCGACGATCAGCTCCATCAGGAGATGTCCCGTGATCAGCACGGTGAACAGCGTCGAGAGCACGCCGATGAGCAGGGTCCAGCCGAAGCCCTTGATCGGGCCCGTGCCGAGCCAGATCATGATCGCGCAGATGATCAACTGGACGGCGTGGGCGTCGAGGATGGTCCACAACGCCTTCAGGTACCCGCTCTGGTTGGCCGTCGCGAGTGACTTGCCCGCGGTGATCTCCTCGCGCATGCGCTCGAAAATCAGGATGTTGGCGTCGACCGCCATGCCGATCGTGAGGACGATGCCGGCGAGTCCGGGCAGGGTCAGCGTCGCGCCGATGCTCGCCATGATGGCGAAGATGATGCAGATGTTGATCCCGAGGCTGATCACCGCGACCACGCCGCCGGTGCTGTAGAAAGTGATCATGAACGCGCAGACGAGCGCGGTGCCGATGAGCGCGGCGCGGAAGCCGCTGCTGACCGCGTCGTTCGCGAGCGACGGCCCGACCTCGTACTGCTCCTTGATCTTGAGCGTGACGGGCAGCGGGTTGTTGAGCGCGTTGGCGAGGCCCTCGGCCTCACGGTAGGTGTACTTGCCGGTGATCTGCGCCGAGCCGCCCGTGATGGGTTCGTTGATGCGCGGGGCCGAGTAGAGCTTGTTGTCGAGGACGATGGCGAGAAGGCGGCCCGTGTTGGCCGTGGTGACCGCGGCAAACTGTTTGGCCCCGACCGAGTTGAAGTTCAGGTGGACCTGATAGGCGCCCACCTGGTCGGAGGCGACGCGGGCGGATTCGACGTTCTCGCCCGACATCTCCGGCACGCTCTTGACGACGTAGTAGGTGGTATAGGGGCGGCCGGTGTAGCGGTCCTCCTCGTCGTGGCTCATGATTTCGTAGCCGGGGGGAACGTTCTGCGGCATCTGCTCCGAGCCGGTGGAACCGGAGTAAACCAGGCGGAAATCGAGATGCGCGGCCCGGACGAGATTCGCCAGCAGGTCCGGGTTCTCACGCGTGGAAACGCCCGGAAGCTGAACCTCGATCCGATCCTCTCCGACCGCGCGCACGATGGGTTCCGCGACGCCATATTGGTTGATGCGGGCGCCAATGATCTCGATCGCCTTGCTCAACTTGGCCTGGCGATCGCCGCCGCCCTGCTTCGCCAGGCTGTCCGAATCCAACTCGAGGGTCACGGCGACACCACCCTTCAGGTCAAGGCCGCGCTGGATGCTGCCCTTCGAACGCCGGAGCATTTCGTCGAGAACCAGGCCGTTGCGCCGCTCGACATTTTTCAGCGATTCCTCGATGCGGAGCGAGGGGAAGTATTGGAACAGGTCGATGTGTTCGTCCCTGGCGATCTGCTTCAGCGCCACATAAGTGCTCGGGCCCTGCTTGGACTGCACCCGCGCGTCCACGCGGGTCATGAGCTTGTCAAAATCCGCCTTCTTGGCGGATGTGACGGCCGACCGGAGGTAGGTGCCGAAATCCCGGTCCTGGACCGGAATCAGCGTCCAGACGGCCCACAAGAGGATGCCGATCGACAGGGACAGTTTCCAGAGATTGCGACGAAACATGGATGGTTGTTGTTAAAGGAATGGAAGCCGGCGGCGGACCGCCGCCGGGGCAGACGGACGGACCTCAGGGCGCCGACGCGCGCTTCACCGCCTGATTGATGAAGCCCTTGGCGATTTCCAGTTTCTGGTTGTTCTCGCCAACGCGGACCACAAAGCGGTCGTCCTTCACGCTTGTGATCGTGCCATAGACGCCGCCGGTGGTGATGATTTCATCGCCTGGCTGCAGGGCGGACATCATCTTCTCATGCTCCTTCTGCTTCTTGCGTTGCGGGGCGATCAGGAGAAAATACATGGCACCAAACATCAGGATGATCGGCAGGAAACTCATGACCCCGCCCCCTAGTCCGCCGGGCGAACTGGCGGGCTGCGTTGCGGCTTGGGCGAGGAGTGTGGAGAATTTGGTCATTGATTAATCGGACGTTTTGAAAAAGGAAAACGGCGATTAATCAAAGCGCCCCAACAAAAAGCAAGCCAAACCCGGCCCGGACTCCAACGCATTGAAGAACAAATCCGCATCCAATTGGTCCGCGGCCCAGTCCGAGGAATTTTACGGCTTTAAACGCTGGGGCGCCAACCACTTCTCGGTGGACTCGGGGGGATTCGTGCAGGTGCAGCCGCTGGCCGATGGGCGAAGCATCCGGGTGATGGACGTCGTCGAGGAAGCGGTGGCCATGGGCTTGAAGGCGCCGATGGTCATCCGGTTTCAGGACAAACTTCGCCACCGCGTCGTCCAGCTCAACGCCGCGTTCGCCCAGGCGATCAAGGACGAGGGCTACAAGGGCGAATACCGCGGGGTTTTCCCGATCAAGGTCAACCAGCTCCGCGAGGTGGTCGACGAGATCGTGGCCGCCGGCAAGGACTTCAATTACGGGCTCGAGGCGGGATCCAAGCCCGAACTGATGATCGCGCTGGCGATGCACGAGGGGTCGCAGCGGCTGATCATCTGCAACGGGTACAAGGATCTCGACTACATGCGCCTCGCGCTGCTCGGCCGCAAGCTGGGCAAGAAGATCATCATCGTGGTCGAGCAGTTGTCCGAGGTCGACAGCATCATCCGCATCGCGAAGGAAACCGGGGTGAAGCCGATGATCGGCTTCCGGGTGAAGCTCCAGACCCGCGGCGAAGGCAAATGGGCGATGTCCACCGGCGACAACGCGAAGTTCGGCCTCAACACCGCGGAAATCCTGTTCGCCGTCGAGAAGCTCAAGGCCGCCAAGATGCAGCACGCGCTGAAGCTGGTGCATTTCCATGTTGGCTCGCAGGTCCCGAACATCATCACGATCAAGGCCGCGGTCACCGAGGCCTCGCGGTTTTATTGCCAGCTCGCCAAGATGGGATTCCCGATGGGCTACCTCGATGTGGGCGGCGGCCTGGGTGTCGACTACGACGGCTCGCGCACGAATTTCGAGTCCTCGATGAATTACTCGCTCGAGGAATATGCGCGCGACATCGTCTTCAACGTCCGCGAAATCTGCTCGGCCTCGGGCGTGCCGGTGCCGGACCTCGTGACCGAGTCCGGGCGGGCCGTCGCGGCGCCGCACTCGATGTTGGTCGTCGAGGTCTTCGAGCGCATCAACAAGCGCGAGTCGCTGGGCAAGCAGCACCTGCCCCGCACGCGCCACAAGGTGGTCGACGACCTCGCGGTGCTGCTGAAGAACAAGGCGCGCCTCGGCCGCCTCGAGCGCTTTCATGATGCCCTCCAGAAAAAGGAGGAGGCGTTTTCGCTTTTCAATCTCGGCTATCTCGATCTCGAGAACCGGGCCGCCGCCGAGCAGATATTCTGGCAGATATGCGAGCAGATCGATCGCGAAAGCTCCAAGGCCGGCTACCAGCCGGAGGAACTGCATGACCTCAAGAAACTGCTCGCCGACCAGTACGTCGGCAACTTCTCGGTCTTCCAGTCACTGCTCGACTCCTGGGCGCTCAAGCAGCTTTTCCCGGTCACTCCCCTGCTCCGGCTGAACGAGAAGCCGACCGTCAACGCGATCGTCGTCGACATCACCTGCGACTCGGACGGCAAGATCGCGAGCTTCATCGATCTCCAGGACACGAAGGATTACCTCACGCTCCATCCGCTCAACAACAAGCCGTACTATCTCGGCATCTACCTGACCGGCGCCTACCAGGACATCATGGGCGACCTCCACAACCTGTTCGGCCGGGTGAACGAGGTTCATGTCTTTCTCGAGGACGACGAGCCGAACGGTTACTACATCGAGGAGGCGCTCGCCGGTTCGCGGGTGGCGGATGTGATCGAGGGCGTGCAGTACCAGTGGGAGGAGCTTTGCCGGCGGGTAAAGCAGCAGATCGACCACGCGACGAAGAAGGACCTGATCAAGCCGCGCGAGGGGGTGCGCCTGGTCGAGTTCTACGAGTCACAGATGCTCGCGAAGACCTATCTGAACATCGAGCCCAAGGGCCGCGCGGCCCGCAAGTAGCGGGATTCGCGGTGTTTTTCAGGCCGGCTGGACCGCGGCCACGATGGTGATTCGCCGCATGGTCAGGGCGGCCACGGCGACGAATAGGATCGCCCCGCCCGCCTCGAACACCGCCTCGGCCACGAGCATGTTGCGCGGACCGAAATGCGTGTGGACCGCGGCGAGCACGAGGCCCATGTACCAGATCGGCGTGTTGGAAACAGAGGCAAACGCGTTGTACTTCGTCGCGGCGTTGCCCGCTCCGATGGCGTCGAGGACGAATCCGGTGAACGCCGCGTACGCGAGTCCGGTGCCGAAGGCGTAGGCCAGGCCGCCGGCGACGTAGACCCAAACCACCGCCGGGAGAAAAGCCATCCCCAGAGCGGTCGCGGCCATCACGAAGCCGTAGATCACGTAGGCCCGCCGTGCGCCCCACAGGTTGCAGCCGTAGCCGCCGACGATGCAGCCCACGATGCTCACGATGCCGTTGAGGAATCCCTGCACGAGCTCCACTTGCGCCGCACCGGCATGCCAATGCGCGGCCACCTCGGCCTGCGCCAGCACGCCGGAGGCGGCGCCGGTTCCGACGGGCACGAGACAGAGGAAGGCACAAAGGAATCCCGTGCGCGACCAGATCACCCGCCAAAGGTCGACCCCAAGCCCACTGATCACCTCGCGCAGTGGCCGCCCGCGTGCCTCGGCCGGGACATCCGGCAGGAAGGCGAGCGCAAGTCCACAAGCCAGCAACGCCGTCGACACGATCGCACCCGCTTCCCAGCCTTTCGGCATCGTGTCCAGCAGCCACAGTCCAAGGCCTCCTCCGAGGCCGGTGCCACCAAGGTTGCCGGCCTGATACCATCCGCTCACGCGTCCGCGATCGGCGGGAGGCGTCAGGTGGGCGATGAATCCCTCGGCCGCGAATCCGATGAAGGTGCTGGCGAAGCTCGTCAGCAACACGATCAACTGCATCAGCCACAGCGTGGACGCCCCCAGCGGCACGGCGCACATCGCGAGCACGCCGGCGGCCACAAAAACATTCGCGATCAGATACCAGCGACGCCGGGTCAGCGTGGTGTCCGCAATCGGAGCCCAGAAGAATTTCCAGACCTGCGGAAACAGGCTCAAGGCGATGAGGCCGGCCCCCTGCCCCACCGTCAACCCATGCTGCGTCGCAAGGAACGCGAGCGTGACGCTGGCAAAACCCGCCGCCGCCCCGAACGGAATGACCAGGATGGAATAGACGACCGGATGGCGGGGTCCGCGCAGAGCTTCGGACCCGGAAGCGAGAGACATGCGAACACGCTGCCTTCAGTCCCAGGTGCGACAAGGCTATTCCCGCGGCGGCGTTGTCCCAGCGACCCGACGGGCCGATCCCCAGCAGGGCCGGCGCTCCAATGAGGATGATCGGACTCCCTGTACGGCTTCCGCTGCACTGGTGATGCGCGGACTCCCTGTAGGACCTCCGCTCGCGGAGGCCGCGGCTGCCGCAAGCGGCAGCTCTGCAAGTCAGGCGGAGGTTCCGCGGACAATACAGCCATCCGCCCTAACGCCACTCGTGCCGCGGGTATTTCCGGGACAGCTCGGGCTTGATCTTTGGATAAACCTCGCGCCAGAAATTGCCGAGGTCGTCGGTGACCTGGATCGGCCGCTGGTTGGGGGCCAGGACCTCGATCTTTACCGGCACGCGCCCGTGGCCGAGCGTGAACCCGGAGGCGACGCCGTAAAGTTCCTGGATGCGCGCACTGAGCACCGGGGGGCCGTCGCTCGAATACCGCACGCGGGCCTTGCGCCCGTTCGCCATTTCGATGCGCTCCGGAAGATATTCGTCCAGCACCGCGAGCTGTTCGGGCAGCAGCCAGTCCTGCAGCACCGGCATCACCGGCTTGTCCTTCAGTTCGCGGGCTCCGAAACTGCCGTAGCAGATCTGCTCGATCAGCGTGGCGCGGTCCGCCTCCGCGATCGGGTTGACCTCGAGTTCCGGCCACCATTTCGCGAGGCAGTTCACGCGCGTGATCCAATGCTCGATCGCTTCGGTCCATTCGGTGAGGACGATCCGCCCGGCGATCACTTCGCGGGCCAGCAACGCCGCCGCCTGTCCCTCGGGCGGTTCATCGGCCGTCGGTTTCGTTTCAAGGACCAGGTCGCGAAACCGCTTTTCCTGGCGCGCGATCACGCGCCGCATCGTCTCGTCGTAGATGACGCCGCCGGCATCGGCGAAATCCTGCGGAAACAGCTCCTTCAGCCACGTTTCCTCGATGGCCGTGCACAGACCGAGGATGGTTGTCACTTCCCCGCGGCTCTCGATCTCCGTCACCTCGGCGGCGACGAGGAGCGCCGCCTCCTGGACCGCGCTCTCGCGGCCGAGCATCGCGCGGCGCTGGTGCACCAGCTCGCAGCGCAGCGTGCCGCGGTCGAGGCGCCGCGCCAGGTGATCGCTGAAGCCGAGCAGGACGCACTTGCGCACCGCCACGCCGTCGATGCGTTTCTCGGCGACGTCCAGCTTCTCTCCGGCCGCGATTTCGAGGAACTGATTGAACAGCGGTCCCACCTGACGGGCGCCCTGCGTGTGAATTCCCAGGCGGCGACAGGCGTCAAGGTTGAAACCGGCCCGGTCGGCATAACGCCAGGCGCGCATGAGCAGGAAGAAATCCGATTCGTGCTCGTCGCCGAACAGTTCCTGCCGCGCCTCCGCGGTGCGTTTGTCGACATTCCGCAGCAGGAAATTGCGCCCCTGGGTCAATGCCGCCATCAGCGCCACCGGGCGCACACAGCCGTACTCCTGCGCCGCCAGAAACATCCGGGCATAGCGCGGATGCATGGGAAAACGAAGCATCCTGCGGCCGAGGGCAGTGATGGAACGAGCCAGTCCCGATGAGGAATCCCCGCTTGTCGGAGCGACATTATGCCGCGAATCGGAATTGGGATCGCGGCATAAAGCCGCTCCTCCACCCGACAACGCTCCCAGGTCTTCCAGCAGCGCCTCCGCCCGCTCGAGCGCCCGCGGTTCGGGTTTTTCCAACCAGGCGAAGCCACCCACATCCACGATGCCGGCGGCCTTCAGCGTCAGGACAACCTCGGCGAGGTCGAGCCGCTTGACTTCGGGCAGCTCCTGCAGAGGCCGCTGGCCGTGCTCCCGCTCCGTCCACAGCCGGACGCAGATGCCCGGGGCGGTCCGGCCGGCGCGTCCGGCGCGTTGCTCCGACGAGGCCACGGAGATTTTTTCGATCAGGAGCGTGTTGATGCCGCGGTGGGGATCGTAGCGCGCCACCCGGGCGAGGCCGCTGTCGACCACCACGGTCACGCCATCGATCGTCAGCGACGTCTCGGCGACATTGGTGGAAACGATGATCTTGCGCGTGTCGTAGCGCGCGACCGCGCGGTCCTGCAGATCCGGCGGCAATTCGCCGTGCAGCGGGAAGCAGGCGAATTCCCGCAACGCGTGCGACCCCTGGATCTCCTGCACGGTCCGGCCGATCTCGTGGGCGCCCGGCATGAACACCAGCATGTCGCCCGTGGTCCCCGCCGCGACCCGCTCGCATTCGCGCGTCGCGACCGCCCAGACGGGATCGTGCTCGAAATCGACGGAGCGCGGCAGGTATTCGACCGCGACCGGAAAGGTCCGCCCCTGCGACGTGAGAACCTCGCAGGGCGCGAGATACTCCTTGAGCCGTGCCGCGTCGAGCGTGGCCGACATCACGACCATTTTCAGGTCGGGCCGCGTGGTCTGTTGCAACTGGAGCGCGCGCGCCAGCGAGATGTCGCCATACAGATGGCGCTCGTGAAACTCGTCGAACACGATGGCCGACACGCCGCGCAGCGACGGATCGAAGGACATCTGGCGCAGCAGGATTCCCTCGGTGACGAAGCGGATCCGGGTTTTCTCGGACACGACCGAGTCGAGCCGGATCTGATAACCCACGACATCGCCCAGTCGCGTGCCGACTTCCTCGGCCACCCGTTTCGCGAGCATCCGGGCGGCCAGGCGTCGCGGTTGCAGCACCACGACCTCGCCCGCGCCGAGCAGTCCGTGATGGAGGAGCATCTGCGGCACCTGGGTGGATTTGCCGGAACCCGTGGGCGCCTGGACGATCAGCCTTCCCGTCGCGCGCACGGCCGCCACGAGGGGATCCTCGAGTTCGTAGATCGGCAGTTCGCGCGGTGAGGGCATGAACCGCGTTTAGTGCGGCCCGGCCCGCACGGTGGCAAGCGATTCCGCACGCCACCGCTTTGGGTCACAGCCGGTCGCAAAGTTAAGGGAGCGGAGCAGGAAGTTGCCTCCAAAGGCAGCATGGACGGTCGCGAGTGAGTGCGACGCGCCGTGCTTTCCCGACAACGTCGAGTGCTGACCGGACGCGATGGAATTTCCTCCGCTGGTTTGCGACCGCCTCTCGCGGGCAAATTCGTGGAGCCGGTGAATAACCGGTGAGCAGAATGTCGTGCACAGGTTATCCACCGCGCTCCGCCGGTGAAGAAGTTGTCGGCAACAAACCCGTGACTTCCTGCCGCGGGAATGCACGATCAACGACGTTCCTTGATAGAACAGTCGCAGCGCGGCGGCATGAAAAACCCTCCGAGAGCGCGGCTGGGATAATCCCGGGCAACCGGGGAAAGGGCGATCGCAACTGGTGCGGTCGTCCCCTCTGCGGCGAAAGCCGCGGACAGGCATATATCACCAGTTCCTCTGGACGGTGTCGCAACCGGTCCAGTTTTGCGAAATAGGAGCTGTGCGGCGAGGCGCGAATAGAAACCGCTGCCGAGCCGAGTCAGGCGTCAGGTCAGTTTCGGACCTGCCGCTGATGCAGTTACCCAGAGGGTTACGGCTGCTACTGCACGACCAGGACGCAGCGACGTGTTCGGGAGGGGTCGCACCCTCCACAAGGCCCGGCTGGCGCAACCGGCGGGGCGCGCAAGGGACACGACGCGGCGTGGAACGGCGCGAGATCGGCAAAAACTCGTATGTCTTCCAAGCTTGGGGCGGCGCGAAAAACGCGTCACCCAACTGCAAGTCGAAAGCAGCCTGAGAGGTAAGAGGTCAGACCCGTCGCACGGGGCCAACGCGCAGCCACAAGCTGCGGCCGTCCCCGTGGTCAAGGTGCCGGTGCGAAAAGAAATCCTTGTAGGCGTGCCAGCACCCGTCCGGCGAGCGAACCATCGGCAGATGGACGCCGAACCGGGCGTAGAGGCCTCACTCGAAAGATTCCGATCTGAAAGGGTCGGAACGGTCCCGCTATGAGACCGATACCATCGCATGCCGCGGTGAGTAGCGTCGGGAAGCACATGGCCCGCCACACCGGCGAGAGCGCCAAACGTTGTGCGAACGGGAAAGAGCGCGTGGCGAGCGCCCACCCCCGAATTTAGCCCCGGAGACTTCGGTCTTCGGGGCTTTATTCTTTTGGTAAGGACCCCTTTGACAGCGCGTCGGTTCTGGCCAGAGGCCCGGAACCACGCGCCGCTATCCGGACCGGCGCGCTGTCCGTGGGTTTTCGCTTCGGCCGAAGGGTCGAAGCGAGAAGCACGAAGTACGATTGACGAGAGACAAATGGTCTGAAGAGGTCAGCGCAGGCCGTCGACGTGGCCGGCGACCATAACCTGGGCGAGGTTCGCTGAAAACCCGGCCATGTGAGGCGCGCCCCCACAAATGTCAGCTTAACCTTCAGCAGCTTGCCGCACTTTTGGGTGTCTGGCTACCCGGCCTTGCGCGGGGCATTAAGCAATTCGAAGAACCACCCTGCCTCGTCCGCTCTGGGTGGACGCACGGCCGTGATAGGCAACCAATAGTCTACGAATGAATTGCGCAGATTGCCGTTTGTCATTCGTCGATCGAACTTCGCTTCCGGCCTTCGTTCTTGCCAAGCATTGGCCCGCGCCGCAAGGTGACCGTTTACGCACTTATTTCCAGCCCGCCGGCCATGAATCAGAACATCCGCAATATCGCCATCATCGCCCACGTCGACCATGGGAAGACCACCCTCGTTGACAAGTTGCTGAAGGAAGGCGGCGTCTACCGCCCCAACCAGCACGTCGAGGAACGAGCCATGGATTCCATGGACCTCGAAAAGGAAAAGGGCATCACGATCAAGGCCAAGAATACGTCCGTCCATTGGAAGGACAAGATCGTCAATATCGTCGACACCCCTGGCCACGCCGACTTCGGCGGCGAGGTGGAACGCGCACTCCGGATGGTGGACGGCGTGCTCCTGGTGGTCGACGCCTACGACGGCCCGCAGGCCCAGACCCGTTTCGTGCTGCGCAAGGCGCTGCAACACGGCCTGAAGGTCGTCATCGTCGTCAACAAGATCGACCGCGAAAGCGCGGAGCCCGCGAAGATGTACGAGAAGGTCCTGGAATTGCTGATGGAACTCAATGCCTCCGAGGAGCAGTTCGACGCTCCCGTCGTCTATGGCTCCGGCCGCGACGGCTACATGATGTACCACCTCGGGGAGGAGAAAAAGGACATGGGCCCGCTCTTCCAGACGATCCTCGACCACGTGCCGCCCCCGTTCGCCAAACCGAACGAGCCTTTCCACATGCTTGTCTCCAATATCGATTGGAGCGACTATGTTGGCCGTATTGCCGTCGGCAAGATTCTCGGCGGGAACGTCTCCGTCGGCGACCCCGTGTACGTGGTCCGGAATGCGAACGGCCAGCGCGTGCGCGCCAAGGTAACCAAAATTTTTGAATTCACCGGCCTGGGCACCGCCGAGGCAGCCACCGGAGTGGCCGGCAACATCGTCGGCCTGTCGGGCGTCGAGGACATCGACATCGGCGACACCATGACCGCCGATGAAAACGGCCACGCCCTGCCCTTCACGCAGATCGACCCGCCCACGCTGGAGATGCAGTTCTGCGTCAACGACGGCCCGCTCGTCGGCAAGGAAGGCAAGCTCGTCACCTCCCGTCAGCTGCGTGAACGCCTGATGCGGGAGTTGAAGACCAACGTTTCGATCAACATCGAGGACACCGAAAAAGCCGCCGTCTTCAACGTGAAGGCCCGCGGCGCCATGCAGGTCGCCGTGCTGGTCGAAACCATGCGGCGCGAAGGCTTCGAGTTGCTCGTGTCCCGCCCGACCGTCATCGAGAAGACCGTCAACGGCAAGCGCCACGAACCCTACGAGACCGTCTGGATCGAGGTGCCCGACGAATGCGTCGGCGTGATCATGCAGAACCTGGCCAACCGCAAGGGCCAGCTCACGAACATGGAAAAGCATCACGCCACGACGATGATCGAGGCGACCATCACGACCCGCGGGTTGATCGGCATGGAAATCGACATCGTCAACGCGACCAGCGGGCGCGGCGTGATAAGCCATCTGTTCAAGGAGTACGGCCCCTACGCGGGCGAGGTGCTGACCCGGATTACCGGCACGATCATCGCGACCGAGGCCGGCGAGACCACGCCCTACGCCCTCGTGATGGTGCAGGAACGCGGCAAGCTCTTCGTCGGTCCGGGCGAGCAGGTCTACGAAGGCATGATCGTCGGCGAGAATCCCCGCAACGAGGACATCGCCTGCAACGCCGTCCGCGAAAAGAAGCTCACGAATTTCCGTTCCCAGGGCGAAGGCGTCGCCGCCGGCCTGACCCCGGCGACGAAACTGTCCCTCGAGCGCTCGATCGAATACATCGCGGCGGATGAATTCGTCGAGGTGACGCCAAAGAATCTCCGTCTGCGCAAGCGCATCCTCAAGGAAACGGAACGCCGCAAGGTGGCCCGCAGCGCCAAGCGCGCCAACGACGACGAGTGAGCGGGCGGGCGCCTCCGCATTCCCGACCGAACCCTGGAATCAATCACGGCTGGCGCCGTACTTCGCAAGCACGTCCCGAAATTCCGAGTTCTTTACCTCGGAGCGAAACGGATCTGTGGGCCGACCAGCTTCCGAGGCATCCTTTGCGGCAATAAGTTCATACCAGTCGCGAATTGGCTTCGAGCGTGGACAGAGGCGATGCGCTTTTTGGATATCGCTGATCTGCTGAACCCCAAGGACGGTCGGCCCAAACCAATGGCCTTTGGCCGCAAAGGAGAATCGCCAGTAATGATTCAGGAGTGTCAACCAGGCATCTTCGTTGTGAGGCTCCCTCGTGAGAATCTCATCTAAGATCGCCTTAGCCTTTAGTGCGTTCCCGACGCCGCTGTAATCTTCGCAGTAATTCAAATCCGCAAGGACACGGAGGAGACTCATCCGGTCCTCCGTCCACTCTGAGGAATCAGCGACAACGCTTTCGGCCCGAAAGATTCCATATTGCCTCAGAAAAGTCTCCCTGGCTTTCCCATTCAGGCGGCCGAGTATATTATAGTATTCACCGGTTGAGAACTGCCGGGGAGGGAATCCGCTGTTCCCCTTTAAATTGCCAAGCAGGAACAGGTGCTTGACCAATCGCAGGGCGGTGGCGGCATCCTTGGGCTTCGAACGATACTCCCGCTCCATTTGGGAGATGATGGCATCGACCTCCGGAATCTGAACGACCAGATCGATATCGAACGAGTTATCTTTCGGTTCGATATTCGAATACTCCCAAATAAGTCGATTCTCGATAGTCTCATAAAACTCCGGCTCCACCTCTTGGATCAGTGTATGGGAAATCTTTTCCGGGAAAATGATATCAATCCTTTCGTGCCCTATTCTGCCGTTCCAACGACCACCGGTCCAAAGGCAGTACTCCACTCTTCTCGCGAAAGGCCGGCCATAGACCTCGGAAGGGCTAAGAGATGTTTTTATCACGATTGAGTTTATGCCCGGGGCCAAGGTCGCGTTCGTGAAATACCAAGACGCGTGCCCAAAACGGATCTCGCATTGCTTTGGGATACTGATTCGTCGAAAGGCCTCTGCCCGCACCCCATTGATCACGATATCGATTACAGAGGGGGAAACGGGTTCGTCAGCGATTTTATCCTGCTTGGCGTCCGGTGACTGGTCGAAGCCATATACTGGGTCGTAGCCGCCAACCGGAAATCCAATTTCCAGCGCGACGGATTTCTTGCGGTCGTTGATTATCTCAAACGAAGCGTCAAGGGAGCATGGTGCTCCCCATTTGATCGTAACATGAGCATCGTTGAAGCGCAGTTCGCTGATTTCGACGGGCACAATTGTGCCCCCGGCAAAAGTCGTTGGTGCAATATCTGCTTTTACGAAAACGCACGCGGACAAAACCAAAACGATTGCGAGGAGCGAGTGATTCTTCATGGTTCTCCGCGTGGTAACGTTGAGCGCATCAAATGTGGGTGCCAGCCCAGAAGCATGAATGCTGGGGCATAGTTCGCTTCTCGAGATTTGATTCACTGTGGGTCCCATACCCCGGAGCTTGCTCCGGCTTGGATGGATGGGAAGATGAGGGATGGAGAGTCGGTATATCCACAAGCCGCACAATGTGTCGGTGCTGATGTATCACTTGGTGTGTGCGGCAAAGTAT
>DASYDZ010000051.1:0-43954 GCA_036499305.1 Candidatus Didemnitutus sp.
GAGGTCGGCGTATTTGGTCGAGAAGCGAAAGGGATTGTTCGCCATCACCGAATCGCTGCCGGACTTGTCGGTGCGCAGGTAGTTGCCATACGGGTCGTACTCGTAGGCGACGGCAAAGGCCCCGCTGCTCACGGAATTGTAAAGCGCCGCCACGTTCCCGTTGCCGTCGTACGCCGGCCAGTAGGTGTTACCGGACGAGCCGCCCGGCCCGGCATTGGCGTAATCGTGGATCTGCAGCAGGCCGCCCACGCCTCCAGCAGCGTCCAAGTCTCCGGTCACGTCAAGCCCCCAGGTGTACGAGCGGGTGACCGTGGTTCCCGTGCTCCCGAGCTCCGCGACGAGGTTCCAGCCGTCGTACAGGTAGCGCGTGTCTGACAGCGCCGAGCCGGTGTAGGCCGAACCGTTCCAGCCGCCATAGACCTTCTTTTCCACCCGGCGGCCCCGGTAGTCGTAAACGAAGACCAGTTTCCGGGCGTCGGTGGTAGCGATCATCCCCGTCCCGATGGCCGAGGAGACGTTTTCCATTTCCACCAAGCGGTTCTCGGCGTCGTAGTTGTAATGCCAGATGGCGTCGTCGGTCAGGTTGCCATCGTTGTCGTACGAGAAACTCTGCGCGGCGGGCGCGACGAGATAGGTCACCGAGGAGCTGGTATAGTTGTCGGTGCCGCCAGGACCCGCGCCGGGTCGGGCGGCATAGACCGTCGCCGAGCCCTTGGACACCGCCGTGGCGTTCGCGGGCACAACCTCGGCGCCCCAGGCGTTGCCGGTCTTTTGGGTCAGAGGCGCGCCCGTGACCGCCACGTTGGCATCCATGTGGGCCGTGCCGGCCACGTGCACGGCATTGTTGCCCTTCGCGGTGTATTCGTTGAGGGCGTTGGTCGTGTACTCGTCGGCCCCCGCGAAGCCCGCGACCGTACCCGAGGCGTGCCGGTTGCCGATCGAGTCGTAGCTGTACTCGAAGTGACGCCCGGGCAGCTCGGCCCCGCTGCCGAAAAGGGCGGCTTCCCGGAGTTCGCCCCGGGAGTTGTAGGTGTAGTTGTACGTGATCGTCGAATAGCCCTGCCCGTTGACGTAGTCGTAGAACGGCGTCGAGCTCGCGCAATTGATTGTGGCCGATTCCCTCTGGTAGAGGCTGTTGGAGGTGTAGGCGAATTCCGTCAGTGTGTTGGTGCTCCACTTGGCCGTGATGTCGGTCAGCAGGTCGCGGTTGGTCTCATAGGACCGGGACACTGCAAATGAAGCGCCCGACACCGCGTATCCCGACACCAGCCGGGAATTCGCCAGCCAGGAATAGATGAAATCCGTGCTGGCGCCGCCGCCGAAACCGCTGGAGATGCCGATCATTTGCCCAGCGTTCGAATAGGTCGCCACCTGGTGGAGGTCCGCCGCCGGCGTGCCCGATGTTCCGAGATCGAAGCCGATCAGTCGTCCCGCCACCGTACCCTTGGTGTAGGAACCGAACGAGCCCGCCGAGGAGCTCGGCGAAGTCTCGTAGTCCATCGTGATCTGGCGGCTGTTGTAGAACGACGGCAGCGTGACGCTGGCCAGCCGCCAGGCCGACGTGGAGGTGTAGTTGAACGTTCGCGTGCCGGTGTCATCGGCGACCGTCGTCGGCTGGCCGAGGCGGCTGTACGTCCCATAGGTGATCGTGGTCGTTGGGTAGGCGGCACCGGAGTCGTTGTAGGATTGGGTCAGCAATTCGCCGGTATTGGAGTCATAGCTGTAGCTGGTCGTGACCGGCGTGCCGCCGGTCAGGGTCCGCGCCCACTTCCGGGAGGCAGCCTGCCGGAGGACATTGTAGTCGTACTGCACCGCGTTGTTGACGGCGTCCTTCTTCTGGTAGAGCAGGCCCGAAGCGGCGTCGAAGACCCAGATGGTGGTGTCGGCGGTGCCGACCGACGGCCAGCTAGTGGAATCGCCCGGCGGCGCGGCGCGATAAGTATTCATCGTCGTGCGGTCGCCGTAATTCGAGTCGTAGCCATAGGAAACCGGGTAAGTCGCATCGCCCCATTGCTTGAGGACCTGGCCGAGGGTGTTGTAGGCGAAACGCGTATGATGGCTGCCTGCATCCTGGGAGTCGATAACCCGGCCCAGGTTGTCATAATCGCGGGTCAGGACGGTGTTCGAAGCCTTGTCGGTGACGGTTTCCACCAGGGCAGTGTTTGTCCAATAGGCATTCGTCGAACCGACGACACGCGTCGCAGTGCTGGTGATGGTCGGACGCTCCAACCCGTCGTAGGAATAGTTGACGGTGATGCCATCGAAGCTCGTGGACGAGGTCGTGAGACCGTTCGTCACGACCGCGGACTGGGTATTGGCGATGCCTGGAGCGGAGACCGTCGTGGTCACCGTGGCCGTGGAGCGATTGACGCTGGTCGTGCTGTCGGCAATATTCCCCTCCGCGTCGGTCATCTGGACCTCGCTTTCGACGCTGCCCGTAAAGCCGGTCAGGCGCGTGCGTTTCTTGGTGACGGCGGTCTTGCTGCCGTCTCCAGCGACCGTGTAATTGGTGTTGGTCTCCGTGAGCCACCAGGCGCTGCTGTAATTCTCGAAACTGGCGTCGATATCGCTCATGCGGTCCGAGGAGGCGGTGTCGAGGGTGCCGTTGTTATTCACATCCAGGCCAGTGTGCGCGAGCTGTCCCAAGGCATTGTAGGTGAACAGTGTGGGGGCGAGCACATTGGCATCGCTGGCATTGGTGTGCCGGGTTTTGGTCAGCAGGCCGGTCGTCAGGTCGTACGTATTCTTGTCGAAGAGGTCGGACTGGCTGCTCTGGGAGTAGCCCGCGGTCTCCGCCTGGTTGGGACGGCCCAGCCAGTCGATCCAGCTTTTCTTCTTTCGCGTCGAGGACGAGGTTCCGAGGTTCACCTGCGTGTAGCGGCGTCCGTCGCCGCTTTCACAGCCATACGTGTAGTACTGTGGAACGACGGCCGAGCCCGTGACCGAGGCAAGCTGGCCGTCGAGCTGATAGGTTGAAACGGTGGTGCCGCTGTCCGGTGACGGCGCGGTGGCGGTCATGCTCCAGCCGGAGGATGTGTAGCTGTAAGAGTATCCGACCGTGGTCGTGCCTCGGCCCGGAACCGTGACGCTGGTGCGCCGCCCGGCGTCGTCGAAAGCCGTGCTGCTGGTCAGGCTTTCGGAGCCGCCGCTGACGACCGTCGAGGTGACGTTGCTGGCCGCATCGTAGTTGAACGTCGTGGTCGGGCCGCTGCTCTTGGCCACCGTCGAACCCCGGCCCGCATAATCGTACGTGTAGTTCACAACGACGCCCGCTTCGTCCTTTTCATCCGTCTTTTGTTCACCACTGAATTCGGCGTGCCAGACGGCACCCGTGCTGGAGCTGCGGTCGGTCAGATGGCCGGCATAGTCGTAGTCGAGGTTCGTGAAGGACACCGGCACCGAACTCCACGCGCTGCCGGTCCAGGCATAGGTTTCGATGCGCCGCACCAGGGCCCGCTCGTCGCGGATCGTGATCGAGCAGGTGGACTTTCCCGATACGAGATAGGTTGTGTCCATCGTCGGAGTTGGGGAAGCGGTGTAACCCGAATAGCTCGAGCACGATGTCCCGGCACCGGAGCTGCTCGATCCGGTGATTTCGACGATCGCCGAACAAAGGTCGGTGGAGGTGCCGGTGTAGGTGTAGGTATGCGCAGAAGGGTTGTACGTGCCGTGACGGAAATAGCCGTAAATCGTCTTGGTACCCTGCGGAGTCTGGATCGAATAGAGCTGGTTGCGCAGGAACGGGTCCGAGGCGTTTTCCACGTAGTAGTCGGTTATGGTGGTCAAATAGTTGCTGGAATCCGAAAAGTCCTTTCGGGTGGCCTGAACGACGATCTGACCGTTGTAGGTGCCGGATAGGTTGGTGTAGGAGAAAAGCGACTTCGCAACGGGGACATTGTTGAGGTAGTCCTCGATGGTATCCGGACGACTGTAGCCACCGAATGGATCGATCGCATAGTCCCGGTAGATTACGGCACCCTGCGTGGGATCGAGGGTGGTCGGAACATTCGGAGGAGAAGAATTGAAGGGATGATATTCGTATTTCACGAGTCCCGTCCGCGCATAGTTGCTCGAGGCGTCCCAGTATTCGTAGGCGGTCCAGTTGCCTCCGGTGCTTGTCACCGCATGCGGATACGAGTAGCTGCCCGGGATCGAAGAGGACGTGTAGCAATCGGCGGCGGTGGAGACCGAGTTGGACGATCCCGCGGCATGACTGGTCGGGACCTCCGCCCAGGCATATTGGGTGTAGATGTCGGTGGACTGGAGCGCCGTCGCGCCGCCCGGCTTGGCCACCGTGACGGTCTCCGTACGCGTCGAACCGGAATTGCCGCCCGAGGGAGGAGCGCGCACAATCTCGGTCTGCTGGGCCTGGCCCGACGTGTTCCAGTCATCCATCGTCCAGGTGTAGTTGGGCCAGGTCCCGGTGCGCGTGAGCGTCGTCACCGCCGTGCGGAGAGAGCTCGATGACAAATGGCTGGTCGAGTCGTTGTACGAGTACGCGTCGCTTGTGATCTTGAGCGAGTTCGCAGTCGAGCCCTGTCCGACCGTATAGGTGATGTAGGGCTTTCCGGAGAAGACATAGGTGCCGGGTGAACCCGACGACACCTGACTGGGCTGGTAAAAGTTGATCGAGTAACTCGTGGAGGTGATCGTCTGTACATCGACGATGGCCTGATCGGCCACATATTGCGAATGGGAGCCGCTACCATAGACGGTCACTTCGTCGCTGTCGCCATGATAAACCAAGCTGGCCGGCGTGTAGAGCGCTGACCAACTGGGACGATTGGCGACGTCATCGATCGCCAGAACACCGGCCGAGCGTCCGTTGGAGGTCGCGCCCAGGCCTACCGTCCAAGCCGCCTCGTTGCTGGCCAGCGAACTCGCCGCGCCGGCGCGGACGGGAGTGTTCTGTTGGCGGGGCCGGATCTGAACCGCAAAATCCGCGACGAAGTCGTAGAGGCTCAGCGCACCATTGAAGCTGTCCGTTACCTGTTCGACGCCGTTGATGAAAACCGTGTAGGAGGGAGGGGCGATGACCTGGATCGTCGCCGTGCCCACGGCGTAGGCGGTCGCAGAAAAATCGTAGATCATGCCCGGCTCCAATTGCACCGTGGCCATCGGAGTGGAAAACGATCCGGTTCCGCCGCCCGTGAGACTAAACGAGCCGTCTGTTGAAGTAGCCGTGGACGGCAGACATGCGCCTGTAAGATCCATGTAGCCGCTCGGATTACTGCCGTCGGTGTGGTACGTGCCCGAGCCGGTAATCCGCACGGTAACGCCGAGAGGGGCGGAATCCTGCGCCCGGACTGTCAGAGCGGCCGCGGCGAAGAATGCGACGAGAAATAACGAAAAGCAAAAACGCCTGATATTCATCGGTTGGGCCTCTCAGTTGGCTTTGCTCACATGAACCTTCGCGGCCACGAAGGCGTCCTGCCAGAGCAGGCGGTCCAACCGCGCCTGGGCGGAGATCAGCGTGGGATCCGCCTGCACGGCCGCCCGGTAGGAGGCTTCCGCGGCGGCGCGATCGCCGAGATAATCCTCGTAGATATGGCCCGCGAGTTGTCGTCCTCGCGCCTGCGTGGCAGCATCGGCCGAAAAGGTCAGTTGCGCCTCGGCCAAAGCCAAGGCGGCGAGGCGGGCCTCCGCTTCGGCCGAAGGCTGCGAGCTATGGCAATATTGCATCGCCTGCAGCAGGCGCGTCGCCATTTCGAAATGGCGGGCGGGGGTGCCCGCCTTTGAGGTGCATAGTTGCCCGAGTGCGATCGTCGCGGAGGCTTCGTCGCCGCTGATTAGCTGGCCCAGGGCCTGGCTGAACGCCTGGGCCATGGGGGGATCGCCCCAGGACAACCGAAGCGTCCGGGGTCGAAGGCACGGTCGCCTGCGCGGGCAGGCGTGCGAAGGAAAGGGCGGCAAGGCAAAGAAAAAGCGGAAAGGATTTCATCGGTTTCATTGCGGGCAGGTGATTTTCAGGGCGACGGAACTGTCGTTGGGTGCCAAGACCGGCAAATGCGCCGCCGTATTCGGATTCATCATGAGCTGGTTCTCGATGGCGTCGGGAATACCGTCGGCATCGGTATCGACCGTCGAGCCCACCCGGATCAGGGCCGGATTCGTGATCTCCCAGGTGTCCGCGAGGGCGCTCGGATCGTCGGTGAGGACGGTCTCCCAAATCAGATCGCTTTGCGTTCCGATGCCACCTCGGGTGGAAGCAACGGTGGCGACCCGCCAGTCCGTTGCGTAACTTCCAACGTAAGGTTGGGAGGAGTAGGCAACGCCTGTCGACATCACCCAGACGGCCCGATCGCCGGTTGCGAGGTTTTCCCAGAACAGATCGTGGTGCCCGCCGGAAAAGGTCCCCACTCCAGCGATGCGCCAGGGGCCGGCGACATTGGCAATGTAGTCAGTGGAACTGAGGGTCGCCCCATTCATATACCAGACCGTTCGATCGCCGGACGTGACATTCTCCCAGACCAGGTCCGGCTTTCCATCGCCATTGAAATCGGCGCAACCGGCAATGTGCCACGGAGCGCTGACATTGGCGATGTAGTCGGACCCCGTGGAATTGCCCAGCGAATCCATGTACCATACGGCGCGGTCTCCCGTGGAGAGGTTCTCCCAGATCAAATCCGAATTGCCGTCGCCATTCAGGTCCCCGGCCGCTGCCACTTGCCAGGCCGCTCCGACCGAAGGAATAAAGACCGAGGAGACGAAAGCTGAGCCATCCATGAACCAGATCTCGTGATCGCCGGTGGAAGCGTTTTCCCACACCAGGTCTCCCCCGCCAGCACCATGAAATCTCCCGGCGGCGACAATGTGCCAGGAAACGTCCTCAAAACTGAGCGGGGTTTCTGTCGAGACCGAATATCCGCTCATCGTCCAGATCTCGCTGTAGCCCAAGGCGGTCTGGCCCGAAGACCGCGTGGCGCCCAGCAGGCCGATGACGAGAAGCCCAAAAGCAGAAATCAGGTGGCGGCGAGATGCGAGCACGGGGCTCCACGATCGTCGGCACGGGTGACCCGGCGATGCATCGCGTTGCGACGGATTGCGACAGAGCGTCTCCGCAGATAGCCGCGAAACTTCGAAATTGGGCCGGTGCGACAATATATTCATGCGACAAGACTCCATTCGTCGCGGCCCAGCGGCCCGAAGGGCGCGGCGAAATGCTCATTCCTAACGTTGAAATGTGATGACCGCCGCGCGCGGGTGCGCGGCTTTTACGACCGAAGTCGACTGCGAGTGCGAACAAGCAATCGTTGCGAAGGTGCAGGTCAATATTTAGTTTCTCACAATATCATAAATGAGTAATAACATATAGCATTTGTACAGGTGGTTTCCGCATTTGATACAATACGTCACAGGGGAACCGCCCAGTGGAACGAGGCCGATGGCGGCTCGCGTGCGACGGACGAAAATGACCAACGGCGAGCGGACGGGATCAGGCTGGACCCTGGGAGACAAACCCGATACCCGGTGACCGGTCCGCGGCCGGTAGGATCGGCGCCGGGCAGGTGGTCGCCGTTGTCCCCCAACGACGATGCCGGAAGCCGGCCCGTTGACTCGGCGTAAAACGGTCCGACGAGGACTCGGACCCTACCGGCTGGCCTCTTGGTTCCGCACGGGCTCGAGCGTGAAATAGAAGGACGCGCCTTCGTCGATCCTGCCCTCGGCCCAGGTGCGCCCGCCGTGGCGGGCAATGATGCGGCGGACGTTGGCGAGCCCGATCCCGGTGCCCTCAAACTCGTCCGCGCGGTGCAGGCGCTGAAAAACACCGAAGAGCTTTTCCGCGTACCGCATGTCGAAGCCCGCGCCGTTGTCGCGCACCGCGAAGACGGTCCGGCCATTGTCTTCTCCAGCCGTTTCAATGGTGATCGTCGCCGAGGGCTTCTTCCGCGAATACTTCACGGCATTGCCGAGAAGGTTGGCGAACACCTGGCGCAGCATCGCATGGTCGCCCTGCACGGGCGGCAGTTTTCCGATCCGCCATTCGATCTGCCGGCCCGCGACAGCATGTTCGAGGCCGCCCCGCGCCTCCCGGACGACGCGGTCGAGATCGACCTGCTCGGTGCGCATCTCCTGGCGGGCCATCCGGGAGAACTCCAGCAGGTCATCGATCAGGACGCCCATCGAGCGGGCCGCCTCCAGGATCACCTGGAGGTAGCGCTGCGCCTTTTCCGTCAGGTGGCCCTGCACTTCCTTTCCGAGCAGGCCGGCATAGCCGTCAATGTGGCGCAACGGCGCGCGCAGGTCGTGCGAGACCGAATAGGAAAACGCCTCCAGCTCCCGGTTCGCCGCCTCGAGTTCCGAGGTGCGCCCCTGCAGTTCCTCGTTGAGCGCCCGCATCTCGGAGGTGATGCGCCGGGCCTCGGTGACATCGCGGGCCGTGGCATACATCAGGCCGTCCGGCTGCGGCACCGAACGCCAGGAGAGCACCCGCCAGGATCCATCCTTGTGCCGGTACCGGTTCTCGAATTGCAGCACTTTTTCCCCCGCGAGCACCTGGCGCTCGACCTCGCGCGCCGTGGCGACGCGGTCGTCGGGATGCACCATCGAGAGGTAGGGCGTGGCGAGGAATTCCTCCGGCGTCCATCCGAGCATGTCCGTCACCGCCGGGCTGACGCGCTTGAAGTATCCGTCCGCGCTCGAAATGCAGAGGAAATCCAGCGAGAGGGTGAAAAAGCGGTCGAGGTCGGCGCGGGCGGCCTGGATCCGCCGTTCGGCCTCGCGCTCCGCGCTGACGTCGCGGAAAACCAGCACCACGCCGATGATCTCGCCGGCGCGGCTGCGCACGGGCGCGGCGCTGTCGGCGATGGCATATTCGCGGCCGTCGCGGGCGAGCAGCACCGTGTGGTTGGCGAGCCCCTGCACCTCCCCGGTTTCAAGTACATGGCGCACCGGAGCGTGCGCCGGCGTCCGCGTCTCCTCGTGGACGATCCGGAAGACCTCCCCGATCGGCCGGCCCCGGGCGTCCGCCAGCGGCCAGCCGGTGAGGTGCTCGGCGACGGGATTCATGAGCGTGACCGCGCCGCTGACGTCGGTGGCCAGCACGGCGTCACCAATGGAATTGAGCGTGACCGATAGGCTTTCCCTGCTCTGTTGCAGGGCGAGGCGGGCGCGATGGCGCGACCGGCGATACCAGACCGCCACCGCACTCAGCAGCACGAGGCCGGGAGCAACAAACAGGAAGATCCGGCGTATTCCCGCGAGCAGCGCGGCGAATTCCCCGGACGAAACCTCGGAGGCCACGATCAGGTAGGGCTCGTCGCCTACCACGTCGCCGGGAATCCCGTCGCCGAAAGATGACGTCGGCACGCGCTGCCAGGTGATCAGGCCGCCGCGACGACGTTCCTGGCCGGTCGCGGCGGAGGACATGATCCGCCAAAGATCCGGATCGGTGCGGGCCAGCGTGAGCCCGCGGCGATCGTCGAGCTGAAATCCCCACTCGTCGCCGGCGTCGGCGGCATGCAGCCAGTAGCCTTCGGGATTGAGCACGCGCAGGCGCGAGGCGAACGGCTGCGCGGCGGACGCGAGCTGGTCGAGCACGGCCTGGCCAAGGACGTTGATCACATAGACTCCCCGAAACGAGCCCGCGATGTTGTGCACCGGCGCGGCAAACCGGATCATCGGTTGCGGCGGCAGCTCGACCTGGCCATTCTCCACATTGAGGTCGAAGCGGGAAACATACACCTGACCGGGAGCCAGCGTGCGGGGGCGCACGAAGAACGGCCGGCCGGACTTGTCCTGCAATTTTTCCGGCGGCACGACGGCACCGCCCCGGTCGACGCGCAGGACCTCGTGACCGCTTTCGTCCAGCAGCCGCACCTGGGCGTAGGCGGGGCGCAGGCGGCTGATGAAGGTGGCGCGGTGGCGCGCGCGCTCGAGGTCCGCCGGCCGGCCCGAGGAGAGGTAGTCCGTCAATCCATCCCCCGTCGCCAGGATGCGGAGATCATTCGCGGCCGGCTGGAGTTCGCTGACCAGGAAATGCGCGAGCAGGTTCGCCCGGATCGTTTCGCGGTCGCGCAGACGGGCTTCGATCCGGCCGGCCTCGTCCTGGTAGAGAAGCCAGCAAAGCGCGAGGACACCCGCGGCGGCGATGACGTTCAGCAGAACGACCGGGACAAGCTTTGCGGCGGTAGGGCGGCGGGTGGGGTTCATCAAGTTGGGGCAGCCCACGCACGGACATCGCGCCGGCGGGGAGGGCGGGACATCCGGCCCGTTGCGGGACCGACACAACGGCCAACGATGAGCGCGATCCCGGCCGCTGACAAATATTTTGACGTCGTCAGCCGGCGAGCCCCGCTTCGATCATCTCGAGCTGACGACGGTGCAGGGCCAGGTGAAAACCGGCGAGAAAGAACCAGTCCTGCGCATCCAGCCGGCCGAACCACGGGTGGACGTGGCGGAGCGGCGTTCGCAGCGACGCGTGGGATTCACGCACGGCGAAAAGCGCGGAGCAGGACTGTTCCAGGTCCGCGAGCGCCGTCGCATCGGCTTGGGCCGGCGGCTTCACGGCCGCGGTGCTTGCGACGCGGGACGGGACACGGCCCGCCAGCAGATCCCGCATGGTTGCCGCCACGCCCCGGTTGACGATGGCGACGTGGGCCACGGTCATGAACACCGACCAATGGCGGCTGCTGTCCTCCATGCCGCGCAGGCGTGGAATGAGAATGCGCCGCTGCCCGGCGGCCGCTCCGTGCCGGCGGCCGATCGCGAGGATTCGGTCGCGTTCCGACGTGATCGCGGCCGCGGATGCCGGCGGAGGGGTGCGCCACGCCCGGTACCGGAAAAGCATCCGGGCCACGAGCCGCTCCGGGAAGGGGAGGCCGGCGCCGGGTGGGCCGAGCCGGGGTTCGATGGGAAAGGATGACATGCTTGCAAAAGACAAGTGACAATACTTGTGAATTGCAAGTACCATCGAATGCCGCATCGTGCGGCATGCCCGCGTCCGCTCCCCGTGTCCGCCGCTCCCCCTGTCCCGTCGCCCGCACCCTGGATCTCATCGGCGACCGCTGGACGCTGCTTCTAATCCGGGATTTTTTCCGGGGCGCGGAACGCTATCGTGACTTCGCGACTGCCCCCGAGGGCATTCCCACCAATATTCTCGCGGAACGCCTGGCCCGCCTGTCCGTTGCCGGCGTGATCGAATCCACGGCGCCCGCCGACGGCTCCCGGCACCGCGCCTACCGTCTGACGCCGAAAGGCCGGGCGCTTGGACGGGTGCTCGCGGAGATGCGCGATTGGGGTCTGACCTGGGAGAAAGGCACGCGCGTCCTCGCCGGTCTCGAACCCGCGAAGCCGTGAGTCGCGGGTGCGGAGCGCGGATGGGGTGCCTGGCGGAATCAACGCGGAACCGTTCCGGCGCGGGTTGTACCATAGGGAAATGATCAAGAAAATCACCGGCGGCTACCGCCTCTATTCCCGGAAGAAGAATCCCAAGACCGGCCGGCGCCGGAATCTGGGCACGTTCAAATCGCTGGCCGCCGCCCGGAAACACGAACGCGCGGTCCAGTATTTCAAGCGGCACTGAGCCGTTGCGATGCGAATGGGTGGGCGTCGGTTTCCGTACTGACGCCTCTGTCGCCAATGTGGAAATCGGCGACCGCCAAAGGTCCTGTCGGCGTAGAATCCCCGAGCTTACTCTGGGAGGGTGCGCTGTGATCGTTGCAGGGGAGTTTGAGATTCAGCTGAATCAAGGCCGATTAGCCCGAATGAGTCCGAAGATCAGGCACTTATGACGAAGCCCTCCGGTTTAAGACAAACCTGCGATTCGAACATAGGGTTGCAGAGAGCTTGAGAGGAACTGTTGCCAAAAGCGCTACGACCTAATCTCAAACCACCCTTCGAAGGTGCTTCCTTCGCCGTTGTTCAAACTGAGGCGGAATAGTGTTCCACGCGTTATCGTCCGAACATCGAGCCCGTCGCAACGAAACGAAATCCAACCGCCGACCGGACGGTTTTGAGGCATGGGATTGTCAGTGAGCCTGCCGGGCAGATATTGCTTCGCGTCCAGCGCAGCATTCGCCGGTCCGCCGAACCGATCGGCGGATGTAAGAGGGGCCGGCGTTATCAACTGCGTTGGAAAGTTATCGCCGCTCGGAAGGTGGACGACCAACTTCCAATCCTTCGGGAAAAAAGGTTTCCAGTAACTGGTAAGGAGAACTTTCAACGTAACTACGCACCCCGATTCTAAATGCGCGGGGTCGATGGGACTGTAAGTCGCGGGATCCTGAATTTCTGTCAGGAAATCTGGCTTCAAGCCCGCCACCGCGACGAGGCCGTCCGGAATTGTGTTCGCTATTCTAACGTAGAGATTGAGCCGGTCCCTGGGGGACGCTAGCCACTGTCCACCTGGTGTATAGGGCGGCTTGATTTTCAACGTATTCCCATAGTAGCGGCCGTACTGGTACTCAATTGCCGGCAGGCCCAACCGAAAACCGTCGTCATCCACTAGCAGGTTCGCCGAAGCCCAATCGATTTTGAGACTAGATGGAAATTTAGGATTCTCGATCGGCGTAATGATCGAGCGTCGATCCAGCGCGAAGATAACGAAGCCATCAGGGAAAAGCTTCTTGAATTCCTCACCGCTGGTTTTTTCCGTTTCAACAAGTGCTTTTTGCAATGTGGCTTTTATCTCTGGAAGTGCCGAACGCTGTGCGGGGGTAAGTTCTCCGAAAACGAAAATATTCTGCACTGTCACCGAAGCCTTGTTGTCGTTGACCTGAGTTGCGCCTGGGGAATTAGTCATTGACTGAGCGGAGGCCTTCTCGCCGCTTGCAACGGCTGCTCCCGGCGAGTCTTTGACCTCAATCGACGGTGCGGCTGGAGGCACGGGAGCGGGTGCTGCGGCCGGAGATACCGCGTTTCGCTCTGGTACGTCTTTGGACCGAAGATACAGAGTGAGGGCATCAGCAAAGTATGCCCCTGCAATGGTCGTGACCGCGAAGCCGCCTACGGCAATCCCAAGCGGAACCAGAATAGCAGAAGACCACATGTTTCCTTTGTGCTGCAAGCAGAGTGCGTTTTTCAGGTAACAGAAGAGTAGCTCGATCGCGCCTAAGAACCAGCGGCGCAAAACAATTTCAGAGTGCAAAGGCCGGACCTGCTCCGCAATACCGAATCCGAAAGGCAAATACGAGCTAGTCGATCGGAGCCAGGCATTCGGGCCTGTCAAAACGGGCATTGTTCACTATCCGCAGGACAGGCACCGCCTCCATTTCGGCGGCGGAGTGCGGCCTGACGAATTCCGCAAAGGCCTCGTTCGAGATCGGTTCCGGCGAGATCCACTCTGCCCCTCGTCCCGACCCTACGTTCAACGGCATCCGATCGTGGATATTTTTCATCATTTCGTTGGCCCCCTTGGTGAACATCAAGTACGTCGCGGAGTGGAGATCAGAGGAGTCCGCAAAAATGCCGGCCATGCAAAACGAGCGCCGCCCCGTCAGATGAATGTCGAAAGGCTGCTTCCGTTCACCGTCGCGCTTCCATTCGTAGAAGCACACGCCCACTGCGATCGACACGATTTCGACGGTCCCGGAATGCTCCGTGAATATGCTGCCGAGCAGTTCGCCGATGTACATCCCCGGTGGAAGTCCGACCGGCAGTACGCCCCAGGCGGGGTTGCCGGGGTACCGTGACGGCGGCCACAGTCTGTTTACGATCACGATCCACAAGCCCACCGGTGCATCGGCAGGGTACTCCGTGACTATCGGATGGCCACCGGATCGTTCTCGACCTGCGTGTTTCTGACGACCTCTTCCATTAACCTCGTCATGGCAAGCGCGTCGCAGATCTTCGATCTGACCGCCAGCCAGCCGAATGGCACCCGCAGCGACGCGGATACCGAATCGTGGAACAGCCTTTTCCTATAGGCTGCAGCGGTCCTGCAATCGCGTTGTCAGGGGCGGGGTTTTACCCAATGATTCTCAAATCCGCTGCAATTCCTTTCGAACTCCGCTGCGACTTACAGCTGGCGAAAGGGCAGCGTTCAATGGGCCTAAGGAGACTGCCCTTTTTGCGCATTTTTGCGGCCACGGTATTGTTTCCGCAGTGGTGTTTCGGAATTCGATTTTTTGCGTGCGTCGGCGGCGATTCGGGCTTCCTCATGGAGGCCATGCGCCGTCTTATTGGAATCGTCCTTGGCGTTCTCGTCCTCGGTTTCGCCGCGCATGTGTCCGCGGTCGAGGGCAGGGTGTTTGTCACCTCCCGCGGTGGTGAGGCGATCCCGCTCGAGGGTGCGGTGGTGCGCGCCTATGACGCGCCGGCCTACCGAAAAATTGTCACGCGGGCCGACGCGGCGCGAAAGCGATATGAAAAGCTCGGCCGGCGCCTCGCGACTCTGTTCGAGGATGCCGGGGAAATCCCGCAGCAGAGCGTGGACGACGACGAAAAAACCCGCCTGCTCGAACAGAATTCGGCGGAATCAAGAAAGGTGACCGCGGAAATCGAGGCGTTCGGATTCGAGTACCTGATGGCGTTGCCGTTAAAACCGGTGGCGGAAACGCGGTCGGACGGCGAAGGCCGCTACGTGCTGCCCCTGCACGACCCGTCCGGACTGGTGATCGTCGTCGTGGCGCAGCGATCGGTGGCCACCACCGTGGAGCACTATTGCTGGATCGTGTTCGATCCGACTCCGGAGCTGAATCTCAGTCCGGCGAACCGGGCCGGCCGGATGCCGTGGGAAGCGCCGAACGGTTCCGCGGACCGGGGCGCGCGTCGCGACCCATCCTTGTAATCTCCGGGGTTCCATGTTCCTGGCCGGACTCATGCCGTTGGGGGTGGAACGCGTTGTCTCTGTTCGCGAATCGAAGCGCGTTGAGGACAACACGCCCCACCATTTGATTCGCAGCTTCACCGAGCCAATCGGGTGTTCAATGGCATGAGTCCGGCGCAGGCGAGACCGAAGAGACGCGGGTTTCGAGAATGAGCGGCCGGGGGGGCACGATGGCAACTCGAGGACCTTCACCTGCGAGGCAGGAACAGGCAGTCGCCCAAGATTTTGATGGCGAACTCGGGGTCGATGCGCGCGAATGGAATCATGTGGAACGCAAGATCCCAGGCTGCAATCCACGGTCATCCTTGCCCATTGGTGAAATTCGTGGCTGCAGCCGCGTTTTTTAGGACGAACGCAACCATCGGTCTGGTTTTGCTCGCACTGCTGCCCGGTGCGATCGTCGCGCCGGCGGGCGATTGGACCGCGGAATATGCCGGGGTTCAGGCCCGGCTCGGTCGCGGTTGGAACACCTGGAACACGCAGTCGGTGCTGTCGCACGTGCTCCTCCCCGAAGGTCTCGCCGTGACGGTTGGCCTGCACGCCGGAAGTCTTTACAGCGCCCGTTACCTGACCCTGGCGCAACCGGGTGGTCGGGCGACCGATCCGGTGCAGGTGACGATGGGGCCGCATGCGATCGACGGGTCGTACGCGGAGCTGACCATCAGTTGGAACGGGCTGAAGGTCCGGATCGAGAGCGCGACCGACGGCGATGACCTGCTTTTGTTGGTGACTCCCTTGGACAAGCCGGCGGTGACGGCACTCGCGGATTTCGAGGTGGGCATGCTCTGGAACCGACCCGGAGAAATCGGACGCGACGGTGGCTCCATTGGCGCGAAGCTGCCGCAACGCACCGTTGTGATCCACGGGGCGGGCACGCCCGCGGTGGACCTCGACGTGCCAACGGCCACGTCTTACCTGACACTGGCTCTTGAGGGGGCCGCCGGGGTGAGCACGGGGCGGGTCCGGTCGCTGCAGGAAATCACCGGGCAGATCGCGGCGGCCCGCGAGCGCCTCGCGGCCACTTGGCGCGGCCGTGGCGCCGATCCGCGCACCATTGGTGCCGTCGAGAGTGCCCTCGGATGGGATACGATTTTCGATCCCGCGCACCACCGGGTGATCTCGCCGGTCAGCCGCGCATGGAATCCGGGATGGGGAGGCTATGTGTTGTTTGACTGGGACACATTTTTCGCGGGCGCGATGGCGGCGCATTTCAGCCGCGACCTGGCGTATGCCAATATCCTCGAGATGCTGAACGAGGCCACGCCCGACGGATTCGTTCCCAATTACGCCGGTGGCTCCGGCGTGCGCAGTCTCGACCGTTCCGAGCCGCCGGTCGGGGCGCTCGTGGTTCGAGAGGTGTACCGGCGGTGCGGCGACCGCTGGCTCCTCGAAGCGTCGTTCGACCGGTTGCTGCGCTGGAATCGCTGGTGGCATGAACACCGCGAGGTTGACGGTTATCTGGTGCTCGGCAGCGACCCCGGCCATCCCGAATATGAGCGCCAGGATTCGTCCGTGAACACGCTGCAGGGCGCAAAATACGAGTCCGGACTCGACAACTCGCCCATGTACGATGGCGCGACCTTCGACGCCGCCACGCATCGCATGCGCCTGGCCGATGTGGGTCTCATGAGCCTGGACGCGGCCGATTGCCGCGCGCTGGCGGAAATCGCCGACGTCCTTGGGCGGGCCGACGAGGCCCGGGAGCTGCGGTCCCACGGCGCGGCGATGGCGGCCAAACTGGCCACGCTTTGGGACGAGGGGGAGGGCATCTATCTCAACCGGAATCTCATCACGGGCCAGCCCTCGCGGCGGATATCCCCGACCAATTTCTATCCGTTGCTCGCCGGCGTGCCCACCGCGGCGCAGGCGCGCACAATGGTCGAACGACATCTGCTCAACCCGGCGGAATTCGGCGGTGCGTGGATGATTCCCTCGGTGCCGCGAAATGATCCCGCGTTCAAGGACCAGGATTACTGGCGCGGGCGGATCTGGGGTCCGATGAACTATCTCGTTTACCTCGGCCTGCGCGAATACGGGATGCCCGAGGCACGCCGCGAACTGGCGGCCAGGTCGGAGGCGCTGCTCTTGCGCGAATGGGAATCGCGCGGACACATCCACGAGAATTACAACGCGATCTCCGGTGACGGCGACGATGTCACCAGCAGCGATCCCTTTTACCACTGGGGCGCGCTCCTCGGATTCATCGCGATGCGCGAGGCGGCGGAGCGGTGACGGGTGACGAGAAATTGGATGTCGCGGTGACAGCAGTGCTTGGAGCTCTCAGGCGGATCGGTCGTTGTTGTTGCCGACGAACCGAGGTGAGGCTGGCTGGCACAAGCGGTCGACCTGCGGCACGTCAGGGGCGACCTCCCCGCGGGCCGCGCAGTCTTTTGCGGCCACAGAATATTTAATCCGCCCTAGCTTGCGAACACGACCGTGACCGAAGCGCGCTCGAAATCGCCGGCCTCGAGGAGGGCGCGCGGCTGCAGGCGGGTGAACCCCGCGACAAATCGCTCGGGCACGACCTCGATCGTCGTGTTGAAGTGCGTGGCGATCTCATTGTAGTAACCGCGGGCGAGCGCGACGCGCTGCTCGGTGTCGATCAGTTCGCGCTGCAGGCGAAGGAAGCCGTCGTTCGCCTTCAGATCCGGATAGCGCTCGACGATGGCCGTCAGTGGCCCGCTCACGGCCTGAAAATCCGGACCGGATTCCCCGGGTGGCGTGGCCGTCCGCTGCGCGCGCAACGCCGCGAGACCCTCCTGAACGGTCCGCTCATGCTGCGCGAGTCCCTGCACGACGGCCTCGAGGCGCGGAATGAGGTCGAAGCGACGCTTGAGCTGGACGTCGACCTGCGACCAGGCGCTGGCGACGCGGTTGCGCAGATCGACGAGGCTGTTGAACACCATCAGGGTCCAGGTGCCGAGGAAGAGAAGCAGGAAGCCCGCGGCGCCAAGGACGAACGGAATCCATGGCCGTCCCTGGTTCACGAAGAATCGTTGCAATCCGAAGCCCAAACCGCCGCTCGCCGCCACGAACCCGAGCACAAACAGAACCCAGAACGTCACCGCATAACCCCGGCTGACCTGATCCTCCGTGCGCGTGGAGATGAGAAACAGCGGCGCGTCGCGGTCGGCGGCGATCTCCGCGGCCACCACGTCGGACCGCTCGCGGGCCTTGCCCACAATGTAAACCGGGGCATGGAGCGGCACGGCGTGTTCCCGGAAACGCCGGCGATGGTCGGAATTCGCGACGGCCCCGGCGGGCCCCTTGGCATAGTAGAGTCCGTCGCCCCGACCGCATTCCTCGTCGAAGACCATCGGCGCCTCGATTTTGGCGCCGTCCGGCCGGATCTGCAGGACGCCGCAGTCGTCCTTCACATAAAACGGGATCTGCCCGCCGCCGGTCGCCACGTCCGACCAGCCGGTCTCGGTGCGCGTGCGGGTGACGGTGTTGCCCTTGCTGTCCGTGGTGGTCTCGGTGACCTCGCGCGACCAGCGTTCCTCGATCGACCACGAGAAGTGGATGCAGGACTTTCCGGCGAGATAGCTGGTGAGCGGCTCGGTCGCTTCGGCCGTGCCTTTGACCTCGACCAGGCCGATGAAGACACCGGTGGTCTTGCACGTCGGCAACGCATTGATCAGCCGGCGGCGGGCTCCCGCGCGGAGAGCCGCCCAGAGAAGAATTGCCGCCAGCAATCCCGCCACGATCGGGAGCCACGGATAGACGGCCTCGGGGTCGAAGGTGGCGATCATGCGCGGGTTCGATTCAGCGCAATCATGCCGATCGGTCAAATGCCAAGGGTCGTCACGAGGTAACTGCAGAGGACGGGAAATGGAGAGGCGGGAGACCGGAGGTCCAACCAGCATCCCGGAGCGAAATCGGGTTGAGCCGGCGGGCAAATGTGCGCAGATGATATCGTGCCGACCGTGAACTTAACCCATTTCGTCTTCGTGGATTTTGAAAATATTCCGCAGGTCGACCTGGAGAAGATCAGGGGCCAGCCGGTGCACGCGACCCTCTTGCTGGGCAGCCAGCAGAAGAAAGTCGACGCGGACTTGTTTGCCAAGGCGGTGACGCTGCCGGATCAGGTTGAAGTGGTGCAAACCAAGGTTGGAGGTCCCAATGCACTCGATCTGGTTCTCGCCGCCCGTCTTGGACGCGCGATCGAGCGCCAGCCCAAGGGAGCATTCTTCATTGTCTCGAAAGACAAGGATTTCGATCCGCTGATCGCCCATCTGGCGGCCGACGGCATCAACATTGTGAGGCTGAAATCCATGGCCGCGCTGCCGGTCCATCGGCCGAAATTAAAAGCGCGCTCAACGCAGCAAGACATCGTTGATGAATCCTATCGGGAACTCGCCACGCTCCTGGGCGATCCGGTGAGTCCCGGCAAGCCCGGGACACGCAAGGCGTTGCTCGCCGGGATCAAGTCGATGTTGGGCGCGGGGGCCTCGCCCGATGCCGCCAACCGGATTCTGCAGAGGCTGCGCGCGGACGGCGTCGTGACTTTCGACGCCAACGCCAACGCGACTTATCCGCCTCCCGCGACGTCTCGGAACGGGTGACGGCATTTCGGAAACGCCGCGTTCTCGATTGCACCCGAGAGGAGGGGACTCCCCGTCGGCTCGTCCACCGAGCGTCCTTTCGTTGCGATCACGGCCCGGTGGTCGCCGCCGATTTTCCCGTCGGCGATGAGTCGCGTCGGTCTGGAAACCGACGCCCACCTCCCGGGGTCTCACGCCCCCGGCTACATTCCCGACGTCCGCTGCCACCGGTTCCGCTGTCGCCGGATCCGCTGGCGCCGGCTCCGATGTAGCCGGGTCCGAAGGGCCCGGATTTTCCACCTCGCTGGCTCGTCCACCGAACGTCCTTTCGCTGCGATCACAGTCAGGTGGTCGCCGCCGATTTTCCCGTCGGCGATGAGTCGCGTCGGTCTGGAAACCGACGCCCACCTACCGGGGTCTGACGCCCCCGGCTACATTCCCGACGTCCGCTGCCACCGGTTCCGCTGTCGCCGGCTCCGATGTAGCCGGGTCCGAAGGGCCCGGATTTTCCACCTCGCTGGCTCGTCCACCAATCGTCCTTTCGTTGCGATCACGGCCCGGCGTTTGCCGCCGATTTTCCCGTCGGCGATGAGTCGCGTCGGTCTGGAAACTGACGCTCGCCTACCGGGGTCTGACGCCCCCGGCTACATTCCCGACGTCCGCTGCCACCGGTTCCGCTGTCGCCGGATCCGCTGCCACCGGTTCCGCTGTCGCCGGATCCGCTGGCGCCGGATCCGATGTAGCCGGGTCCGAAGGGCCCGGATTTTCCATCCCTTGGCTTAGCTCACGGTCCCACGCGCAACACGTAGTACGTCGCGGGGACAGACCCGGTGTTTTTCATTCCGTGAAGATCGTTCGAGGCGAACAACGCGACTGATTGTGGTCCGGCGGGATGAGGCACGCCGCCGAGTTCGACCAGCACCGAACCCTCCTTCATCACGATGATTTCCTCGTCGTGATGCCGGTGGGGGGGGTGTGGAATTTCGCCCGGGTTGAGGGTGGTGGCATGGCATTCCAGGTGGGCGAAGGTGGCCGTCGGCGAATCGAAGAAATCCCGCCGCTCGCCGGTCTTCGTGGGTTTCACCGCGGTCGCGGTCCAGTCGAACACCTGGGACTTGAGCCAGTGCGGATCGCGGATCGCATCCGGCGCCGGGGCCGTCGCGGTGGCCTTGGTGGTGAACTGGAAGACGACATAGGTTGCCGGGGCCGATCCGGGATTGGTCACGTTGTGCAGGTCATTCGACGCGAAAAAGAGGATCGAACCCGGTCCCGCCCGGTGGACGTTTCCGTTGATGAACACATCGAGGGTTCCTTCGCGCAAAAAGATCACCTCTTCCTGCGGATGCCGGTGCGGCGGATGCGACGTTTTGCCGGGATCAAGCGTGCTGACATGTGACTCGAGGCGCTCGAGGGTCGCGGTGGGCGCCTCGGCGATATCGCGGCGTTGGCCAACGTCGGTTGGTTTCACGGGTCGCGCCCCCCAATTCATCACCATCGAGCCGATCCGCGCGGCTTCGGCACTGCGGAGCAGCGATGCAGGCATGACGATGGGGGCGAGGAAAAGGACGGCGCGGAGAAGCGCGAGGCGGGGGCAGGCGGGCGACATGGCCGAATGTTACCCAGGTTGAGCGGCGATTCAAGCCGCCGGCGAACGTGGCCGGCGGATGATGTGCTAACAATGGAATGACCGATGCCCCGCTCGGCCGCCTCACCACGGCAGGGGAGCGCCGGCGAGTTCGGTCGCCCAGAGTTTTTGGATGGCGGCGACGATATCCGATGACAGCGGAGTGCGGGCGCCGGCGAGATTGGCCTCGAGCTGGTGGAGCGATTTGACCCCGGGAATGACGGTCGCGATCGCGGAGTGGGCGAGGACGAAGCCGAGCGCCGCCGACGCCAACGGCAGACCGGACGGCAACAGTGCGCGCAACTGCCGGACGAGCGCCGCGCGCCGCGCGATCACCGCGGGGGTCCATCGGCCGCGAATGCCTTCGAATTGGCTGGTTGCTCCATAACGCCCGCCGAGCCAGCCCGAATCGAGCGGCACCTTCGCAATCAAGCCGAGGCCGCGGGTCGCGACTTCGTCGAATGCGAGCCGCGGCTCCTGGTGAAAGGCGTTGAACAACACCTCGGCGACGCGAGCCGCCGAGCCGGCGGCCAGCGCATGCAGGTCGCGGCCGTGATCCACCGAGGCACCGGAGACGCGGATTTTCCCCTCTCGTTGCAAGTCCGCGAGTGTCGAGTGGAGATCGGAGGCGCGACTCGTGGCATCGAGCAGTTCGGTCGGCGGGTTGTGGAGCAGCAAGACATCCACGTGGTCGGACTGAAGGCGGCGCAGGCTGTCCTCCAGGGCGGAGCGCAGGCGAACCGCCGAGAAGTCGCTGGTGCCCGAATCGGTGTGGCCGAACTTCGTGCAGACCACGGCGTGGCGGCGACGCCCGCGAAGCGCCTTGCCGAGCAGACGCTCGCTGCCACCACCGCCATAGTTGGGGGCGGTGTCGAAAAAGGTGCATCCGGCGTCGAGTGCGGCGTGCACGAGGCGGATCGACTCGCCCTCATCGGGGCCGCCCCAAAGCGGATTGGCGAGCTGCCAGGCACCGAAGCCGATCGCGCTGACGGTAAGACCGGTATTCCCCAACGGACGTTGTTGCATGGGCCGGGAACAGGATCGCAACTACGAACCCAGCGGATTCTTCAGCGGCTCGCCCCGCAGCGCGCGCGCCACCTCCTCGGCGGCCAGACGCTGGAGCGTCCGCACACTGGCCTCGCTGTACCAGGCCGTGTGCGATGTCAGGACGGCGTTGCCGCACGCGCGCAAGGGATGCGCCGGCGCCAGCGGCTCCTCCTCGAAGACGTCGAGCCCGGCGCCCGCAAGGTTTCCGGCCTGGAGCGCGGCGGCGAGGGCGATCGTGTCGACGAGCCCGCCGCGCGAGGTGTTGACGAGAATCGCGGTGGGTCGCATCGCGGACAGACGTTCCGCGGACAGCAGGTGGCGGGTCCCGGCTGTCAGCGGAAGGTGCAGCGAAAGCACGTCGGCGCACGCCAGTCCCTCCTCAAGGGTGACGCGCCGGACTCCGGCGTCGGCGAAAACGGAATCGGGCAGATTGGGATCGTAGGCGAGCGGGGCGAAACCGAAGGTGCGGGCCCGGGCGAGGACGGCGCGACCGATCCGCCCGAGGCCGAGGGTGACGAAGTTCATCTCCCGGAACGCGGGCATCGGCGCCGGCGGCGTGATCTTCCATTCGCCGCCGCGGAGGCGCCGGTCGGTCGCGACGAGCTGGCGGCCAAGCGCCAGCGCGAGGGCGAAGGTGTGGTCGGCCACCTCGTCGATGCAGTAGTCCGGCACGTTGGCGACGGGCACGCCGAGGCGGCGGGCCGCGGCGAGATCAATGTTGTCGACGCCGATGCCGTAACGCACCACGACGCGGCAGGCCTGCAACGTGCGGAGCACCCGTTCCGTGATCGGAGCCCATTGCACGAGGAGCGCAGTCGCATCCACGGCGGCGGCAATCACGTCATCTTCGGTGCGGCATTGCGCGACCGACAAGCGGGCGCCGGCCGCCTCGATGAGCGTGCGCTCGGTGTCGATGCTGGCGAAACTGTGATCGGTGATGAGGACGTTTCCGTTGTTCATGGTGATTCCCGCATGTGCGGCCGGGGAGTTGCAGGGAATTGTTCATGCAACCGGGAGCTTTTCCATTGCTCCGCCGGGAGCAGGTGCGCACGTTCCCGCCCGCTTCCGTTCGGCGCTCGCCGAACGATGCGCGCCCCCCGATGTCCGCTCCCGCGTGTGTTTCCGAGCATCCGAGCGCATCCGCGCGGTGGTTGTGGATCACCAGCCTGATGCTCTTCGCGTCGGTGCTGATCTGTTATATCGATCGCTCGAATCTCGCGGTGGCGGCGCCGCTGCTGAAGGTCGAACTCGAGCTCACGCCCGCGAAACTCGGCACGCTGCTGTCCGCCTTCTTCTGGTCGTATGCGTGCTGCCAGCTCGGCGCCGGCTGGCTCGTGGACCGGTTCAACGTGAACCGGGTGCTCGCCGGCGGTTTCTTCCTCTGGACCCTGGCGACCGCGGCCACGGGCCTCGTCGGATCGTTCGCGGCGCTGTTTGCGCTGCGCCTCCTGCTCGGCGTGGGCGAATCGGTGGCGTATCCCGCCTACGCCAAGATTTTCGCCACCTGCTACAACGAGGGCCAGCGTGGGCTGGCCAATTCGCTGATCGACGTCGGCTGCAAATGCGGCCCGGCCCTGGGCACCTTCGCGGGCGGCACATTCATGGCGGCTTATGGCTGGCGCCCATTTTTCCTGCTGCTCGGCATGGCGGCTCTCCCATGGCTGCCCTGCTGGATCCGATGGATGCCGCGCGGATGGCGCCAAACTCGTTCGGTCACGGGGGCCGACGGACCGGGTGTGCTCGAGATTCTCGGCCGCCGCTCCGCCTGGGCGACGTTTCTCGGTCTCTTTGCGGGCAACTATTTCTGGTACTTCCTGCTGAACTGGCTGCCGTACTACCTCGTGCACGAACGCCATTTCTCGATGGAGACGATGGCGGTCGCGGGTTCGGTGCCGTTCCTGTGCAGCGCCGCCTCCACTTCGATTGCCGGCTGGCTGTCCTACCGCGCGCTCGCGGCCGGTGCCTCGCCCACGCGGGTGCGCAAAACCTGCACCGTTGCAGGTCTCGGCGGCGCTGGAGTCATCGCCTTCGTGCCGCTGTGTGAGGATTTCCACCTGGCGATGGCGCTCCTGATCCTCGCCAGCGTATGTTACGGCGTCTTCTCGACCAGCCCGTGGGCGATCGCCCAGACGATCGCGGGACCGCAGGCCGCCGGGCGCTGGGCGGGCTGGCAAAACTTCATCGGCAATCTCTCCGGCGTCGCGGCTGCCGCCGTGACCGGATTTGTCGTCGACCGCACCGGCAACTTTGTCTGGCCGTTCGCCCTCACGGCGGCCGTGGCCGTTGCCGGCGCGATCGTCTACCTGCTGATGCTGGGACCGGTCGAGCCGGCGAAATGGCGTCACCAGGCCTCCTCGTAAAGGGCCACGATCTGCTCCGCGGTTGGAACCACGGGATTGTTCTGCGGGCTGCCGGAGGCCAGCGCGTCGGCGGCCATCCTGGAGGCGATCGCCTCAAAACGTGACCGGTCGACTCCGCGGCATCCGCCCAGGCGCGGGACCTCCAGTCGGCGATTCAACGCGGCCAGCCCATCGACGAGCGCCGCGCCCGCCCCGGCCGTGGTCGCATCCGGTTCGCACCAGCGCATGGTGCGCGCGACGGTCGCATAGCGCACGGGTGCGCCCGGCAGCGAAAAACGGGTCACGGCGGGCAGGAGCACGGCGTTCGACAGGCCGTGCGGCACGTGGAAGCTGGCTCCGACCGGCCGGCTCATGCCGTGCACCAGGGCCACGCTGCTGTTCGCGAACGCCATGCCGCCCAGCGTGGCCGCGAGCATCATGCCTTCCCGCGCCGGCCGGTTGCCCGGTTCGCGCCAGGCGGTTTCGAGATGTTCCGCCACGAGGCCGATGCAGCGGAGGGCCAGCGGGTCCGTCAGGGGACCGGCCTTGCGCGAGACGTACGCCTCGATGCCGTGCGTCAGCGTGTCGATTCCGACGTGCGCGGTCAGGGCGGCCGGCATCGTCAGGCTGAGTTCGTAGTCCACGAGTGCGACCGTCGGCAGGAGGTGCCGATCGAGCATCATCATCTTCACGTCGCGCGCGGTGTCGGTGATGACCGCAACCTTGGTGACTTCGCTGCCCGTGCCTGCCGTGGTCGGAATGGCGATCAACGGTGCGCCGGCGCGCGGGACGCGGTGGTAGCCCTGGTACTGGCTCAGTGGCTCCGCGTTGCGCGCCAACATCGCGATGGCCTTGCCCGCATCGATCGGGCTGCCGCCGCCCAGTGCGACCACGGCCTCGCACCCACCCGAACGGTAGGCTTGGAGCCCCGCGAGTACGTTGGCATCGGTGGGATCAGGCTGGACGCCGCTGAACAGCGTCACGACCAGTCCGGCCTGCTCCAGCGGCGACATCAGGGACGCGGCGACGCCGGTGGAGACCAGATGGGCGTCGGTGACAAACAGCACGCGGGCCACGCCCAGCCGGACGAGTTGCGGCGCCAGTTCGCGTGAGGCGCCCGCGCCGGTGATGACGGTGGCGGGAATATTGAACTGCGTGATCATCGCGGCACGCCCGACGCCCGGAAGCCGCCCTGTTATCCGGTCGTTCGCGGCCGGCGGGCAACGCCTGACTGCGCAACTGCGGGGGATAGTTATGCAACAACCCCGGCTTCTATGCGCCCGGTCGTTTGAGTTGGGGCGACGATGGTGCGATTCGGGTTCGACTTCCCGCGATCCGCCCGGCCAGCGCTCGTTTCCCCCTCCCAATGACAAATCCGAATCGGCTCCTGTCCGTGACGGTGGCGATGCCCCCGGCAGGAATGATTTGAACTTGAAGATGCCCGGCCGGAATCCAGACTTGGGCTTGCGGCAATGGATTCTGCCGTCCCTTCCCCACGGGAAACCGCCCGACGCAAGTTGGCGCTGATGACTCCTACCGCGAACTGACGCTCCTGGAATCATCATGTCCCTTTCCCTCTACGTCTGGATTTTTCTCGGCAGCGGCCTCGGCGGCCTGGCGCGCTTCGCGTTGTCGGGCTTGGTGGCGCAGCGATTCGGGGAGACGTTCCCCTGGGGGACGTTTCTCGTCAATGTCACGGGCTCGTTCCTGATCGGCTTCATCGCCGCATTTTCCGATCCGGACGGCCGGGTGATCGTCGGACCGACGGCGCGCCAGTTCCTCATGACCGGGATCATGGGCGGCTACACGACGTATTCGTCATTCAGCCTGCAAACCCTCAACCTCGCCCGCGACGGCGAATGGGCCCGCGCCGGCGCCTACGCGGCCGGCACGTTCGTGGTCTGCTTCATCGCCGTCTGGCTCGGACACATCAGCGCCGCGTGGTTCAACACCCTCAAACATTCCTGACCATGACCCTGCCCACGGAATCAATCCTGCTCCGCATTTTCATCGGCGAATCCGACCGGAACGACGGCAAACCCCTTTATGAGGCCATCGTGCTCAAAGCCCGCGAAGCCGGTCTCGCGGGTGCGACCGTGCTGCGCAGTCCCATGGGTTTCGGCGCGACCAGCCGGCTTCACACCACCAAGATCCTGCGGCTTTCCATCGACCTGCCGATCATCATCGAGATCGTGGACGAGGAGGCGAAAATCAACGCCTTCCTGCCCGTGCTCGACGGCATGATGGGAGGCGGGCTGGTGACGCTCGAGAAGGTGCGCGTCATCCATTACCGGCACGCGAACGCCACGCGCTGAACACAGCGCCCGCTCTCATCCTTCAACTCTCAACTTCCCAGTTCCGTCTCAGTCCTCGATCTCCGGCATCGCACAGGCCGGGCTGGCAAAGGGGCGCAGCGGCACGCGGTTGGTGATCGGCTTCTCGTGGCAAGCGCCGTCGGGTTGGCCCGGGATTCCGGCTGGAGACCGGACGCTTTTCCTCGCGCGGGAATCGGACGGAGAATTCGAAGGCCACGGCTTTTGTCCGGAAGATTCACGCGCGCGGGTCATGGCACATCGTTGCACGCCACCGCCCGCGATGCAAAACGGAATTGGGTGAGTCCCGGACGATGGCCGGATCTGAGGCGGGGAACATGTCGCCGCGGCTGGCAGGTGTCGGTGTTCCACCGTACGCATCAGGAAGGAATTTTTCAGGTCACAAAGGGGCGGCAGCGGTGTGGCCGCGTGGGCCGAAGGGCGCGATGCCTCACGGGAAAATCCCGCGTTAACAAATTTCGACGAGGCCGCGGGTGGAAATTCCGGACCGCTTCAACCCGGCGGGCTTCTTCTCACCTCTCGACCGGTTTCAGTCCGATCGCCCGCGCCGCCTTTTCCAGAATCTCGATGTCCTTGATGCCGCGAAAACCGGAGAATGCCGTCGCCATCATCTTCCCCTCCGGCAGCAGGATTGGCACCCCGCCTTCCCATCCGATCAGGTCGGGCCGCTGCAACCCAAAATCGCTCTCGTTGAGTTTGCCGGCGTAGACGAGTTCTTCAAACCGGCCGGTATGGTGGCCCGTGCGCCATACCTGCAGCACCTTGCGGGTCGCGATCTGGTAGCAGCCCTGGCCCTTCGCCTTGTCATCGCCGAAAATCCGGCCGTGAAACGCCCCCGAAGGCTCGATCGCGACCACGGCGGCGTTTCCGTGGTTCCATTGGACGTCGAGCGGGTCAGTGATGTACGCGGGATAAAGGCGGATAACCTCGGCGATCAGTCGGAGGGCGGGAGAGTCGGACATGGGGCGGAATTCCGAGCATAGCCGCCGGTCGACCTCGCGCGCAAGCCGACTCGCAAACATAAGACTGAAGGATATGTTTTGGGACGCACGGATTCCGTGCAAAACCCTTCCGGCGATGATCGGACGCGTTCGTCATTGATCGTCAAGGGCATCAGCGAAGTCCGCGGAGCCTTTGCCTTGGGGGGCATCATTGCAGGCGACTTGTCGCAGGGCCTGCGCTCGCGCAGGCCGCATCGGCCTTCCAGGGAGACTTGAGGAAGGGCGCGACCGCGGGCGCGGGCCATAGTCAGCCCTTATTCGTTGTTGATCATGAGCAGCAGGAGAATTGCCGCCGGGGCCGGCCTTTATTCGCTTCGGAGCGCCACGATCGGGCTGACCCGAATCGCCCGCCAGGCGGGGACCAGGATCGCGGCCAGGGCGAGGAGCGCTGCGAGCAAGGCCGTGGCAAGGAGGGCGATCGGATCCAGAGGATGTGCCGTCTCTGTCATCCCGGCGATCAGCCGGGCCAATCCCACCGCAATCAGGCTTCCCGCGATCAAGCCAATCCCGGCCAGTCTCATGCCTTGGCGCAGGACAAGCAACAGCAGGTCAACGGGACGCGCTCCCAAGGCGGACCGCAGGCCGATCTCGGCGGTCCGCTGGGCCACCGAATAGGCCATCACGCTATAGAGGCCCACCGCCGCGAGCAGAAGTCCCACGCCGCCGAGCACACCGAGCATCGTGGCCGCGATCCTTTCGCCGTAGAGCGAGCCCGCGATGTATTCGCTCATCGACTGGGCATCGAACATGACGATCGCGGGGTCGATGGCCGCCGCCTCGCGTCGCACCGTCGCGATGACATTGTCGACCGGCGCCTCCGCCCGCACATGAAAGGTCAGGCCGTATTCCGGACGATATTCCTGGCGAATGGGAATATAGAAGAACGGGATCGGATTCTCGGTGACGCGGTGAATCTTGATGTCCCCCACGACGCCGACGATCGTGAACCAGCGGCCCCAGCCGTGCACCCGGCGTCCGAGCGCAATTCCCTGGGAAAGGAAACGCCGGACGAACTCCTGGCTCACGATCATGACGGCCCCGGAGCGCGCATCGTCCTTCAGGTCGAAATCCCGGCCGTCAACGAAGGGAATTCGCATGGTGGCGAAATATCCCGGCCCGACCAGATTGCGGAAGATCTTCATGTTTTCCCCGGGCCTCGCCTGATATCCTTCGATCTGGATCTCCTCCCAGTTGCCGTTCCTGAATCCCAGCGGCAAGGTGTCGGCGTAACTCACCGACGTGACGCCCGGATTTTTCTCCAGCGCTTCGGCAAGCCGCTGGCAGAACGCCTCGGCCTGTTCGCGATTGTAGGCCGCCGTGGCGAGGTTGAATTCGGCGAGCACCTGGCCCTCCGGTGAAAATCCCGTTGGCATCGCCCGCGCCGCGCGGAAGCTCTCGAGGAAAATCCCCGCGCCCGCGAGCGCGACCACCGCCAGGGCCATTTCCGCCATGACCATCACGCTGCGCATTCCCTGGGATGCGCCGGAGCCGCCGCTGCGGCCCCCGTGCTTGAGCGTCCGGTTGAGGTTCGACCGCGTGGCATGCCAGGCCGGGGTGAGGCCGGCGGCGATCGCCACCACCACCGCGAGCAAAACCGCAAAGCCAAGCACCGCCGGCGAAAATGGCGCCGGCACCATCGCGGGCATCGCGACCGCGGGCAGCAGCCAGGCCAGCGCTCCCCGGAGCCAGAATGCGATCAGCAATCCCAGCGCCGAACCCGTCAAGGCCAGGGTCAGGGACTCGACCAGAACAAGTCGCGCCAGGCGCCAGCGGCTCGAGCCGAGCGCCAGTCGGACGCCGAATTCCCGTTGCCGCCCGAGGGCGCGCACGAGCTGAAGATTGACGACATTCGCCCCCACGATCAGCAGAAGGACGCCGCAGCCGGCCATCAGAATGGACATCGGTTTCAGCAGCAGTTCGGACGGGCCGAAGGCCCACTGCCAGAGCGGCACGACGGTCGCCCCGACGCCGCGATCCTCGCCATTGCGGCGCGCCATGAACTGTCCCAAGGCGAGGGTCTCGCTGCGCGCTTGCGCGATGGTCGCCCCGGCTTTCAGGCGCGCCAGCAGCCGGAAATTGCGGGTCCCCCGATCCCGCAGCATCCACGTGCCGGTATGCGTCACCTGCCCATACATGCTCAGAGGCAGCCAGACCTGGAACGCCATCGGAGTCTGCGTGCCATTGAATTCCGGCGGCGCGATGCCGATGATCGAGAAGGGCTCGTGGTTGATCCAAAGCGTCGCTTCCAAGGCCGAGGCCGCATTCGGAAAATGGGTCCGGCAGTAGTCCTGGCTGATGACGGCGACGGGATGGGCGTTCTGTGCGTCGGTCTGTTCCGCCGGCGAAAAGAATCTGCCGGCGGCAGGCCTCACCCCCAGCAAGGTGAAGAAATTTCCCGAAACCAGCTCGCACCAAACGCGTCCGGTGTCCTTCGCGCCGCCGACCGCGAACGCCCCCTGTCCCATGGCGGCAACGTCGAGCATCCGAAGATGGTCTCGGTAATCGGCAAAGTCGAGGTACGACGTGGTGAGTGGCGGCCCGGCGGCGTCGCCGGCGTCGGCGAAATTCTCGACGGCAACCAGGTCCGCCACATCCGAGGCCCCCGGGATGGGATCGAAGAGCAGTTGCCGCATCCAGCCGAAGACCGTGATGTTGGCGCCGATGCCGAGTGACAGGATCAGGACGGTCGCCACCGTGAATCCGGGATTCTTGCGGAGCGATCGCAGGGCAAATTGAAAATCCTTCCGCAGTTGCTCCCATCCGGCGAAGGTCCACTCGTCGCGATGGGCTTCCTTGATCTGTTCCACGCCGCCGAACTCGCGGAACGCCGCACCGCGGGCGTCGTCGCGCGACAATCCGGCCGCTTCATTTTCCTCGATCATCATGCCGAGGTGCTGGTCGATTTCCTCGCGCAGCGCCGCCTCCCTCCTGGATCGGCCGAACAGGCAGCGCATGCGAAAGAGAAACGAACGAAGTGGGCTCATGCGGAAGGAAGGGCGCGGCCACGCCGCGTCAGGCCGGGTGGTCGAGCATCAGGTTGATGGTCCCGGAGAGAACGTCCCACCGGGATTTCTCCTCAATCAGTTGTTTTCGCCCGGCTGGCGTCAGGGCATGGAAACGTGCGCGGCGGTTGTTTTCCGAGGTTTTCCAATCCGCTTTCACCCATCCCCGGGCCTCGAGGCGGCAGAGGGCGGGGTAGATTGAGCCCATTTCCACCTGGAACACGCCCAGCGACATCGTGCGAAGCCGGGCGGAGAGACCGAAGCCATGCATCGGCTCCCGCTGGAGCGCCTTGAGGATGAGCATATCGAGCGTTCCCTGCAGCAGCTCGGATTTTTCCGCGGGCGACGAACTCATTCAGACATTCTGAATGAACGACTCCTATAGACTGTCAATAGGAAAGGAGGCGCCCGTTTCCCTCCAATCCGGAACGAGCCGGTGCGCGTGCCCCGGCCCGGCCGGAGCCGCAGGACTGGCCGCGTCGGAGTGCGGCGGCGGGGACCGGCTCGGCTCCACCTTGCACCCGCGGTTCGGGCACAAGCCGTATTCATTGCCCACCTCCGCCGCGGGCAGGGAACTCCAGCAGCCGAAACGCGCGACGGGTCTGGACTAGCCCACCGTCAGCACCACCTTGCCGCGAATATGATCATGCTCGAGATGGTCATGCGCGGCGCGGATGGCGGACAGAGGCAGGGTTTTCTCCACCGCGACCATGACCTTCTTGTCGTCGATCATCCGGCCGATGCGGCTGAGTTCCTCGCGATTGGGGGCGGCCATGAAGCCCCGGGCCACGGCCTTGCGCTTGAGGGCGTCCTCTTCGCGGGGTGCGCCGAGGGCCGACACGAGGCGGCCGCCTGGCTTCAGCACCTTCCACGAGCGTTTCTGCGTTTCTCCCGCGACCAGGTCGAGAACCAGATCGATATCGCGCACGCGGTCCTCGAATCGTTCCTTCTGGTAGTCGATCACTTCGTCGGCACCGAGGCGCTTGAGAAAATCCCGATCCTCCTCGCGGGCCATCGCGATCACGTAAGCGCCGCGATTCTTGGCAAACTGAACCGCGAAATGCCCCACGCCACCCGCGGCGCCATGGATCAGCACGCGTTCACCGGCCTGAAGATTTCCCTGGTCGAACAGGCCCTGCCACGCGGTCGTGGCCGCGAGGGGCACCGCCGCCGCGTGCAGGTGATCGATCGAGGCCGGTTTTCGCGCCACGCCCTCGCGTTTCGCGATCGCGTACTCCGCGTTGCCGCCGCTGTTCCAGTCGAGCATGGCGTAGACCTCCTCGCCGACTTTGAAATCGGTCACGCCGGGGCCGACGGCGGACACGACCCCGGAAATATCACGACCGAGCGTGAGAGGCGGCTGTTGATTGCCGGATTTGTGCTGGCCGGATCGGATCTTGTAGTCGACGGGATTGACGCTGGCGGCGCGAACCTTGACCAGCACTTCGCCGAGGCCCGGTTGCGGCGTGGCGATATCGTCGACTTGGAGAACGTCGGAACCGCCATAGGAATGGATGCGGACTGCTTTCATAGGCGGTACGATAACCTCGATCTCACCGTTCAGCCATCGGGCGGACTGCGTATCCTCGACCCAAAAATCTCCCATGACGGGATCGTGATTCCTCCGCGCCCGGCTTTGGCCCCGGTCCTACATTCCGCCATCAGGGTCACCGCCACGCATGGCAATCATGGGCGCTTCGCCATGCCTCCGTCCTTTTGACGGTCGGGCTCCGTCATGGTTCTTCGGCTTTGGAAAGCCGGAATAGGTTCGCCCGCCTCGCGGGCTGGCTTTATCCTGCGAAATGGACTCGCGGCCCCGCCTGACTTTTTCCTGGCTCGGCCTGGCAGTGGCTCCCTGGCCGGCGTTGCTGGTGGTCAGCGTCCTGATGACCGGGAATGCGAAGGGGTTTTCCCTGGCCACCTTCGCCGTCGTGGCCGCGCTTGGCGCGCCGGTCGCCTACGCCGGGACGAGCGCGTTGGCGGTCGGCCTGTTCCTGCTGGGCAAGCGACGCGTCATCACCCGCATCGTCAGCCTCATCTGCGGTCTGGTCCTGGCGGCCCTGGAATATCTGGCGTTTATCTACCTGTCGTGGTCCAGCGGCGGACCTGATTCCGGTCCGCCTGTTGATTCCCTCCTCAGCCACATCCTGCGCGAGTGGAACGATCCGCTGCTCTACGCTTTCCTGGGCTGCGGCGTGTTTACCGCGCTCTTCTACGATTTCATCGCCTCGCGCCGGCCGCCCCATGCGGCCTCGCCCGCGGGTGTTACCGCGTCGTAGTATCAGCGCGTACGTTTGGCGATCGAAGCCATGCATCCCATGAATGCTGAGGGCGGGAATGACAGCGTCGACAGTTCTGATTTCAGGAACTCCCGGCATCGAATCACAGTCCCAAGAGCCATGGCTGCAATGCGACGCCTTCGTGACCCAATTGTTTTCATCCGGCAGACACGTTGCGACCGTTGTTGCCGTGCGGCTTCGCGGAGGAGCGACGGCATTCCGTTCAGGAATGGCGGTCCGGCTCTGATCAAATGAATATTTCCCTTGCCGGCCGACGAGCCCTGGTGACCGGGGGCAGCTCCGGCATCGGAGCCGCCATCGTCTCCGCCTTCGCCGCGGCGGGAGCAAAGGTTGCGATCAACTATCTCGGTCATCCGGAAGCGGCGGAAAATTTGGTACAGCGCATCAAAAGCGAGGGCGGGGAGGCCTTGTCCGTTTCCGCGGACGTTTCCGACGCCGCGGCCGTCGATGAAATGTTTCAGCGGATCGATTCCACGTGGGGCGGTCTCGATATCCTCGTCAACAGTGCGGGCATTGATGGCTTGCGCGCGCTGGGGTGGGAAGCCGACCCGGGCGATTGGAAAAAAGTCATCGAGGTGAATCTTTTCGGCGCGTTTCACTGTGCCCGGCAGGCCCTGCGGCGCATGGTGGGTCAAAAGCGCGGAGTGGTTTTGAATATCAGTTCCGTGCATGAGGTCATTGCATGGTCCGGGTACAGCGCCTACACCGCCAGCAAGGCCGGCCTGAGCATGCTGACCCAAACCTTGGCGCAGGAGGCTGCTCCGTTCGGGATTCGGGTCCTGGCCCTTGCGCCCGGCGCAATCAAGACGCCAATCAACCAGTCGGTCTGGAGCGAGGCGGCGAGACTGAAGGATCTGTTGGAAAAAATCCCGTTGAACCGGATGGGCGAACCGGAGGAAATCGCGCGCATGGCGGTTGTCCTGGTGTCGGACGTGGCCTCTTATGTTACCGGGCGAACGGTGTTCATCGATGGCGGGATGATGGATTACCCCGCTTTCGCCCACGGCGGTTGACGGTCGCCAAAGGAGCGGGCGTGGACCGGCGCCTTTATTATCTGCATCCGTGCTACTCGCCCTGGGCGCGATGCCCGGGCATGTAATGGAGCTGGGCCGATTCGTATTCCTCCAGCGTCTTCGCCGGTTTCTCGACCCCGGAAGGGAGGGGACGCTTGGAGAACTGCTCGAAATAAAGCAGGCACGCATCCCTCCAGTCGCGGGCATCGGCCTCCTGCTGCGCCAGGCGCTGTTTCACGGCCGTGAAGCGTTCGTCGTCGACCTGCCCCGCGAGGGACGCCCACGATTTTTCCATCGCCCGCACCTCGTCCACCCCCTGTTGATAACGCCAGGCCAGTTCGTCCCAAAGGATGCGGCCCGACTTCATCCGGTGATCCCACGGGACATGGTGGAACCAGAGCAGCAGGTTTTCCGGACAGGTGTCCATGTTGCCCCATAGTCGCTGCCACTCCGGAGCGTATTGGGCGATGGCATTGGAGCCGGTGGCGGTGCGGTCGAAGCCGAGCCCGACCTCGTCCGCATGGTGATAGTAAACCGCGGTCCAGTCGGCGCGCTTGAGGTGATCGACCCAGGGGCCCGGACCGTAATGATGGCCCTCCGCCATGATGTGATGCAGGCCGAGCGGCATGGAATAGTTCACGACCGTTTCCCGCGATCCCAGCAGCATCCGGTCGATCGTTTCGACCACGACCGGATCGGATCCGAAGGTCTGCCGCGTCCATTCCTCGGCAATCTGCGCCGGCGTCAGATCGTGGTCCCAGGCCAGCCGGCCAAAGGCATACCAGTTCGCCTGGGCCAGCGGATGGCCGGTCCAGTTGCGGTCGGTGCCGATGTTGGACACTCCGGCGATCACGGAGAGGTCGCGGCCGCCGACGGTGCCGTCCACGATGCGCGCGACGGTCGAGCCGGGCCCGGCGGCGTACGTGTCGGATTGCAGAACCTCCGCCCACAACGGAGCCAGGTACACCAGTTGAATCGACTGGCCGAGATATTCCTGGGTGATCTGGAGTTCCGGAGCGAGCGAGGTTTTCGGCATGTGCGCGAACAGCGGCGAGAACGGCTCCCGCGGCATGAAGTCGAGCGGACCATTCTTGACCTGCACCACCACGTTGTCGTGAAACTGGCCGTCGAGCGGCGCGAATTCCGTCTGCGCCTGCTTGACGCGGTCGTCCTTGTTCGTCGGGGAATAGACAAACGCCCGCCACATCACGATGCCCCCGTGAGTCTGCAGGGCGTCCGCGAGGAGGTTGGCGCCGTCCGCATGCGTGCGATGGTAGTCCTGCGGCCCGGGCTCGCCCTCCGAGTTCGCCTTCACCACAAAACCGCCGAAGTCCGGAATGGCCCGATAGATCTCGGCGGCCTTGGCCCGCCACCATTCGGCGACGGCCGGCTCAAACGGATCGGCGGTCTTGAGCCCGCCAACCTCGATCGGTGCGCTGAACCGGACCGACAGGTAGACCTTGATGCCATACGGGCGCAATTCGGCCGCGATGGCCGCGACTTTCGCCAGATAGGGCGAAGTCAGAATGAGCGGATCGGCGTTCACATTGTTCAGCACGGTGCCGTTGAGGCCGATCGACGCACACGCGCGCGCATAGTCCCGGTAGCGCGGCGAGCGGATTCCCGGAAGATAGAACCATTCCCAGATCGAGTCGCCCGCGTAACCCCGCTCGATGCTGCGATCGAGATTGTCCCAATGATCGAGCAGGCGCCGCTGGATCCGGGGAGCGCTGACGAGGTTGATGGCATCGATCGGCTGGCCGGTCTGCAATTGGCGGAGCAGGGCGAACGCGCCGTACAGCAGGCCGATGTCACGATTCGCGACCACCAGCAGGCGATGACCTCCCGCCACCGCGACCCGGCGCAGGATGTACCCTTCCTCGCCGGCGGCGCGAAGGTCGGTCTCCGAAACGAGCCGGGCGATCTCCGGGTCGCGCGGCGTGGCGAGCACGAGCGCGTTGTCGCGGTCGGGCCGGTTGACGACGGGGAGCTCGACGCCGAGGAGCCCGCGCAGTCCGGCCACGAGTTCGTCGCGGGCGGCCGCGACCGCCGGGCGCGGCCGCTCCGGCACGACGATCTCGGTGCACAGCGCGGCGGCGGCCTGACGGCGTGCAGTGTCGGTTATGGGATCGTAACGCAGCCACAGGCGGTAGCCATCTTCGGCCCGGAGGGTCGCAACGATCCCGCAGGCCGGGAACAACAGGGTGAGGAGGAGTCGACGCACGGTCATAAGTGTTGGGCGATCACGGTGCAGTGGTCGGTCCATAAATGCGAAACCTTCCGCCGACCTCCAGCAGCGCCAGCATCGTGAGGAGGCCATTGTAGTAACGGCCATGGCCGGACGGCATCGGCTGAGCCCAGAGCTTCCGCACCCACGGCTCACCGTGCGCCCGGTCGGCGGCGAGCGCCGCGGTGGCGGCCATGGCGACGAGCCCCGGCGAGTTGACGTCGGACGAAACGGGCGTGCCATCGACCTGGTAGCGATCGGGGACGTTGTCGCCGTGCGACGAGAGGAACCCGAGCACGCGGTTGGATTGTTCGACCTGCCAGGGATCGGCGGCCCACCACGACCAGTCGAGCGCGGGATAGCAAAGCGTGCGCCAGGCGTCGTAACGAAAATCCGAATGGCCGAACCGGTTGAAGGGAGTGCCATCGAAATTCGCGTAGTCCGGCATCAGGCCGGTGCGCGGATTCGCCGCGCGATGAAAGACCTGCCGGCTGGCGGCGGTGACTTCGCGCAGGAACGCCTGGTCGGCCGGATCGCGAGCCCAGCGGGACCACAGCTCCGTGAACTGCGGCAAGTGGTACGACGGATCGGTGAACCGCGCGCCCGGCGGCGCGGGCACGAAAACGACCTGCTTGGCGTCGCGATCGTACATGTCGGTGATCTCCCCGCGCCCGGCCTCTTCGTGCTTGTGCAGCATGGTGTGCAGCAGCGCCTGCGCCTCGGCCGAGTAGTTGAGGATGCCTTCTCCGTCGCCCCAGCGGTGGGACGCAAAGAACAAATCCATCACGAACCATTCCTCGCCATCCGGCGCCGGCCCCGGCGAAAGATGGTGGCCGTCGAACGCGGTGTGCCACGCGAAATAGCCGCGCAGCGGACCGGCGGAGTGGTACATGTGGCGTTTGGCATATTTCCAGATCCGGTTGAAATCGCGCTGCTGGTCGAGCTGGACGCAAATCATCATGCCGTAGGACAGGCCCTCGGTGCGGACATCGTTGTTGCCGATATCCGGCACGTACATCATGTCGCCGGCCACCGGATAGAACAGCCGCTGCGAGTCGGGATCGCCGTCGAAGAGCTGCCGTTCGGCCTCGCCGAGGCGCGCGGTGGTCTCACTCTCGCTCTTGCCGAGGTATTCCTGAAACAAATTGCGATATTGTCCGGCGGCGGCGGCGCCCTCACCGGCCTGCGCGCCATTCCCGGCCAGGCCGAGGGCAAGCAGCGAAACCAGGAGGGTGAGGCATTTCATGCGAGAGCCGAGCCGCCGGCGGGCATTGCGGGGGTGGGGCGGAACAGCGTGCGACATCGATGACGCCATTTTCGGCGCAGGGCAAGCGGCCTGGGCTTTTTCGGCTTGTGGTCACCGAGGGGCCGAAGCGCGGCCCTCGTGGCTGTCCTCAATTCGCTCCGTGTGCTTCATGGCCGGGCGCTCCCTCGCCGATCACTCCGCAAGGTTAAACACGTAGATTCCCGGTTGATCCACGGCGGTTCGTTTCCCGGTCACGGGGTCGATCGATACGGCCGCAAGCGTGCCCCGCAGACCGGCAGGGGAGATAATAGACCACACACGTGCCCTTCGACGCGGGCCCTTGGCCCTTGCTCAGGGCCATTCGCCGCGCTTCGCCAATCAACACATTCACACCGTTCGTGTACGCCGGCCGCAGGCCATGAGCAAGCGGTGCATTGCACCGCGCGTCGAATGGCTGCCCGGCCTGTCTGGTTCCGAGAACTTCTGGCACGAATCCCCGCTTTTTAGAGGGGGTAACCGGACGCCGCGTCAATTTCTACCACCACGCTACCCGAGGGGCGGCGGGTTTCAACCCTGCATCGTGTCATTCATTCGTTCCATTCGTTCCACCCCGTCCGAATCAGAATCCGAACTTTTGGAACGAAATATCAGCTGGCCATTTCCGGGTCGAGTAAACGGAGCGTCTGCAACAGAAGCGGACGGTCCCACCAGACGCCATCGGCCCCGGCCCGAACCTCGAGCAAATACCCGCACGCAAAGGCAATGTCATGGAAGCACTCCGTGAGCTCTTTTCGGAAGGTGTCCGGAATTTGCGGATATACCTGCCAGGCGGAAACAACGCTGGCCTCCGCTCGGTTCAACGCCTCCGCGACCTCCGGCAACCGGGCGGCGATGTCCCAGAGTTCCCCGGACGGCTTTTGCGGCAATTTTGCGTTGCCTAGTGCGCTCCCCGTAAACTTTGCGTGTTGGAATAGGATGAACCAAAACACCGCCATGGCCTGTTTAAAGATCGCCCCAAAACTCGGCGGGGTGGATTCGGTCAGCTGCGCGAGTTCCCGCAGCATGCTCCGCAAAGCCTCGTTGTTCATCGCCATATCCAGCGCCCGTATCTCCTCTGTGTAGCCATAGCCGCCGAACACACAGGCCGGAATTTCCGGATACATCTCCGAGAAGTGATAGGCATGGAGATTCCCCAGGGTATGATCGACCACCCGTTCTCCATTCTCGTCACGGCGGGTGCCGTCGGCGGTGATTACCGGCCGGACGGCATGATCGGCGCAATGCCCCAGTTCGTGCAGCAACACATAGAAACTGCGCTGCTCCTCGACGGTCCAGCTTTCGACCTGCCAGCCTTTCTTGATCGCCGCATCCATGACAATCCCGACAACAGAGGTATTGAAGACGATCGAGGTTTGAACCGGATTGGTATTCGGCATGCGGATCGTCTTCGCGACCGCCAGGAGGCCATGCGTATTGGTATATTTTCTTGTACCACCGAAGGAAGCCAAGGCCTCCGCGAACCGTTCGGAATCGGCCACCACCACCCGATCAATCCATTCCGGCTTCGTCCCGATCTGCTGCGCCAAATCGGCCAAAATCACGGCGAATTTCTCCTTAGCTGGAGTCATGTCGATGTCGTAGTTAATGAGGAATTCCACTTTCATCCGTGCAGCTAGGAGGAAACGACCCGCCCGACGGGTCAAATTTTTCCTGATTTTATCTTTTTTCCGGTCGAGCGAGCGAGTGACGCAAGGCGGCGGCCAGACTTTGCAGCGCGGGCAACAGTTCCGCCACGGTTGCAGGTTTCATCGCGGCATATTTCGGTTCCCAGTAATGCCACAGCGCCTCGTTTTTCCGGTCCTTTGTGACCCGCCGCCGAAACCGCAGGATTGCCTTCCCGCCGGGGTTGGTCGCCGGCATCGTCGTGACGCGGTGGCCGAATACGAAAACTCGTCGTAATCCGCGGCCCCTTCAACCCCGGGGGATGCCCGGCAATCGTCTAAAGAACTAGCCTAGAGACGGCAAACGGCCGCGCCGCCGGCGTTATGGGCGGGCGCGACCAGTGGCGGTTGGTTGAAATTCACCGTGGCAAAGTTTTTTGCGGTAACCATCCAAGGGGTGAAGACCTGCGAGCCGGCGGGGGGCGGCGGGACAACATAGACGTCGAATTCCGCCCCGGACATATTCGCGTAAAGGTGGATTATCGACTCAAACATGTTACCGTGCGGATTTTGCTGCTGCTCGCCGTTGGATTCGATTCGCCAATAGTTGCCATGCGGCACAAGATTGTGGAGGAACAGTTCGCACGCGGCATGCATGGCGCGAAAAACCAAAACCGAACGGCAAGCCACGGCTTCGGGGTCCGCAAGGCGATTTTGAGCCAGAAAGCGGTCCTGACCGAAGGTGTTTTGACCAATGGTTTGATTATCGATCGGGTTCTCTTGGATAGTGATGCCAAGTTTGTTCGCAAGGCGCGCGAGCCGGACCTCCAGCGGCTTGTAGTCGGTGGCTGCGAGGCGGAGTTCATACTCCGCCATCTCGTGGTTCAGAAACATGAATGCCTCGACGGATCGGTCCCGGACGATGTGGACGAGAAATTCGCCAACGAAAGTCGTCCAGCGGAGGCTGGCATTGTCGAAGTGCGGTGCATGGGTCGGCACGTTGAATTTGTAGAAACGATGGGGCGTGTTTTTCATCGGCGAATTTCGGTTCGGGTTGTGCTACGAGAAATTAACTGGGCGAAGCCGTCGCGTCGGCGCTATCTGGTGGCGCGTCTTTGCTGGTTCCGTCCTCAGATTTGGCCTTCTGCCCAAGCCGATAACCGCGCCAGCATAGCCAGAGGATGAGCCACCACAGATAAATGCTGGATGGCTGATAGAACCCGTGCGTCGGGATCATCGCATGCGCTGATGAGTTGCGCAGGTTGTGGCCGAACCGCTCGATCAGGATACCACGCAGATCGAACAGCACGTCGGGCCCGAAGGATTCCTCGGCCTCGGGCATGCGGAGGAGTTGGTTAAGGTCGCGCTCCTCCTGAATTGAGCCGGCGAGCAGCGTGGAAGTGATGACATCCCTTTGCTGGAGCACGTGGCGGACAATCCCCTCCACCTGCGGCACCAGCAGGTGCATCGCCACCAGCCAGTCACCGAAAAAGCCCGCCTGCAGGCCGCGCAGGATTATGCCTTCGTGGCCCGGCGGGATGAGCGGGCTGTATTCGACGAGAAAGGCGAGGTCGGACAGGCGCAAAGCATGCTCCCGGATTATCGCGCGCCGGGCGGGTTCGATCCGCCAGTTGACTATGATCGGCCAGTGGGTGTTCGAGGCGAGTTCATACTCCCGCTGCCGGATGCCTTCGGGGTCGTCTTCGCCGAAATCGGACGGGGCCATGATGTCCGCTACCTTGCCGCTCGCGTCGAGCTTGGAGGCACTGACGACTTTGTCCCAGATATACCCTTTTGAGAGTTCGGTGAATTGCTCCCGGAACTTGGCTGCGTCGGTGGGTTCGTTAATCCGAGCCATCCGGCCGATGGCCATCCACAAACCGCAGCTCGAGACAAACGCCGCCGCCGCGGCCTGCGATTTCTTTTCATCCTCCAGAAAATTCGGGATTTCTTCGAGGTTTGGCGTCAACGGCCCCATCTCCCCAAGCGATTGCCTCTGCAAATCCAGCAGCCGCCGATGTAGTTCACTGATGCGGCTTGGGTCGCCGCCGGCCTGTCGCATGGCTTCGACTGCTCGCATCGTCCAATGCGCCGCGCTCCCAGCGCTCGGACGCGGGCCGGTCAGCATGGCTTCGCCAACGGATGCGTAGCACTCGGCCGCGGAGAGCAGGCAGCGTTTGGACTCCGGTTCGTTTTGCAGGATTCGGTGCCACCGCGCGGTCTGTTTCCAATAACGTTCCGCGAAGTTCCAGTCGCCCGCATCTGCGAGTTCGCGCGCGAGCTTCTCGGACAGCGCTGCATAATCCACGGCCTTGGTCGTGCCGTGCTCGGCCGCGACGTTCATCAGCCGATGGAGCAAAAGCTCCCAACGCGGCTTCTTTTCGTAGTTGGCAATCGCCGCCTCGATCTGGGCCAGCATTTCCAAGTGGAGGGGTTGGCCATACCCGAGGCTTGCCGCCAGATCGATCGCCCGTTCGAGCCGTTCCGCATACGCCGGCCATAGGTCATCTCCCTTGTGAAGTTCGGCGGATGCGAGGAACGCTCGCACTGCCTCCTGCGCCGCTTTGAAATCGCGCCCCGACGCCCAAAGGACGTCGGCAACCCGGGAGCGGAACTCCGGATCGGCAATCTCCGGCAGCACACCCTTCAACGCAGCGAGGTCATCATCGGTCAGGTCTTCAGCCATGACGGTGCGGGAACCGTCTGCGTTCACCATCATGGGGCCATAAGGGTTCCCGTCGGCGTCGTAGTTCGGGTGAAACGACGTGACCACAGCCAGGAAACGATAGACTCTGACGCCAAGGTCGTCACTGGCCTGCTGCCTTTCCTGCAATGCCCGGATGAACCCGGAGTAATATTCGTGGCAATCCTTGTTGGGCGATTGCTTCAGCACGGCCTGCCAATCGTAGCGCCGGAGGTCGTCGGCGGTCACCTTGAACTGTGATTCTGCGGCCATTCGGTAAGGAGTCAGTCTTGCACAGGGCGCTAACCACTCTCCGATTGCGCATAAAACGCCAATCCCCAAACCTTCGTCGACTTTAGTTGATGGAGCCTCAACTGCTCGCCAAAAACGGTGGACACAATGTTGCCTGCTCGCACATGGTCTCCGACACATGCGAACGACGCCGCCGGTCAGCAGCGGTGACCTGGTAGCCATGAAAGAACCCTCTAATCTTGGGAAAGTTGTCAGTCAGCATTTCAACCAGCGGGAACTGGAAGCGATGTTGAATCGCATTCAAACCGGCGTGAATGATTTTGTGGAGCGGACGTTCGGCGGGCCGGAGGGACTTACCAATTTTCTTAGCAGGCTCCACATTGATCTCGTCACCTTGGCCGCGCGCCTTCCGGAAATCGAAGCGGCGGCCGAGGCGGCGGAAGAATCTGTTTTCGAGGCGATCCCCGAACAGCACGGTTGGTTCTTTGATTCGGAAATGACCGCGCCGATAGTGATGAAGGCGGCGGAATTGCAGGCATCCAACGACACGGTCGGCCTGAACGATCTTTTTGTCGGCTACTATCGGGAGCGGTTGGATGCGATTGAGCAGACAGTGGTGAATCGCCACCCCGACCGGGCTGAATTGATTGCAGCGGCGTGCGGCGTGCATCGTTCCGGCCAGTTCGCCTTGTCTATTCCGGTGCTGCTCGCTCAAGCCGACGGACTTTCTCGCGATCTCATCGGCGCGGAATACTTCACATTTCGGAAGACGGAGCCGCTACTTCCGGCCCTTTGGGAGGCGGTCAAGGATGATTGGCTTTCGTTGGCTGTATTGCGGGGACTTTCACGCCAGGGCCGGTTGCGGAGTACGTCGGAACGAATGCGGCCAGGGGAGTTCAACCGTCACGCGATTCTGCACGGTATCGACCGGCAATATGGCAACGAGCAGAACAGCCTGAAAGCGATCTCGCTCGTGAACTTCATGTGTCAAGCATTGGACCGCAAACATGCCTTGCTAAGCGGCAAACGGCTGCCGGGGCCAGCGGTTGACAAATAGACCGGCGTTCGTGCACGCCCGTTACTGTCATGGGTAAGGACAAATCAACCTCAGAGGAATTCCGGTCGCCGGTCGAGTGGCTGGCGCGTTACTTTGAGCTTGGTACCAAGAAGACCGGTCGCTTCACGACTGCAGAGATGGAGGAGCGGCAGGCCGCATTGTTCGGGTACGCCTATGCCGTGGGTAACGGCATCGACTCGCTTGTCGTCCGGCCCGGCGAAGGTCCATTGCATGACTTCGACGCTGAATTCAGATGGCGGACAAATGCTACGGATCATCGCCTGCCGGTCTCCCTGAAGCGGTTGCCGCCCGCAGCGCTGAATCCGAATGAAACCCTCGAAGGGATTGTCAAGAAGGCCGCACTCAAAAGCACCGGTGGGGACCTTCTGTTGGCGATTCATGTCGACCGGGCCGGCCACCTGACGACCCTGAATATTCCCCGGAAGTTTCAGATCAGGGAATTGTGCCTCTGGGGGTGGTCTCAGCCGAACCATGCCGAGCTTTTTGTGAATTCCTACGTCTTGGGCAATAAGGTGAGCCGACAATGGCGCGTGCCGTTCCCGCCTCCGGGCTTTCGTTCCAAGGACTGAATGTCTCTAACAGGTGCCCTCGAAATGGGAGCCGTGTTCCCAATGCCTCGGGAGGGTAGCACTTTGCCGGTTTCTGTCTGATGAGGCTAGTATCGTGTAACACGTAGGGTTTCGTATGGAGTTTCATCCTGCCCACGAATTTACTGGGGCATGGCCAACCGATACAAAGTCACCCTGACGCAGAAGGAACGCGAGCAACTCACCGAGTTGACTCGCAGCGGTAAGTCCACGGCGGCGAAGTTCGTTCATGCGCGGGCGCTGCTCCTGT